>JBPCPG010000117.1:0-6161 GCA_050999445.1 Nakamurella sp. | reverse complement strand
CCGAACTTGATCAGGTCCTCGGGCATGACGTCGGAGAAGATGTCCGAAGCATCGATGTCGTACTTCGAGCGGATCTCCGCACCGAACCCGAGGCCGCGCTTGCCGACCCGCTCGCCCACGATCTTCTCCAGGCCCGCGAAAGCGCCGGCCACGATGAACAGAACGTTGGTGGTGTCGATCTGGATGAATTCCTGATGAGGGTGCTTTCGTCCACCCTGCGGCGGTACCGAGGCCTGCGTGCCCTCCAATATCTTCAACAGTGCCTGTTGCACGCCCTCGCCCGAGACGTCCCGGGTGATCGACGGATTCTCGGACTTACGGGCGATCTTGTCGACCTCGTCGATGTAGACGATGCCGGTCTCCGCCCGCTTGACGTCGTAGTCCGCCGCCTGGATCAACTTGAGCAGGATGTTCTCGACGTCCTCACCCACGTAGCCGGCCTCGGTCAGCGCGGTCGCGTCGGCGATCGCGAACGGTACGTTGAGCATCTTGGCCAGGGTCTGGGCGAGGTAGTTCTTGCCGCATCCCGTCGGACCGAGCATGAGAATGTTCGACTTCGCCAGCTCGACCGGCTCCGGCCCACGATCAGGACCCGCCTGGATCCGCTTGTAGTGGTTGTAGACCGCGACCGACAACGCCTTCTTCGCGGTGTCCTGACCGATGACGTACTGATCCAGGTATTCGCGGATGGCAGTCGGCTTCGGCAGGTCGTCGAGCTTCACCTCGCTGGTCTCGGCCAACTCCTCTTCGATGATTTCGTTGCAGAGATCGATGCATTCGTCGCAGATGTAGACGCCAGGACCGGCGATCAGCTTGCGGACCTGCTTCTGGCTCTTTCCGCAGAAGGAGCACTTCAGTAGGTCGCCTCCATCGCCGATGCGCGCCATGAGCCCTCTCGATCTTGGACGAGGCCGTTGGCCGCATCCCGTAGTGGTGAACTTCTCGTCTGCGCACGATGTGCGGGGCCGGGGCGCTGCAGCAACCTGCCAGCACGCCAAGGGCAACGATCTGCGCTGTCGGCGCTGTGATGCCCTGTCGACGGTACCCGGTACCGCGCCGCCCGGCGCAGGTTTGCCGGTCGCGACACGACGGTGGGCTCACATCGGTGGGGTCACCGGGTCGCAGGGGATGAGTCGCGCCACGGGCGGACGGGTCGACCGATTCGAGGATCTCGCCCACCGGCTCTCCCGCCGATCGAGAATCAGACGTCGATCTTGCGGTACTCCAGAACGTCGTCCACCAGGCCGTACGCCTTGGCCTCGACCGCGGTCAGGATCTTGTCCCGCTCGATGTCCAGCCGCACTTCCTCCGGCGTCTTGTTCGAGTGCCTGGAGAGGATCTCCTCCAGCGAGTTCCGCATCCGCTGGATCTCCTTGGCCTGGATCTCCAGATCGGAGACCTGACCGTAGACGCCCTCGGTGGCCGGCTGGTGGATCAGGATGCGCGAGTTCGGCAGCGCCATGCGCATGCCCTTCGAGCCGGCGGCGAGCAGGACCGCGGCGGCGGAGGCGGCCTGGCCGAGGCAAACGGTGCGAATGTGCGGTCGGACGAACTGCATGGTGTCGTAGATCGCCGACATCGACGTGAACGAACCGCCGGGCGAGTTGATGTAGATGGTGATCTCGCGGTCCGGGTCGGTGGACTCGAGAGTCAGCAGCTGGGCCATCACATCATTGGCGGAAGCGTCGTCGATCTGCACACCGAGGAAGATGATGCGCTCCTCGAAGAGCTTGTTGTAGGGATTCGACTCCTTGACGCCGTAGCTCGTTCGCTCGACGAAGGACGGCAGGATGTAGCGGGCTTGCGGAAGATTCATCGCGTTGCCATGTGCGACACCCGAAGGCATCTGGTGGCCGGGACGGTTCATCTGGATGGACTTCTCTCTGTGACGTCGGGAGGTGTGGATACGGGTCCGTCCGGGTGCTACTTGACCGGTTTGGCCGGCCCGTCGGCGGCGGCGGCGTTGCCGGGGCTCTCGGCGGCCCGCGCAACGACCTTGTCGATGAACCCGTACTCCAAGGCCTCCTGAGCAGTGAACCAGCGGTCCCGGTCGGAGTCCACGGTGATGCGCTCCACGGTCTGCCCGGTGTGCGCAGCGATCAACTCCGCCATCTCCAGCTTCGACTTGTTCAGCATGTCTGCCTGGATAGCGATGTCGGACGACGTACCACCGACACCGGCGCTCGGCTGGTGCATCAGGATGCGGGCGTGCGGCAGAGCCGCTCGCTTGCCGGGAGCGCCGGCGGTGAGCAGGAACTGGCCCATCGACGCCGCGAGGCCCATCGCGGTGGTCGCCACGTCCGGCTCGATCAGCATCATGGTGTCGTAGATGGCCATGCCGGCGGTGACACTGCCGCCGGGAGAATTGATGTAGAGGGTGATGTCTTTCTCAGGATCTTCGGCGGCCAGCAGGAGCAACTGGGCGGTGATCTCGTTGGCGTTGGTGTCGCGTACTTCGGAACCGAGGATGATGATCCGCTCGCGAAGCAGTCGCTCCGACACCGAATCCGACAGCGAAAGCCCCGGGGTGCCACGCATCACGGCGGGCAGGATCTCTGGTGCTGCGCTCTCGATGGCCGTCAAGCCCGCAAGCGTGGAACGTTGGCTCACTGACGTCTCCTCCTGAAGAAGTGGGAAATCTGGCTGAAGAAGTGGGAAATCTGGCGGACGTAGGGAATCTGGGCGGGATGGCCCGATGCTGGGTGAAGACCGCTCGTCGGGTGGATCTGGAACGACGTCTCCGACAGTAACGACGAAGGAGCCGACGCGATGCCCGTTGCGTCAGCTGTTCGCTGACGGCGTGACCACGGGCACCGCACCGGCTCCGGTCGGTCGACTACCTGGCTTCGGCTTCGGTCTCCTCGTCGGCGGACGGAATACCTTCGACCGCTGCCGTGTCCACCGGAGTGTCCAGGACTGCCGTCACGTCGGTGGAGCTCCCCTCGACGACGCCGTCCTCGTCCTCGTCCTCTTCGACGACCTCCACTCCGAAAAGGGCGGCGATGTCGAGTGTGTTCCCGGATGCGTCCGTGACCTTGACGAGTTGGACCGCCGTGGCCAACGCCTTGCCGCGGCGCACGTCCGCGATGACGGCACCCAGTTGATTGTCGTCCTGCAGCCGCTTGAAGTACTCGTCGGGAGCGACCCCGAAACGCTCGGCGTTGTAGAGGATTCGCTCGGTGAACTCCTCCTGGCTGACCCCGACGCCCTGCGATTCGGCCAGCGCGTCGAGCAGCAACTGGGTCCGGACCGCCTGTTCCGCCGCTGTTCTTGTCTCGGCGTCGAATTCCTCGCGCGTTTGACCCTCACCTTCGAGGTAGCTGTTCAGCTGCGCCTCGTCGTGGTCGAAGGAGTGCACGGCGTCGTGCTGACGAGCTTCGTATTCGGACTGCACGATGCCGGCCGGGGCCGGAATGTCCGTCGCCTCCAGCAGTGCTTCCAGTACCTTGTCCCGCGCCTGGCTACCCTGGGTGAGATTCTTGACCCTGCGTACCCGCTCGACGAGGTCGTCGCGCATTTCCGCGACCGTGTCGAATTCGCTCGCAAGCTGGGCGAAGTCGTCGTCGACCTCCGGCAGCGTGCGCTCGGAGACGCCGTTGAGCGTCACCGTGACCTCGGCCTCCTGACCGGCGTGCTCACCGGCCACCAGCGCGGTGGTGAAGTTCGCCGTCTCACCTGCGGAGAGATCGACAAGTGCGGAGTCCAGTCCGTCGACCAGATCGCCGGTGCCGATCTTGTAGGTCAACCCATCGGTGCTGGCGTCCGGAAGGTCCTGTCCGTCCACCACGGCCCGGAGGTCGATGTTCACCGAGTCGCCGTCGATGGCAGCCCGCTCGACAGGGGTGACCGCCGCGAAACGCTCACGCAGCACGTCGACCTGCTCGTCGATGTCGGCCTCGGTCACCTCGACGTCATCGACCTGAACTTCGATGCTCTCGATGGAAGGGAGCACGATCTCGGGGCGCACATCGACCTCGGCGGTGAAGGCGAGCGTGTCACCGTCGTCGATCCGGGTGACCTCGATCTCGGGCTGGCCCAACGGATTCAGATTCGCCTCGGTCACCGCCTGGCCGTACTTCGCCGGCACTGCATCGTTCACCACCTCCGAGAGAATCGTGCCGCGGCCGAGCCTGGCGTCGAGAATCTTCGACGGCACCTTGCCCGGGCGGAAACCGGGAATGCGGACGGTGCCGGCGAGCGCACCGTAGGCCTTGTCGAAATGCGGCTTCAGTTCGTCGAACGGAACCTCGACGGAGAGTTTGACCCTGGTCGGGTTCAGGTGTTCGACGGTGCTCTTCACGTGCAGGACTCCTCGGGTGAATGACTTCGCGGTCGGTCAGGGCTGGCGTACGGCGGCGCATTCGGCAAAGCACGGTCCGGTGGTTCGACGCCCGGGGGCGAGCCACTCCTGGACTGCACTGATCCTTGCGACCCGGTCTCCTTCTGACCCGGTCCGAGCCGATCCTGTCCGGGTCGACCCGGCTGGACGTCGACGCCGATTGCCTCAACCACGCGATTCTAGGTGACTTCCGTACGTGTCGGATCGCCGCGGGCGAGCGCAATGGTCCGGGGTCGACTAAATTCGGGTTGCCGGCCGATCAAAGGGGACCTTTTGAGCAAGAGATTCGTTGCCGTCAGCGTCGTCACGTGCGTGGTGCTTTCCATCACCTGCGCAACGGCTGCTCTTCCGGCGGCACTGACCCCTGGAAGCGCAGCCCTTATTTCTGGAACCGCCACGGCGGCGTCGAGTTCCACGGCTACGCAGCTCCGATCACCGATCGTGGCCGGCGCCGAGGGCAGCG
Organism: Nakamurella sp.; assembly: GCA_050999445.1. Classification (GTDB taxonomy): domain Bacteria; phylum Actinomycetota; class Actinomycetes; order Mycobacteriales; family Nakamurellaceae; genus Nakamurella. The sequence goes on along the minus strand of JBPCPG010000117.1, from coordinate 1,359 downwards.
CCGTTCGATCGGTGCTGACCGCTCTGGCCGCCGGCACCCTGACGCCGGCGCAGGCGGTCGCCACGGCCCACTCGGAAGCCGCGGCCAACGGCGTCAATGACTACCTGAGCGTGCTCGACCGCAGTTCCGGAGCGGTGCTCGCGCAATCGAGCTCCGGCACTCAGGTGGCTTCCGAATCCATCATGAAGCTCATGCTGGCCGCCTACTACCTGGTGCTGGTCGGCGGATATCAGCACCAGTCCGCCGGAGTGCTGGCCGACCTGAGCTACATGATCAGGTACTCCGACGACTCGACCGCCAACGCCTACTTCAGTTCTGCCGCCATCCCCACCATCGCGGCCCGCTACGGCATGCGCTCCACCATCAACGCGACCGATCGGGTCGGGCACTGGGGGGCCGCCCGGATCACCGCAGCCGACATGACGACCTTTCTGTACCGTGCCGGTCGGGATGCGCAGGTGGGGCCCTGGTTGCTACCGGTGATGGCAGCGGTGGCGCCGTCGGGCTCCGACGGCTTCAACCAGGCCTTCGGGATGAACTCGCTGTCTGGAACCCATGGCTCCAAGCAGGGCTGGGGTAACGACCAGTTCTGGTCCAGCGCCAGCAATGTGATCAACTCCGTCGGATACACCGATCGTTACTACGTCGCCATCCTGCAGAACAGCTACACCTATGCGGATCCGGCGCGAGCCACCGCGTCCTTCGCGGCCCGGACGATCCAGGCCTCGCGCCGAGTGGTCGCCGCTCCCCCGCCTCCGCCGGCACCGCCGAAATCCGGGGATTTCATCCGGCTCACCGGCACCACCGCGGTCTACCGCCTCGTCGGCGGTGCCCCGGTGTATGTCAGTAGCTGGGCACCGTTCGGTGGGAGCAAACCGGTCAAAGTCCTGAGTGCCACCCAGTGGAGAACATTGCGCGCCGTACCCGCCGACGGCACCTTCATCACCGCGAGCGGCCGTGGCGCGGTCTACCGAATCGCCGGCGGCGCGCCGATCTACCTTCACGTCTGGTCTGCTGTGGGCGGCCAACACCCCAGCGTCCTGGTCGACGCGGCAGCCGTGGCCAACGCCGGCCACTCCGGCCACTGGTCTCACCTGCGCGTAACCCCCGCCGACGGCACCTATCTCACCGCGTCCGGCAGCGGGCAGGTGTTCCGAACCGTCGGCGGAGCGCCCGTTTACGTGGCCAGCTGGGCCCACTTCGGCGGATCCCGGCCGTCAACTCTCGTCGATGCCGCCGCGGTGAGCATGGCCGGACACCCTGGGATCTGGTCGCACCTGCGACGAATGGTGCCGGACGGCACGTTCATCCGATCCACCACCGGCGGCGAGGTGTACAGGATCGCCGGTGGCGCGCCGG
>JBPCPG010000406.1:0-5711 GCA_050999445.1 Nakamurella sp. | reverse complement strand
CAGGGTGAGGTGGCCGAGTCGACCTTCCACCCGCGTCAGAACCTGTTGTTGCGGTTCGAGGGTCTGCGTCATGACTGCCACGCTAGCGGGGCAACGCCGACAAACCCGCCCACGGGTCCGCCGGCGGCTGGCAGAATGCCGCACGGTCGTCAGATCGCATACAAGGACAGTCTCCAACCTGCCGGGGCACCGGCAAGGGACGAACTCTGGTTGCTCACCGCCCGGAAGTCAGGTGGTGAAACGCTAGGCGGCGCCAATCCGCACAGACTGGTGATCGACGAGCGTGGCGCCGTGCCTGGTTCGCCTGCGTGGGGACACCGCTGAATACTCACGAGCCGTTCTTGCCGAGCGTTCTCAGTGCGCGCCCGGATCCAGAGCGACTGCCCGAATCAGCCGGAGCCGCCGGCGGTCCGTGATCTGCTGCGCAACCGGATGTCGTTGCAGGCCTCGCACACCGAAGCGGGTATCAGGCCGATGGCCTGCAGTCGTCCGAAGGCGACGCAACCCAGGCAGAGCCCGAAGGCCGACTCCAGGAAAGCAGCCACCGAGATCAGGCCGACCAACACCCAGGCAAGCGTGGAGGATCCCAGGTAGAACGCGACAAGGGCAGCCGTGGACAGAACCGCTCCGATGGCCTGCGCGAATCGCTTCGGTGGTCCGGGCACCAGCCGGGGTGGTCCGAGGCGCGGCGCGATGATGCGGGTGGCCAGCAGACCGAACGGGGAGAAGCGCGGACCGGAAGCCAACCGCAGCAGGAATCCGACGGCCAGCGGCCAAAGGAGCCACTCGGTGCGGAGCGCCATGGTGAGGACCGATAACACCACCACCAGCCCGGCCACCACGCGAGCGGCGTACTCGTTCACCGGATTCGGAAACGTCAGCAGTTTTCTCACCACGACACTCCGCAACTCTGTCGCGCTGCGCACTATTCCCACCCGCAGGATGGCTCAAGAGCCGGTTCTGCCGGTCAGCGAGGCCTCTATCCGGTCCAATTGCCGTTGCAGTCCCGCGATGCCAGTCGGTCGACCACCGTATTGACCACCACCAATGTGAGCGCACCGACCGCGCCACCGGCGAAGGAGTTGTCGTCACCGATGATGGCGTTCCGTGCCACCCTTCAGACTTCATCACGCGTCCCAGCAGGAGCGCAGTCACCCAGGCACTGAGGTCGGCTGCGGACGCACCCATTGCGCGCAATCGAGTGGATGCCGCCGACGCTGTCGGCGAATGGATGCAAATCAGACGACGACCGAACTGTGACCGCCCCGAACGTCGACCGGCGGGTGATGGGCGATAGTGTCCCGCAGGCCTGGCAGTACCCGAGGCCACGTCGGCAACGGTTGAAAGGGAGGTCCGATCATGGTCGACAGCACACCGTTTGGCGAAGGTGACGCACGTCGTGGGGTCGATATCGACGACGGGGAGCGCCATCCGGCGCGCGCCGTCGGAATCTCGATCGCCGCTGCTGTCGGCGGGTTCCTGTTCGGTTTCGACACCTCCGTCATCAACGGCGCGGTGGATTCCATCAAAAACCACTTCGGTCTTGGCTCCGGCATCACCGGGTTCGTGGTGGCCATCGCCCTGATCGGTTCGGCGGTCGGCGCCTGGTACGCCGGGATGCTTGCCAACCGCTGGGGCCGTCCGAAGGTGATGCTTCTGGGCGCCATCCTGTTCTTCGTCTCCTCGATCGGGTCGGGAATCTCCTTCTCTGCGTGGGACCTCGGTATCTGGCGGTTCATCGGTGGCCTCGGGATCGGCGTCGCCTCGGTCATCGGACCCACCTACATCTCGGAGATCTCGCCGGCCGCCCTGCGAGGGAGGCTGGCTTCGCTGCAGCAGATGGCCATCGTGCTGGGCATTTTCGTGGCACTCCTGTCCGACGCCTGGCTCGCCGGCGGTAGCGGCGGCGCGCTGGGCGTGAAGTGGTTGGGCCTGGAAGCCTGGCGCTGGATGTTCCTGGTCGGCGTGGTGCCGTCGATCATCTACGGTGTGCTGTCGCTGGGCATTCCGGAGTCGCCGCGATTCCTGATAGCCCGGGGCAAGGACCAGGCCGCTGGGAAGATCTTGCGCCGCGTTCTGGGCGAGACGCCGGACCAGGTCGAGACCCGTATCAACGACATCCGGAAGTCGCTGGTCCGGGACGACAAGGCCTCGTTCAAGGACTTGCGCGGCAAGCGCTTCGGTCTGCATCCATTGGTGTGGGTCGGCATCCTGCTGGCCGCTTTCCAGCAGCTGGTCGGCATCAACGTCATTTTCTACTACTCCACCTCGCTGTGGAAGTCCGTCGGTTTCGCCGATTCGTTCTCCTACACCGCGTCGGTGATCACCTCGGTGACCAACGTGGTGGTCACCGTCGTCGCGATCCTGCTGGTGGACCGGGTGGGTCGGCGCCGACTGCTGTTGATCGGGTCGGCCGGCATGTTCGTCACCCTGGCGGTGATGGCCCTGGGTTTCGCTCAGGCGACCCTGGTTGCGGATTCCAAAGGCGTGTTGACACCGCAGCTGTCCGGCTTCTGGGGCATCTCCACACTGATCGGCGCCAACCTGTTCGTGGTGTTCTTCGGCGCCTCGTGGGGGCCGGTGATGTGGGTGCTGCTCGGCGAGATGTTCCCCAACCGGATCCGGGCACTGGCAATGGCGCTGGCGACCGCTGCCAATTGGGTCGTCAATTTCGTGATCACCGTGTCCTTTCCCCCGCTGCGCGATTTCTCGCTCGGTCTCGCCTACGCGCTCTACGCACTGTTCGCCCTCCTGTCCTTCTTCTTCGTGCTGGCCAAGATTCCGGAGACCAAGGGCATGGAACTCGAGGACATGACGATGGACACCATGCACCGGAAGGGGAAGGAGCCAGCCGCCGTCTGACGGCGGTGCAGTCGTCCAGGTGACGGCGTGGTCGGAAACGATCGGGTCAGCCGATCAGGTGAGGGCGCCGACCGCTCTGGCGATGACGAGCAGCGAGGTCAGCAGGGCGGCCGTGGCCTGAACGGCCATCAAGATTTTGAAGCGGCTCGACAACGGCATGGTGTCGGTCGGTCCGAAAGCGCTCGAGTTGGTGACGGATAGATAGAAGTAGTCGACGAAGGTCGGCATCCAGTCGGCGACCTTGCTCGATCCCCGGGATACCTCGACCACCGTGTCGCGATCCTCGTCGTGGGAGAACCTCAGATCGGCCACCGGGATCTCGTTCCGGGTCAATTGGGTGCGGGCGACAGGGCCGCCCCGGTCCAGTTCCCAGTAGATCAAGCCGAAGGCGATGACGTTCGTGACCCAGACCTGGAGCGCCGCCAGTAGCAGCCCTTTTCCGTTCGACACGGACGAAGCCACCAACTGGTTGATGAGCAGTCCCAGAGCGCCGAGGTTGGCCGCGGCAGTGATCGCAGCCAGCACCACCGATGCGATCCGCGAGATCTTGGTCTGCCGGGTCAGCCGGACCGGATTGGTCGCGATCAACGCAACCAGCAGGACGACCTCCAGCGACGGCACCAGCAGCCGCGGGCCGAGCAACAGCGCGCCGGGCAGCAGCGCGTAGAGCCACGCCGCGGCGACGACCGCGATGGAGGGCGGCCAGCGGTTCTCGCCGCGGCCGCCGTCCCGAGATCGATGTCCGGCGCGGGACGAGACCGGCCGGTCGCGATCCGATGAGCGCCGGCCGCCGGCCCCGACGTTCGCGGCACCGCGGCCCTGGTCCTCCTCGTCGTCATCGTCAGCAGTCACCTGGACAAGCCTGCACTGCAGCTGATCCGGCACCGCTCAGGCGCGCTGGGTGACCCCGGAATCACATCGATCACCGCCGCTGGAGCCCGACCGCAGGTTCTGTCAGTCGGTGTAGCCGATCTCCGGCCACAGCTCGAGAATTGCAGTCACCTTGTGCTGCATCATGTATGCGTGGTCGTACGAAGGCTTCTCGTTGAGCGTTGCCAGGGTCTCCCGCAACCTTCGGAAAGTGATCGATCGGCCCGCCGAATGCGCGAGCAGGTAGTAGTAGGTGCGAGCCGGGTTCACCAGGTAGTCGGTGAAGGAATGCAGAACCCGGCCGGGCGAGTCCACCGCGGACAGCACGGCAGGGCGGCCGGATGCGGGCACGGAGATGGGCACCACATGCCAGCCTGCGCGGTAGGTCGGTTGCGGCTTGCCCGCCCTGGAGGGTTGATCCGACCAGAACATCTGCACGTCGAGCTCGCCGGACGCGTCGGCCGCACGGAACTCGCCGCGGAGCTTCTCGAGTTGTTCCTGAGCGTTATCCGACGCCCGCCCGTCCCGGGTCAGCAAAGCCAGATAGATGTACTTGGGCCGCGGCCAGACGACAGCGGGAAGTGGTGCCTCCGGTTCCGAGTACTCGCCGGTGTCCGATTCCGACCTGGACTGCCCGAGGTCGGCGGAATCATCGCTCGCCGGTTCTTCATCAGTTGGCTGCGCGTGCTGCGTCGTTTGCGGCTCGCGGTGAGACGCCAACGGGTCGAGTTCGGCTGCCACCGGCTCGAGTTCCGGCGTCACCGGCTCCACATCCGGGGTCACCGCCCCGACGTCGGGGGCCGCCGCCTCCACGTCGGGGGCCACCGCCTCGACATCAGGGGCCATCGCCTCGAGGTCGGGCATCACCGGCTTGGGTTCGGCTATTGCAGGCTCGAATTCAGGCGCCGCGTGCTCGGGATCAGGGAACGAGTCGGAATCGACGCTCTGAGGTACCGCGGTCGCCAACTTTTCGAACCCAGACGGGCGTGAACCGCCACTTCGCTGCGGATCGTGTTCCGGTTGTGGCCGCGGAGGCGCCGGCTGCGCTCTGCGCACAGCCTCCTGCAGCCACTCCTGAGTCAATGGCTCCCCGGCCTCGAGTTGCCAGGCCGCGATCGCCGCGCTCATCTCGTCGACGGTCTCGCGCTCGTCTGCCAGCAGCACCGCCTCGTCCAGCCGGTTGGCCGACGACCACGACACGTTGGCCGACCCGACCAGCACGAACGACGGGTCACCCTCCACCAGAATCACCTTGGCATGCAGAGAAGGAAGTGAGTACACCCGCACACCCCGCCTCGTCCAGCGCAGCAGCACATTCGGATCGGTCGAACCGGTGGTCAGCGCCTCGTCGCCGGCGTTGACCACGATCGTTCCCGGCCCTCGCATCGGCAGGTACGCGTCCGCGTCCGCGCCGACGTATCCGATTGCCGCCGCGATTCGTCTCGACCCGGACAGCAGATTTCGGATGTGCGACCACACATCCTTGCCGTGGATCAATCGTGCAGACCGGTCGTCGAGTCCCAGATTCACTTTCCCCATGTTCAGCAGTATGTCCCAGCCGAGGCGACTGTCCGGCCGGTCGAGAACCGTCCGGACGAACCGCTACGGTCCGGCCCGGGGGTCAGGACTCCTCGATGTCGGAGAACAGGATTCGAACGCCGCCGGTCGCCAGCGCGAAGATGTTGGGGAACAGAGCTCCGGCCTGTTCGGTGGTGACAGCGGCGCTGGCCGTGTCGTAGTCAGGAAAATAGAGATCGAGCATCCGGTAGGCGGGCGTGGCCGAGCCGTCTTCCTTGGGCCAGACCTTGGACGACTCGAACGAGATCAGCCCGGGCAGCGCCTTGGCCAGGGCGACCTGGCCCTGTGCGTAACCGGTCTCGAAGGTGTCCGGATCGGTGGGGTTGTCGTAGATGACGGTGATCTTGGTGGGCATGGAGTCCTTCTGCGGTCGCTCTAGTCCTCTGCGCGGCGCCGTAGCC
>JBPCPG010000371.1:0-8093 GCA_050999445.1 Nakamurella sp. | reverse complement strand
GTTTCTATGCGCCCGGTCCGGACGCCGGCCTGCATCAGCACCACCAGGTCGTCCCACATCGCCCGCCACAGTTCGCCGTCGACGGCCTGCCCGCGGCGAAACGGATCGACCCGATGACGGAACAGGATCTCTGCGCGGTAGACGTTCCCGATGCCGGCGAGCACGCTCTGGTCCATCAGCAGGGCGGCGATCGACATCTTGCTGCGGGACACCTTGCGGTAGGCCATCTCCGGGTCGCTGTCCTTCCGCAACGGGTCCGGCCCGAGCCTGGCCCTGAGCGCGGCGACATCCGGCGGGTCCAGCAACTCGCAGGCGGTCGGACCGCGCAGGTCAGACCACACCTGCCCGCTGACCATCCGGAGCCGGAGCGCCCCACGTGGCTCGGGTGCTTCCCCGGCGCCGGTGGTGAACTTCCCGTACAACCCGAGATGAACGTGCAGGATCGGAGCCCCGCGGTAGTACTGGAACAGATGCTTCCCGTAGGCCTCGACGCGATGGAGTACGTGGCCGTCGAGCGCATCGGCTCCGGCAGCGAAGCGGCCCTGCGGGCTGGACACCGCGATTTCCGAGCCGCCGAAGAGTCGCTGCTGCGCGCGGGCGAGTCGATGCAGCGTATGCCCTTCAGGCATTCGGGTTCCGGATCATCACAGCTCGAAGAATACGTACCTTGCCGAGCGCACCACACCTGTCTCGGATTCGGACGCAACGCCGGCCGCCGCGGTTGTGGTTGTGGGCAAGAAGCGGTGGTGGGTGTGAATTGTTCGATCCGGCTCTGCCACGATTGACGAATGAGTCCGCGCCGCGCCCGTTCCCGATGACCAGGTCGGAGGTCGCTCGGATCGACCGTCCGCTGCGGGTCTCCGCAGAGTGGACTCTTCTTCCGGACGAGTTGAAGTGGCGTTTCTCCCGGTCGTCGGGTCCGGGTGGGCAGGGGGTCAATACCGCGGACAGCCGGGTCGAGCTGACCTGGACGCCTGACCGGTCCCCGAGCCTGCGCGCGCTCGATGATCAGCGCAGGTCATGGGTTCTTGATTAACTGGCCGGCCAGTTGGTCAACGGGGCGGTGGTGATCACGGCTTCGGAACATCGTGCCCAACTGCGGAATCGCGAGGCGGCACGCTTTCGGCTGCAACATGTTCTGCGGCTGATCATCGCTGTCCCATCGGTTCCCCGACGACCGAGCCGACCGACAAGGGGCTCGATCGAACGTCGGCTCGCGGGTAAGAAGGTGCGCGCCGGAGTGAAGGCCAGTCGCGCTCGGCCGCCGATCGACTGACCTGCGCTGGCCGCGGTGCGTGGGTTCTCGTCACTGCGCAGCGGCTTTCGTCACTGCGCAGCGGCTTTCGTCACTGCGCAGAGGTTCTGGTCACTGCGCAGCGGTTCTGGTCAATGCGGAGGCGTTTGCTCGGTAACGAGCAACGGCGCAGTGAGGAATCGGGCTGCGCAGTGGCCACAATTGCGCCGGCGCGCGGCAGCACCACTCCCGACCGCACTAGCATCGAAGTCATGGAACAACGCACGCTGGGCCGGACCGGCCGCAAGGTATCAGTCATCGGGTTGGGCACGTGGCAACTGGGCGCCGATTGGGGCGACGTCGATGAGGCGGAGGCATCGGCCGTCCTCGACGCGGCAGTCGCGGCGGGTGTGACCTTCTTCGATACCGCCGATGTGTATGGCGACGGGCGCAGTGAGCAATTGATCGGTCGATATCTGAAGAAGAACACCGGGGCCGATATCCTGGTGGCCACGAAGATGGGCCGTCGGATGGAGCAGCTTCCTGAAAATTACGTCCTGGAGAATTTTCGGGCATGGATCGATCGATCCCGCAAGAACCTCGGCGTGGAGCGATTGGACCTGGTGCAACTGCACTGCCCACCGACGCCGGTCTTCTCCACGGACGCAGTCTTCGATGCGTTGGACCCGTTGGTGGCGGAGGACCGCATCGCCAATTACGGCGTGAGCGTGGAGAAATGCGACGAAGCGCTCGCCGCCATTTCTCGGCCTGGAACAGCCAGCGTGCAGATCATTCTGAATGCCTTCCGGCTCAAGCCGTTGCAGTGGGTGCTGCCCGCCGCAGCAGCGGCGGGCGTTGGCATCATCGCCCGGGTGCCACTGGCTTCCGGGCTGCTCTCGGGCCGTTACACCAAGGAATCCACCTTCGGTGCCGACGATCATCGCAATTACAATCGGCAAGGTGCCGCGTTCGATGTGGGCGAGACGTTTTCCGGCGTGGATTTCGCCACCGGAGTAGAGGCGGCGCAAGACTTCGCCGCGTTGCTCCCCGAGGGTGTGTCACCCGCCCAGGGGGCGTTGCGGTGGATCATCCAACAGCCGGGCGTTACTTCCGCCATTCCCGGTGCACGCAACGCCGAGCAGGCCGCCAAGAACGCCGACGCAGCCGCGGTTCCGGCACTGTCCGACGACGTCCTGGCCGGCATTTCGGCGTTGTACGACTCGAAGATCAAAGCGCAGGTCTCCGACCGCTGGTGATGGCTGGCGCACCATTTCATTCGATCGGGGAATCATGAGGAATCGATTCGACCTCGAGCGCTTCGTCGAGGCCCAGAACACTGGCGGCAGCTACGATTTGGCAGTGTCCGAACTCGAATTCGGTAGAAAGGCGAGCCACTGGATGTGGTTCGTCTTTCCGCAGATTGCCGGGCTGGGCCACAGCGCGATGTCAAAGCTCTATGCAATCCAGTCGCTGGACGAGGCGAAGGCATACCTGGAACATCCCGTGCTTGCGCCCCGTCTGCTCGAGGTCGCTGGTCTGGTCGCGGGCATTCGGGGCGTCACGGCGGAGTCGATCTTCGGCAGTATCGATGCCAGCAAACTCAGGTCGTCGATGACCTTGTTCCTCCGCGCCGCGCCGGTCGAGCCGCTCTTCAGTCAGGTGCTCGGCCTCTACTTCGAAGGTCGGACCGATCCGGAAACCGACAGGCTGATCGCAAGAGACTGAGCCCGTTCCGTTTTTTTTTGGATGCAAACCTCGGCGGGCGGTTTGGCGGTCCCGGGTTCGGCAACTGACAGCCATATGACTACTCGAAATTCGCGGCCACCCACCGGCAGGAAGCGACCCAGGTGGGGTCTGATCTTGGCCGCCGTCGGTGTGCTGGTGGTGGTCGCCATCACCGTGATCGTCCTGGTACTGGCCGGCGGCGAGCAGACCGGTGACGGAACAGGTCGTCAACATCAGTCGAGCGAGACCGTGAACACCACCGGCACAGCGATCACGACGCCAAAACGGGCGGCCTCGACCACACCGTGACCGACTGCCGATCGAGCTGTGAAGTGCGGCCTTGAGCCCCGCCCAGCTCGCCCCCGTTCGGTAGCTGCGCTTTTAGGCGTCCGACGAGGTCGAGACATCGACCACCAGCGCCCGATGGTCGGACAGCGGCATCTCCGGCGCACTGCAGTCGGTCACCCGGCCCAGCCGACCCCGGAGCAAGATGTGGTCCAGCTGGCGCTCCGGCACGTCCGCCGGAAATGTGGGGACCGCCGCCATCGACCGGAAGCCGGTGATCCGCTCCGGCATGGGCGCCGGCATGTTCAGGTCGCCCATCAGTACTGCCGGGCCGTCGAAGACGTCGAGATACCGCCGGATTCGAGAGAGCTGCAGGCGGTTCCAGCCAGGTACGAACGAAAGATGCGCATTCCCTACCGCCAAAAGGCCGGCCGGGGTGTCGAATTGGGCGAAGACGGCCGACCTGGGCTCCTCGTTCACCACGATGACCTTGCGAGGAATGCGCAGCCACATCGGAAAGGTCACCGGGATCCGGGGGAGATGCAATACCTGCCAGGAACGGGCGGGATAACGAGACAGCAGTGCGATGCCGTAGGTTGCCGTGCCAACAGCCTCATTGCCGGTCGCGGCGATCCAGCTCGCTCCAGGTGTGCCTGAAATGGCAGCCACGAATCGATGGCTGGTCGCGCCCATGGCCTCAGCCGCAACCTCGGTGAGATCCGCCAAGTGCGAACGCGGCTGGTCGCGGTCCACTTCCTGCAGGGCCAGGATGTCGGCGTCCAGCCCGCGGATGGCATCGGCGAAACGAGCCAGATCGACCTGACCGTCCCTGGTGGACCGACCGTGCAGAATGTTGAACGTTGCGAGCCGCATGAAAACTTGGTACCCCTTTTTCATGAAAGTAGATCCGAGTATCGACGGGCCGACGGCCGTGGGACACGACGAACTCCGTTTCGCGCTGAAGGCGGCAGCGTCAGCGCTGAAGAAGCACGACATCGGATTCGCGCTCGCCGGCGGCTACGCACTGTGGGCCAACGGCGCTCCCGAACCTGTCCACGACGTCGACCTCGTGGTGACCGAGGCGGACGTCCAGGCGGCCGCCGATTGCCTGCAGCGGGCCGGGTTCGAGATCGAGAGGCCCCCGGAGGACTGGCTGTTCAAGGCCTACCTGGGCGGAGCCATGGTGGACGTGCTGCATCGGATCAACACGGTTCCGGTGGACGTCGAACTGGTGGGAAGTGCTCGGCTGCAAGAGGTTCTCGGTCTGCACATCCCCGTTCTGGGAGCCGGCCAGGTCATCACGAGCCGCTTGCTGAGCATGACCGAGCAGTACTGCGACTTCGGTGCTCTGCTGCCGGCAGTACGGGCGGTGCGAGAACAGCTCGATTGGGCCGAGATCCAGAACTCGATCGGGGACAACGATTTCGCCGCGGCATTCCTGTACCTGGTGTGCCGGCTGGGCCTGGCTGAACCGCCAACGGCGGGTTTCAGGTCGATCTGACCGACGGCCGGATCCGACCGAGCAGAGCGAGCGCCTCGGTCAGGCGTCGGAGCGCGGACACCGTGGGGGCGAGGGCTCCATCGGTCCGACCTGACGAGTCCCGATCCGGACCGACTTGTTCGAGCAAGGGGCGGACCCGGACAAGCACGTCGGCAGAACCCGCTTCGAGTTCGGGTGGGCGCCCGAGTTCCGGAATCTCAGCAAGGCGTCTGGCTTCTATCGCCAGCTCTCGAGCAGCGTTCGCCAACGCGGGATCTCGAACTCTTCCCGCGGTGATCGCCGCCGCCAGGGCGCGGGCGTTCGCCGCACAGGCACTGAGCACGGTCATCCGGTGTCGCAAGCCGACCCGGTCGGCCCCGAACAGGCGGCCGTTGGTCAGGGCTCGGCGAATCTGGACCAACTGACGGCCGGTCGCATCCAGCGTCACTGTCAGGGTGAGCAAATCCCGGTTCGGAACTGTTCCGTCCAAAGTGGCTCCGCAGGCCTCGAGCAGTTCGCCGAGGCCGCCGAGGAAGTTCCGGCGCGCCACTCGCAGCGTTGCCCGGCTGTGTGTGGGCAGCACCACCAACGAGACGATGATCCCGATGGCCGCCCCGGAAACCGTTTCCGCCAGCCGGATCAGAAGCAGTTGGTCGGTGAATGTGCCGAGCAACGTGTACAGCTGCGCCAGCATGACGGTGATGAAAAAAATCATCGTTCCATAGGAAATTGCCTGCGTCACAAAAGCACAGAAAATGCAGAACAGGATTGAAAGCACAGCGATTTTCGGATGGCCGTCGGTGACGTTCGCCAGGCCGACCGCGGCCACCAGCCCCACCAGGGTGCCACCGATCCGGCTGGCGCCCTTCTGCAGCGTTTCACCGGACGTCGCCGTTCCGGCGTAGGCGACGAAGGCGGCGATGACAGCCCAGTAGAACCGTTGGGCCGAAATAGCTTCGCCCACGACGATCGCGAACGCCGCAGCAACGGCGGCCTGGATCGCCTGCCTGGTGGTCAGCCGCATTCGCGACGGTGAGAACCGGCGGGCGTCCCTCCGCGCGATCATCTGCTGGGCCACTGCCGCAGACCCTGGCAGATTGCCACCGATCAGCGTCACCACCGGTTCGAAGTCATCCTCTTCGTCCAGCACATCGGCGCGGTGGTCGCTATCGGTTGCTGCCATCGCCGGGGCGCTCAGCGCGCCGGAATCCCAGATCGCCACGGTGTCGAGCAGTTGCAGTGCTGCCTCGGCGATCTCGTGCACCGTGCCCTGGCAGTCGAGAGAAAGTGCGCGGATCCGTTCTGCCGAACTCGTGGCCGTTCTGGAATCGGCCCAGGCCACGGCCTCCAGCATCTTGCGGACCTCAGCCAGGGTATCCGGCGGTACCAGCGCGCGGTGCGCCACGAGCTCCATGGTCGCGGCCCCGATCGCATCCATCGCGATCTCGAAATCCACCGTCCACCGGCGGAGCCGACCCGGCGGAACGCCGTCCGGCAAGGCGCGTGGGTCGGCCAGCTGACCGTCCAGCAGCAAGGCCGTCTCCGAGAGCTGGATCAGCTGGCGCCGCAATTGACGAACCTGGGCAGGATGGTCCGGTTCGTCCAGAACACCGAGCGCAGCGGAAATTCCGGATCTGGCCCTGGCGCGCAGCGCATTGACGATACGTCGTAATTTGAGCTCCGGATTGTCGTACAACACTGTCAGCAACAGTATTCCGACCCAGAACGCACTGGCGGCGATGGCGACCAGCATCGACGGAAGCGCCGAAACGGGCGGATGCAGGAACAAGGCGAAGAAAAAGCTCTGCCAGGCGAGAAACCCGAGGGTGAATCCACGCGGTCCGAACCGTCGTACCCACACAGCCAGGAAGGAAACCCCGACGAATGCTGTCAGGCCAAGAAGGTGTTGCTCGGCGGTGAGGACACCCAGCGACGTACCGAAGGCTGCCACCAGTGGAGCCATGCCGACGGTGGTCGCTATCACCCTGCGATGACGCTCTCGAATACCGGTGGACATCAACATCGCCACCACGGCGCCGAGCAGCATGCCGAGCAACGGTGGCCGGCCGGTGAGCCGGGCAAGGACGAGTTCCAGCAGAAGCGTGCTGCCTACCGCCAGAACAGCACGCACACCCTGCCGTAACCGTGCCCAGCCGGGATCCGAGGCGATGAACCGGTCCTTGGCGTCCCGGACTTCCTGTCCCAACCGCTCGGCTCGTCCGGAATGCCGGACGAGCGCATGATTTCCCAGTGGCGTACTCATCGGCCGATCGTCCGGCGATCAACCGTCCCGAAAAGCATCATGCCAGGATTCGCCATGCCGACAACCCTCTGAAATCCACCATCCCCGGATTCTCCCAGGTCGTGCCCTCTGGTCGCGCCAGCTCGACATCGACGTGCTCGCAGTCGAAATCGTGCCGAGCACTGCCGGGCCAGCGATGGCGGCACCGCGGGTCAATCGGCGCTGCCGCCGCTGTCGGCGCCTCTCCCGGTCGCCTGTTGCAAGCGCTCGATGTGTTGAGAGGCCTCGGCTTTCGTAAGATTTCCCGGCAGCTCCTCGCCCGCCTCCCTGGCCAGAGTGTCGAGGTAGCTGCGTTGGGCTGCCGTGATCGGCTCGCTACCGGTCACCCAGTCCTGCGGGTCCTTGCTCGCCGGATTGTCCGGATCGGGACCGGTGCCGCCGATGACGTCTGAATTGGCTTCGCTCATACCGAGGAGTTACCCAGCCGATCCGGGTGTCAAGCATCCGTACCTGTTGACCAGGAAGCGCCGGACGCCACGCTCGATCAACTCGATTCCTGGCACCACGCCACGGACGGACCATCGTTCAGGGCTTGAGGACCACCTTGATGCAACCGTCGGTCTTTTCCTGGAACGTCTTGTACGCCTGCGGCGCCTCCCCGAGCGGGACTGCATGCGTGGTGAGATCGAGCACGCCCAACGGATCGGCAGCATCCTCCACCAGCGGAAGAAGATCGTCGATCCACTTCTTCACATTGCACTGACCCATTCTGAGCTGAACCTGCTTGTCGAAAAGGTCCATCATCGGCATGGGGTCCGCCGTACCTCCGTACACGCCGCTGACCGACACCGTTCCGCCGCGGCGCACAGCCGCGATCGAGCCGTGCAAAGCCGTCAGCCTGTCGACACCGACGGTCTCGATCATCTTGTGCGCCAGTGCATCAGGCAGCAGACCGACCGCAGCCTGGGCCATTTTTCCGGCCGAGGCGCCAACCGTTCCGTGGGCCTCCATGCCCACCGCGTCGATGACGGAGTCCGCGCCGTAACCGTCGGTGCTGTCGACGATCGCGGCGGTCACGTCGTCCACGACAGACGGGTCGATGGTCTCGATGCCGTACCGCTCTGCCA
>JBPCPG010000368.1:0-3693 GCA_050999445.1 Nakamurella sp. | reverse complement strand
CATTTCATTCCCTCCGAGGGTCAAACAGCTCACAGATAAGTCGACAACGCGCCGATTTCTGCTCTTTTGGAAGAAGGTACCCCATTCGGCTCCAAACGGGAAGACAACCCCCTTATTCTTCGACCTCGAACAAGTCCGTTGTCGAGAGCAGCCGGGAGGACTGCCGACGACAGGGGGTTCAAGGGCTGGTCGGCCCTTCCCGATATCGGATTTCAGGCGGAGAACGCGGCGATGTTGGCTGCTCCAATTCTCCGGTGATCCGCTGCACCACGATGCTGTGCCCGCGTGCCGGCCATAAGAATCTGTCCTGCAGCGTGGTGCGGACCGCGCCGCCGAGGGCATGGATCCGCTGTCCGATTACCGCAATCCGTTTCACCGCCTGGCCTGCAGGCGGGTTCGTCGGGTGGGGCCCATCTGCCGAAACCGCGGAGTTGGCCACCGACACCCGTTGCTAGGCGGCATCTTTGCTCAATCACTTCGGTCATCAGCGGCCTCGTTGACGCCGGGACCGCCGCTGTTCCGCACCCCGACCGGGGCGGACCTCGAGGAACATCAGCCGCAGGTACGCCTCCATCGATATCGACGGCTGACCACGGGTCCGGGCTGAAGAACGGCAGGAACGGGGCCGAAGAACGCCGCAGAGTCCAGCAACTCATCAGCCCGGACACCTCGACCGTCGTTTTGATATTGGCGGGTGGTTGGGATGCGAATATTCCACCTGAATGAAAAGGAGATGACCCGAATGACTAACTCGCGACCACTAAGGGTGACCGGATCCCGGGTGTAATCCGTATCGGTTGACCATCGGCCACGAATGGCGCACCGGGGTCGCACTCTCAGTAACGCGGCGCCCATTAGAACGCATCGTCTGGTACCCCTTATGGTCCCGCTGAGGCATCGTGGAGTGTGTGCTATGAATGCCCGGGGACAGGCAGGAGTCGGCCTGCGGAGCTATCACCGTCAGGTGATCTTGATTCGAGCGGGCTCGGCGATTGCGATCGGTCCACCAACAGGGAACGGGACGGCACTATGAGCAGACCCGATGGACCCACCTCCCGAGGTCTGGCCCGGCCGGCCCGTTCACCCGTCCCGCAGACCGGGAGTTTCTCGGCGATCATCACCGACATCCTGGTGTGGGTGGTGGCCACCGAAGTGGCCGCGCTGGCCCGTCAGGACTTCGATGCCGCCGACGTGCGGTGGGCAGCGGTCACCGTCCTGGCCCTGTTCATGGCCGGCTCGCAACTGATCCTCGGTGCGGGGCTGCTGCTCTATCGCGGCCGCTATCAGGTCGGCAGCTTCGACGAGATGCGGGCAATCGCGGTATCGGTGACGTCAGCTTCGATGCTGGCCACTGTTGTTGTGCTGATCGGCCATCCTGCTTCACTCCCGCGCAGCGTCCCGTTCGTCGCGTGGCCACTCGCCTTCACCGGCATGTTGGCAATCCGATTCGGCAAGCGATTGATCAAGCAGTCCAGGAGTCTTCCGGATAGTGGCGCCGAACGAATCCTCATCTTCGGCGCCGGCTGGGTGGGTTCCGCTTTGGCGCTGCGCATGCTGCGCGACCCCAGGTCGCCGTTCTTACCGGTGGGATTTCTCGACGACGACCCGGCGAAGTCGCACCTGCAGCAGCATGGTGTGCGCGTCCGCGGTACCAGCGCCGACATCGCCGGCGCCGCCGAACGCCTCGGTGCAACACGTCTGGTGATCGCCGTCAATCGGGCCGATGCGTCACTCATCCGGCGAGTGTCGGACGCCGCGGACGCGGCGGGTATTCGTTGCCTGGTGATGCCGCCGCTGAACGAATTGCTGCGCGGAACGCAGGTGCAACTGTCATCCCTGCGGGCGGTCGACGTCGAGGACGTGATCGGCCGGCACGCGGTGGATACCGACATCACCTCGATTGCGCAGTACATCACTGGGCGCCGGGTACTGGTCACCGGCGCCGGCGGCTCGATCGGGTCCGAGCTGTGCCGGCAGCTGTACAAGTTCGGTCCATCGGAGCTGGTCATGCTCGACCATGACGAATCCGCGCTGCACGCCGTCGAACTCTCGATCTACGGACGAGCGCTGCTCGAGTCGCCCGAGATGGTGCTGGTCGACATCCGCGATGCCGGGGCGCTGCAGGACGTGCTGATCGAACATCAGCCTCACGTTGTGTTCCACGCCGCGGCGCTGAAGCACCTGACGCTGCTGGAGCGCTATCCGAAGGAGGCGCTTTTGACGAACGTCTATGGCACGCTGAACGTCCTGCAGGCTGCAGCGGCGAGCGGCGTCGAACACTTCGTAAATATCTCGACTGACAAGGCGGCGAATCCAATCAGCGCCTTGGGTCACTCCAAACACCTCGCCGAGCAGGTGACAGCGTGGTTCGCCACCCAGGACCATGCGGGCAAGTATCTGTCTGTCCGGTTCGGCAACGTACTGGGCAGCCGGGGCTCGGTGTTGCACGCCTTCGCGGCTCAGATCGAGAACGGGGGGCCGGTGACCGTGACCGACCCGGAGGTGACCCGGTTCTTCATGACGATTCCCGAAGCCTGTCAACTCGTGATCCAGGCCGGTGCCATCGGAAAGCCAGGCGAAGCCCTCGTGCTCGACATGGGCGAACCGATCAAGATCGTCGACGTGGCGCAACGCATGATCGCCATGTCCGGAAAGGATGTCGAGATTGTGTTCACTGGGCTGCGCCCAGGGGAGAAGATGCACGAGGAGCTACTCGGTGACGGCGAAGCGACCAAACGTCCGTCGCATCCGATGATCTCGCACGTCGACGTACCGCCGTTGAATCCGGACTATGTCGACCAGCAGCCGTGGACGCGGACTGTGCAGCGGAACCATTTGCTGCCGCATCTCGATGCCGTCGTGACCTGACCGTGGCTCGCATCTTTCTCTCGGCTCCCGATGTCGGCGAGCTGGAATCCAAGTATGTGCTCGAGGCGATGAGCTCGGGTTGGGTGGCGCCGGCCGGGCCCGACCTCGATGCGTTCGAAGCCGAAATGGCGCAGCGCGTCGGCGTGGAGCACGGGGTTGGCCTCAGCTCGGGTACCGCCGCTCTGCATCTCGGCCTGCTCGCACTCGGAGTCCGTCCCGACGACGTCGTGCTGACGGCGACCATGACGTTCGTCGCTACCGCGAACGCGATCACCTACGTCGGGGCCGAGCCGTTCTTTGTCGACTCCGAGCGGGAGACGGGAAACGTCGACGTCAACCTGCTGGCCGACGCGGCCTGTCAGGTGCGGGCCAACGGCCGACGGATCGGTGCGATTCTGCCGGTGGACCTGCTCGGGAAGTGCGCCGACATGACCGCACTGACCGCACTCGCGGCCGAGTTGGACGTGCCGCTGCTCGTCGACGCCGCCGAGTCAGTGGGCGCGTCCTTCCGAGGTCGGGCGGCCGGCTCGTTCGGTGCGGCCTCGGTGGTCTCGTTCAACGGGAACAAGATCATGACGACGTCGGGCGGCGGCATGTTGCTGACCTCGGACAAGGCCCTGGCCGATCGGGTGCGCTACCTGTCCACACAGGCCCGCCAGCCGGTGGCTCACTACGAACACACCGACATCGGTTACAACTACCGGCTCAGCAACATCCTCGCGGCGCTAGGGCGGGCTCAGTTGGTCCGCCTGGATGAGATCCTCGTTCGTCGCCGCAAGATCCGGAACCTGTATCGACAGCTGTTCGCCGAGGTGCCGGGCGTCC
>JBPCPG010000334.1:0-5051 GCA_050999445.1 Nakamurella sp. | reverse complement strand
AAGAAATAGTGCCAACGGTCCGCCCGGCCCCCGACAGCCCGAGCGGACCGTCGAGTCATCGGCGGACGGTCACGCAACCCAGTCCGGTGTTGTTGTTCCGATTGATGCCGATCGCGTAGGTACAGACCTTGTTCGCTCCCAGGTGCACCGGAGCCGTGAGTGCGAAGCCGTGGACGCCACTGACCCGGAGTGCGCGGTTCACATCATTCCGCGTCACCGAAGTCGGAATGGAGTATCCGACGCCGTTCACGTACACATGGACCCGGATCGACGATGCCGGAAAGTTGCGATCCAGAGCCCAGCCCCGAATGGTGGCCTTCCCGGCCTGCACGCGAACCGGGTCGACGGCGCCGATCGGAGCCGGTACGCGGACCGACCGGCAGCCCAGCGACCTGCGCGAACCGTCAGTCCCGATCGCGGCGGCACAGACGCTGTTCGCGCCGGGGTGAAGAGGCAGCGTGACGGCGAATCCATGGTTGCCCGAGACCTGCAGGATCCGGTCGACATCAGCGCGGAATCGGGAAGCGGGGACGGCATATCCGACACCGTTGACGTAGACATGGACGTTGATCGATTGCCGGCTCGAATTGCGGTCCAACGCCCAGCCGACCACCGAAGCATTGCCGTGCACGACACTGACGCGGTCGAGAGACCCGCTGGGCAGGGCTCTGACGACGGCGGTGCGACAGCCGAGCGATCTGTTGTTGCCTGCCGCACGGCCCAGGGCGGTCACGCAGATTCGATACGTACCCGGGGCAACCGCGACCGGAACCGAGAAACCGTGGTTGCCGGACACTCGCAGAACCCGGTCGACGTCGGTCCGGGCCAGGTTGGCGACCGCCGTTCGGGACGTCGAGTTGACGCTGACGCGCACCGAGATCGACGACGAGGAGGAATTCCGATCCAGAGCCCAACCGACGACCCGCACGCTGGTCCTGGAAGCCGCGACCTGGACGCTGTCGAAGGCACCGACCGGCCTGGCGACGACGACACGGGCAACTGGGGCGGGGGGCGGAGGCTGCGGAGCCGAGCCGCCGGAGCCGCCGACGGGCAGACCTACGATGCTGGCGCAGGCCCACGGCGACCAGCCGCGCTGCTGCCACAACCGGTAGGCCAGAGCGTCCTGGGTGGCGGGACTGGCGTCGCTGGGCAAGCCGCTGCCGCCCACGCTCTGCCAGGTGCCCAGATCGAATTGGTAGGCGCCGTAATATCCGTTTCCGGTGTTGATCGCGTAGTTTCCGCCGGATTCACAGTTGCGCAACTTCGCCCAATCACCAGCAGAAGGCTCTGCACTGGCAGAGCCCGTGGTGGCGACCAGCACACCAATTCCGGTGATCAGCGCCAACGCCGCGCCGGTTGCCCGATGGCGCCGAAGTCGCGCCCGAATTCGGGTCCGGGTTGCAATTCGCGGTTCCGTCGGCGACTCATCGTTGAGTTGCATCCATTGCTCTCTTTCGGTCGGCTCTTGCAGGTCAGACCACACGCGGCGTCGAGCTGCGTGGAACGGCCGGCCGGACCGCTGCGGGTACGTTACCTGACCGAGATAGAGAATTCCAACCGCATCCACACTATTTTTATTCGGCGAGAACATCACCACAATTCGATGACTTTGCGTTGATCATTCGTCGCACAAATCGCAATCGGACGAAGTTCTTTTTGCCGACCGCGAGGTAGCCGATATCAACCGGCGGACCCGCGGCGCAGGCGGCGCATTTCCGATGGTCGCGGCAAACAACATTTGCCCGGGCAGCGCTCCGACCTGCAGCTTCATTGAATCCAGGTCAGACCAGCGACAGGGCCAGCCCGTCCAGGATGTCGTGCTCGGAGACGGTGATCTCGTCGATCCGGCCGGCCCGCGCCCGGCTAATCACCAGTGATACCAGGCTGGACAGGATCAGCGCGCCGCCGCCGATCACGTCGACTCGGCCAGGATGCATGTAGGGCAACGCCGCTCGATGTGCCCTGGTGGCGCCCAGCAGCATGGCGGCAACTTCGTGGACGCGACGCGATTCAACTCTGGCGAGGTGGATGCGTTGCGGGTCGTAGGACGGCAGCCGTAGGGCTGCCGCGGCCACGGTGGTCGCCGTTCCGGATACCGGAACAAGGCGGTGGACCGTTTCCACCGGCAGGCGGTCCAGACCACCGGCCAACACGGAGTTCGCCCAGTCGGTTGCCTCGGCGCGTTCGGCGGCGGTCGGTGGATCGCTGCGCAGGAGGCGCTCGGTGATCCGCACGCATCCGATGTCCAGGCTCTCCTGACCGGCGATCTGCACAGCACCATCGACCACGGATCCGACCACCATCTCCGTCGACCCGCCGCCGATGTCCACGACCAGGAACGGACCGGTGTCCGGGTCCAGATCTGCCACCGCGCCGCGGAACGACAACTCCGCCTCCTCGGCGCCGGTGATCACCTCCGGATCCTGTCCGAGGGTTGCTCGCACCATGTCGATGAAGTCCTGGCGGTTCACTGCGTCCCTGGTCGCCGAGGTCGCAGCCATCCGAACCTGCACAGCTCCGGCAGCTCGGAGGATCGCGACGTAGGTCGCCAGCGCGCTCCAGGTGCGGTCGATGGCAGCTCCGGACAGCCGACCGGTCGCGTCGACACCCTCACCGAGGCGGACGACGCGCATCTCGCGGTGAACGTCGGTGACGGCGACCGTGGCGCTGCCTTCGGAGGTCGGACGCAGATCGGCGACCAGTAGACGAATGGAGTTCGTGCCGCAGTCGATGGCGGCCACCCGCCGTGGCGACGACTCGCCTGCGATCTCCATCCGATGCTTGGCCAAGTCAGCCCTTCCTCGTTTGCGCGGGTTCCAGCTGGCCGACACCGGTGGAGGCATAGAAACCGTTGATGTGCGCGGCGACCAGCGCTGCAGCCTGCTCCCCGTCGCCTTGGTGCACAGCCTCCACGATGGCCGCATGTTGCGCGCGCAGCAGGGTCGCGATGCGCTCCCAGTCGTCGAGGTCGGCGACGGCAGCCATCACGTAGCTCTCGATGCTCTCCCGCATGGCCGACATCATCGCCGCGACGACGGAGTTGCCACTCAACTCTGCCAGGGCGACGTGGAATCGGGTGTCCAGGGCCAGGAATGCGGCCGCGTCAGTCCCCGGCTCCGCCATCGCAGCCAGCAGGGAGCGAACGACGTGCAGATCCACCTCGCCGGTCCGCTGCCTGGTCGCAGCTTTGCGGAGCGCCCACGTCTCGACCAGCACCCTGGCTCCGACGATGTCGGCGACCGGTAGCGAACGGCTGGTGAGATGCCAACGCAGGGCTGCGCCGATCGGTGCCGCCGGATTCGAGATGAGAATCGCGCCCGCTTCCGGACCCGACCCGGCAGCTGTTCTGATCAGACCCATTGCCTCGAGAACCCGGATCGCCTCTCGGACGCTCGGCCTCGAAACGCCGTACCGCTCGGCCAGGACGCGCTCGCCCGGGAGTCGGCCGCCCACTTCGATCAGGCCGGCCGCCAGATCGGCCTCGATCCGCGACAGCACCAGCTGGTAGCTGCGAGCAGCCATCGATTCTCCCCCGCTGCCGTCGAACCGCCGCTTCCTCTTGCCCATGGCCACCACTTGCCCAGGTTGCCGCAACTTACCCATGGGCCCGCAACGCGCGAACGCGGTCGCGGAGCGTACCGGTGGTGTGGTCTGACCACAGTAGACTACAGTGCTCGGAGCACCGCACCCTCTGATGATCACAGCAGGAGCCCCCATGCGCATCGCGCTCGTCGCTACGTGTCTGGCCGACGCCCTGTTCCCGGAAGTCGCCATCGCAACCACCCAGCTGCTCGAGCGGCTCGGACACGAGGTGGTGTTTCCGCCGGCTCAGACGTGCTGCGGTCAGATGCACATCAACACCGGCTACTTCGACGAGGCGGTGCCGGTGGTGCGCCATCACGTCGACGCCTTCGACCAGGCCGACTTCGATGTCGCGGTCGCACCGTCCGGCTCGTGCGTCGGGTCGATTCGGCACCAGCACGCGATGATCGCCCGGCGGGCCGGAGACACCGGCCTTCGGAAGCGCGCGGAGGCCCTGGCCGCTCGAACCTACGAACTCTCCGAGCTCCTGGTCGACGTGCTCGGTGTCACCGACGTGGGTGCCTACTATCCGCACCGCGTCACCTACCACCCGACCTGCCATTCACTGCGGATGCTGCGGGTCGGGGAAAAGCCGCTCATGCTGCTGCGCAAGGTGGGCGGCATCGATCTGGTGGGACTGCCGCGGGCGGATCAGTGTTGCGGCTTCGGGGGCACCTTCGCCCTCAAGAATCCGGAGGTCTCCACCGCGATGCTCGCCGACAAGATGTCCGACGTCCTCACCACCGGGGCGCAGGTGTGCACCGCCGGCGATTCGTCGTGCCTGATGCACATCGGCGGCGGCCTGAGCCGATTGCGAACCGGCGTCCAAACCGTTCACCTTGCCCAGATTCTGGCGACGACGCAGACGGCTGCGCCTGCTGCTCCCATCGAAAGTGGTCGCAAACCCGGCCGAGAAGCGACCGGAGTCCGCTCATGACGACATTTCTCGGCGTGCCCATACGGCGATCGAACCCCGAGGAGAGCCCGCTGCGCGGCTCCGAAACGTTTCCGGTAGCGGCCGGACGCGCCGTCACCGATACTCAGTTGCGACGAAATCTGGGCCGCGCAACGTCAACCATCCGCGCCAAGCGTGCGGCGATGGTGGCCGAGGTGGATGATTGGGAAGATCTGCGCGACACCGCTTCTGCGGTGAAGGCCGATGTGATGTCACGGCTGCCGGAATTGCTGGAACAGCTCGAAGCCGCGGTCACCGCCCGGGGCGGCACGGTGCACTGGGCGGTCGATGCCCAGGCCGCGAACGAGATCATCACCGCACTGGTACGCGACACCGGCGCCGACGAGGTCGTCAAGGTCAAGTCGATGGCCACCCAGGAGATCGGGCTGAACGAATACCTGGCCGAGCACGGGATCGCCGCCGTCGAAACCGATCTCGCAGAGTTGATCGTGCAACTGGGGCACGACAAGCCCTCTCACATCTTGGTGCCGGCCATCCATCGCGGCCGCGCCGA
>JBPCPG010000316.1:0-7744 GCA_050999445.1 Nakamurella sp. | reverse complement strand
GCAGTATCTAGTGACACCGAGAAGTGACGACACAGAACGGGAACGCGATGACTGAGTTGACGATCTCCGCTGATGAGATCCGCTCTGCGATCGAAGGCTATGTCTCCGAGTACGCACCCGAGGTGACCCGAGAAGAGGTCGGCATCATCTCGAGCACCGGTGATGGCATCGCCACGATCGAGGGCCTGCCCTCTGCAATGGCGAATGAGTTGTTGCAGTTCCCCGGCGGTGTGCTGGGGGTCGCGCTGAACCTGGACGTCAGGACCATCGGTGCCGTTGTGCTGGGCGAGGCCAACACGCTGCAGGAGGGACAGCAGGTTACCCGGACCGGCGAGGTGCTGTCCGTTCCGGTCGGCGACGCATTCCTCGGCCGGGTCGTAAATCCGCTGGGTCAGCCGATCGACGGACTGGGCGAAATCGCGTCGGATACGAACCGCCCCCTCGAGCTGCAGGCTGCCTCGGTCGTCGAGCGCCAGGGCGTCAGCGAGCCGATGCAGACAGGCATCAAGGCCATCGATGCGATGACGCCGATCGGACGAGGGCAACGCCAGCTCATCATCGGTGACCGCAAGACCGGTAAGACGGCGGTCTGCGTCGACACCATGATCAACCAGAAGTCGAACTGGGAGACCGGCGACGAGAAGCTGCAGGTTCGCTGCATCTATGTCGCGATCGGCCAGAAGGGCACCACCATCGCCGGTGTCCGGCAGTCGCTGGAAGACGCGGGTGCATTGGCGTACACCACCATCGTCGCTGCTCCGGCATCGGACTCGGCCGGTTTTAAGTGGCTCGCCCCGTACACCGGCTCGGCGATCGGCCAGCACTGGATGTACCAGGGCAAGCACGTCCTGATCATCTTCGATGATCTGTCCAAGCAGGCCGAGGCCTACCGGGCGATATCGCTGCTGCTGCGTCGCCCGCCGGGCCGTGAGGCCTACCCGGGCGACGTCTTCTACCTGCACTCCCGCCTGCTCGAGCGCTGCGCGAAGCTGTCGGACGAGCTCGGCGGCGGATCGATGACCGGCCTGCCGCTGATCGAGACGAAGGCGGGTGACGTCTCGGCGTACATCCCGACCAACGTCATCTCGATCACCGACGGGCAGTGCTTCCTCGAGGGCGACCTGTTCAACTCCGGTGTCCGTCCTGCCGTGAACGTCGGTATCTCGGTCTCCCGGGTAGGCGGCGCCGCCCAGGTCAAGGCAATGCGCAAAGTCTCCGGCACGCTACGGCTGGACCTGTCGGCCTACCGTGAGCTGGAGGCGTTCGCGGCCTTCGGGTCCGACCTGGACGCGGTGTCCAAGCGTGCCCTGTCCCGCGGTTCGCGCTTGGTCGAGCTGCTCAAGCAGCCACAGTTCTCGCCGTTCGCGGTCGAGGAGCAGGTCGTGTCGATCTGGGCCGGAACTCGTGGACACCTCGACCGAGTACCGGTAGCCGATGTCCGTCGCTTCGAGGCGGAGTTCCTGCAGTACCTGCGGCACTTACCGGGTGGGCCGTTGGAGACCATCCGGACGACGAAGGATCTTTCCAAGGAAACCGAGGAAGCGCTGTTGCAGGCCTTCGGCGAGTTCGCCGACTCCTTCACCACTTCCGATGGCGACGTCCTCGGCCGCGAAGAGAAGTTCAAGGCGATGGACCCGGCCAACGTCGGTCAGGAAAAGGTGCAGGTGCGTAAGCCGGCACCGCCGACGTGACAAGTACTCCGCAGACGCGGACGCAGCCCATCGTCCAGCTACCGGCCGGTGGGCCGGAGGAACAGGGAGTTGTGGCATGGCAGCCCAGGTAAGGGTGCTGCGTCAGCGGGTGAAATCCGTGCAGTCGACGCAGAAGACCACCAAGGCCATGGAGATGATCGCGACCTCGCGCATCGCCAAGGCACAGGCCAAGGTGCTCGCCGCCGCGCCGTATTCCGCCCAGATCACCGAGGTGCTGACGGCACTGGCAACGGCATCCACGCTCGACCACCCGTTGTTGGTGGAACGAGCGGACGCCAAGCGGGCCGGCATCCTGATCATCACCTCCGACCGTGGCCTGGCCGGTGGATACAACGCGAATGCGCTGAAGGCGGCCGAGGAACTGAGTTCCCTGGTCCGGTCGCAGGGCAAGGAGCCGGTGTACTACGTCATCGGCCGGAAGGGGGTGGGCTACTTCGCGTTCCGGCAGCGCATGATTGCCGATTCCTGGACGGGCTTTTCCGAGAAGCCGACCTACGACGACGCGGTCAGGGCCAGCGAGGCCGTGCTTCCGGCGTTCGTGGCGGGATCGGCCGGGCAACTGGACGACGGTTCGCAGGGGATCGACGAGATCCACCTCGTGTCGACCCACTTCGAGTCGATGATCGCGCAGCGTCCGACGGTGCGCCGGGTAGCGCCGATGGAGATCGAGTACGTCGAGAGCGCAGAGGATTCACCGTTGTTGCCGGCGTACGAGTTCGAGCCGGCGCCGGAGGCCCTTCTGGACGCGCTGCTGCCCAAGTACCTGACGACCAGGATCTTTGCCGCACTCCTGGATTCGGCGGCCAGTGAGTCGGCCGCTCGTCGGGCGGCCTGCAAGGCCGCCACGGACAATGCGAACGACATCATCAAGATCCTTTCCCGCCAGGCCAACCAGGCCAGGCAGGCTCAGATCACCCAGGAACTCAGCGAGATCGTCGGCGGCGCCGCCGCTCTGGCTGCATCAGGAAGCGAAGAGGACTGACAGTGAGCACAGCTACCGCACAATCCGTCGCCGGCAGAGTCGTTCGGGTCATCGGCCCGGTCGTTGACATCGAGTTCCCACGAGGTGCCGTTCCCCAGCTCTTCAATGCCCTCAATGTGCAGGTCGAGGGGCTCGGGGACTCCCGGCAGCTGACCCTGGAAGTGGCGCTGCACCTTGGCGACGACATCGTTCGGGCAATTTCCATGCAACCCACCGACGGTCTGGTTCGCGGCGCATCGGTCAGCAACTCGGGCCACCCCATCTCCGTGCCGGTCGGCGATGTCGTCAAGGGGCATGTATTCAACGCGCTCGGCAGATGCCTTGACGCTCCCGGTACCGGTGACGACGGCGAGCACTGGCCGATCTACCGCAACCCGCCTCCCTTCGACCAGCTCGAAGGCAAGACCGAACAGCTGGTCACCGGCATCAAGGTGATCGACCTGCTGACGCCGTACGTGCAGGGCGGCAAGATCGGTCTGTTCGGCGGAGCCGGCGTCGGAAAGACCGTGCTGATCCAGGAGATGATTACCCGCGTTGCCAAGAACTTCGGCGGCACCTCGGTCTTCGCCGGCGTGGGCGAACGCACTCGCGAAGGCAACGACCTCATTACGGAGATGACGGAGTCCGGTGTCATCCGCGACACGGCGCTGGTTTTCGGTCAGATGGACGAGCCACCCGGAACCAGGATGAGGGTTGCGCTCTCCGCGCTCACCATGGCGGAGTACTTCCGCGATGTGCAGGGCCAGGACGTGCTGTTGTTCATCGACAACATCTTCCGGTTCACCCAGGCGGGCTCGGAGGTTTCCACGCTGCTGGGCCGGATGCCCTCAGCCGTCGGGTACCAGCCGACGCTGGCAGACGAGATGGGCGAGCTGCAGGAGCGCATCACCTCCACCCGCGGCCGTTCCATCACCTCTCTGCAGGCGATCTACGTTCCGGCCGACGATTACACCGATCCGGCTCCCGCAGCGGCCTTCGCCCACCTCGATGCGACCACCGAGCTGGCGCGCTCCATCACGGAGAAGGGCATCTATCCGGCTGTCGACCCGTTGTCCTCGACGTCCCGGATTCTCGACCCGCAGTACGTGGGTGACGAGCACTACCGGGTGGCGCAGGAAGTCATTCGCATTCTGCAGAAGTACAAGGAACTGCAGAACATCATCGCGATTCTCGGCATGGACGAACTGCCGGAGGAAGACAAGCTGCTGGTCGGCCGGGCCCGCCGGATGGAGCGTTTCCTCGGTCAGAACTTCTTCGTTGCCAAACAGTTCACCGGTCAGGACGGTTCGTACGTCGAGATGGCGGACACGATCGCTGCCTTCGATGCGATCGCCAAGGGTGAGTACGACACCGTTCCAGAGCAGGCGTTCTTGAACGTCGGTGGCCTGGACGACGTGATGGCGAAGGCCAAGGCGCTGGAGTCCTGATATTGATTCAACTGCATGGATGTAGGCGACTGTTGTTGGCCTGCCGCAAGTCTCATGTTCGTGGCAAGCGGCAGGCCAGATTTTCGGCGGAGGTCCGGCGGACCTGCCGGCTCGTTGCGGGTTAGAATCGGGCAATCGAACAACGGAGGAAGAGGCGGAGCCATCAGTGTCTGAAATGCAGGTAGATCTGGTAGCCGTCGAGCGGCAGATCTGGTCGGGACCAGCCCAGATGGTGGTGGCCAGGACAGTCGACGGCGACATCGGCGTGCTGCCTGGACACGCCCCGCTGCTCGCCCAGTTGCGCGAAGGCTTCGCGGCCAGGATCACCGAACCCGATGGCACCGTGCTTGCGGTCGCCGTGCACGGCGGTTTTCTGTCCGTGACCAAGAGTGGCGTCTCCATTCTCGCCGAGGACGCCCAGCTCAGCGACGACATCGACGTAACGGCGGCCCGGGCGGCGTACGAGCGCGCCAAGTCCACCGGCACGGATTCGGCCGAAGCAGAAGCCGACCTCCGACGGGCTCGTGCCCAACTCCTGGCATCCGGCGAAAACCTGTAGCGCCAAGACAAACGCACGGGAGGCATCGTGATCGCGGAGATCATCGGTCTCGCGTTGCTCCTTGTCCTCGTCTCGGGCATCGTGACCATCGCTGTCCGGCGGTCGCTGCTGACCCGGTCCGGCGGCGTCGATGTGTGCTGGCGTAGATCGCTTCGCGCCGATGGCCGGGGTTGGACGTTCGGCCAGGGGCGATATCGCGGGGGCGAGTTCACTCTCTATCGATCCTTTTCGCCGCTGCCGATCGCGTCCAGGCACCTACGCCGGGATCGACTGCAGTTGGGCGAGCGACGTGCGCTGATCGGAACGGAGCCGGATCTGTTACCCGTCGGTTCGGTGGTCGTGCGATGTACCGACGGCGCCTTCCCGATCGAACTCGCCCTGACCCAGGACGCGGTGACGGGCCTACGTTCATGGTTGGAGTCGGTGCCACCGGCCACCGGTAGCCTGCACAACCGTTCTTCGCGAGGACTTCGCGAAGTCTGAGCGAGGCGCACGGCAGGTGACTTCGACAACACCCCGTGTCAGCGCCCCGGGTCGCCCTTCAATCGGCCCGGTTGCCCCCGGGGATCCATCGCACGTCCCCATCGGGGTTGGCGATGCGGCCGAGGATGAACAAGAGGTCCGACAGCCGGTTCAGGTACGTGGGTGCCAGCGGGTTCGTCCGATCGGCGTCGGCGCCCATCAGCGCCCAGGCGCTGCGTTCTGCGCGCCGCGCGACCGTCCGCGCGACGTGCAGCAGTGCGCCGGCCGGGGTGCCGCCCGGAAGAATGAACGACGTCAGGGCTGACAGCCTGGAGTTGAACTCGTCGCAGTCCGCCTCCAGCCCGTCGATGTAGGTCTGCGTGACGCGCAGAGGCGGATACTTCGGCTGCGCTTCGATCGGAGTTGCCAGATCCGCGCCCACGTCGAACAGCTCGTTCTGCAGGCGGGAGATCACCGTGCGTATCTCCGGTGATAGTGCCCCCGTGGCCATCACGACGCCGAGTGCCGCATTCGTCTCGTCGCAGTCGGCGTACGCGACCAGGCGGGGGTCAGTCTTGGACACCCGGGAAAAATCCGACAGCCCGGTCGTGCCGTCGTCGCCGGTTCGCGTGTAGATGCGGGTGAGGTGCACAGCCATGCTCAGGACACTACGCACGACCCGCCGGACAGGCGACGGCCGGTCGACGCTGCGCCCAACCGACTGCGGACCGGTCGTGGCCCGACGGCGTTGATCTGTCGTGGCACGAGGTGTTGTTCGGTCGTGGCACGAGGTGTTGATCTGTCGTGGCACGACGGTGCTGCGGGGAGCATTAGAGTGCCAGCCGTGGATGAGAGCTTCTTGGTAACCGGTGGATCCAGGCTGTCCGGCGAGGTGACGGTGGCCGGAGCCAAGAACAGTGTGCTGAAGTTGATGGCGGCCGCGCTGCTCGCGGAGGGCACCACGGTGCTCTCGAACTGTCCGGCGATCCTGGACGTCCCCCTGATGGCCGACGTCCTGATCGGCCTCGGTTGCAGCGTCCAGACGTCCGATGACAAGGTCATCATCACCACCCCGGCCGAACTGTCGCACGAGGCGGATTTCCCGGCCGTGGGGCGCCTCCGGGCGTCCGTGTGCGTGCTGGGCCCGTTGATGGGCCGCTGTCACCGTGCCAGGGTGGCTCTTCCCGGCGGGGACGCGATCGGCTCACGGCCGCTGGACATGCACCAGAGCGGGCTGCGCGCCATGGGCGCGACCATGAACATCGAACACGGGATGGTGGTCGGTGAGGCGAAGCGGTTACGCG
This sequence comes from Nakamurella sp., assembly GCA_050999445.1. Classification (GTDB taxonomy): domain Bacteria; phylum Actinomycetota; class Actinomycetes; order Mycobacteriales; family Nakamurellaceae; genus Nakamurella. The sequence continues at coordinate 1,298 of JBPCPG010000316.1, read as the reverse complement.
GTGCTCAGATCGCCCTCGAGTTCCCCAGTGTGGGCGCTACCGAGAACATCTTGATGGCAGCGGTGCTCGCCGAAGGCGTCACGGTCATCGACAACGCCGCGCGGGAGCCAGAGATCATCGATCTCGCCGTTCTGCTCGGTCAGATGGGCGCGAAGATCGTCGGTGCGGGCAGCGCGACGATCACCATTCAAGGAGTGCAATCCCTGCACCCGACCGAACACCGGACCGTCGGCGATCGAGTGGTCGGGGGGACCTGGGCCTATGCCGCCGCTGTCACCAGGGGCCAGGTGGTGGTTCACGGTGTGGACGCACGTCATCTGGCCGCTCCGCTGGAGCGGCTCGTGCAGGCCGGTGCGCTCATCGACGTGCTCGACGACGGATTCGCCGTTGACATGCCCGACCGACCCAGGGCCGTCGACTTCATCACGATGCCCTATCCCGGATTTCCGACCGATCTGCAGCCGATGGCATTGGTTCTGGCAGCGGTGGCCGACGGCCACTCGTTGATCACCGAAAACGTGTTCGAAGCGCGGTTCCGTTTCGTCGACGAACTGATCAGAATGGGTGCCGACGCCAGAACCGACGGGCACCATGCGTCCCTGCGCGGCACGCCGACGCTGTCGAGCGCACCGGTGTGGTCCACCGACATCCGGGCTGGAGCGGGTCTCGTGCTGGCCGGGCTCGTGGCGCAAGGCGTGACCGAGGTGCACGAGGTAGGTCACATCGATCGCGGCTATCCACATTTTGTCGAAGATCTGCAGTCGCTCGGGGCCCAGATCGAACGTGTCCGCGGCTGAGACCTCATACGCGGGTAATCTCCCACGTCCGGTCCGCAAGGGTTTGCCGCGCAGGCTGTTGACCCTACGGTGGCTGCGCTCCACGCCGGTCGATGGTCCAACAGCAGGAACGACGAGGAACTCGTGGCCGGGTTGCGGTTAGCGGTTAAGGTGTCGGAGTGCGTCTCGTGGTGGCTCGTTGCTCCGTCGACTATGTAGGTCGATTGACCGCCCACCTGCCTACGGCCACCCGCCTTCTACTGGTCAAAGCAGACGGATCGGTCTCGATCCACGCCGACGACCGCGCCTACAAGCCACTGAACTGGATGAGTCCTCCCTGTTGGCTCGTCCAGGAGGAAGGTCTGTGGCGGGTGCAGAACAAGGCGGGTGAGCAATTGATCGTCACCATCGAAGAAGTGCTGCATGACTCCGAACATGAATTGGGGGTCGACCCCGGACTGGTCAAGGACGGGGTGGAGGCGCACTTGCAAGCCCTGCTGGCAGAACAGGTCGAAGTGCTGG
>JBPCPG010000238.1:0-8652 GCA_050999445.1 Nakamurella sp. | reverse complement strand
GCCGACCGGGTAGCGGTGGTGATCGAACGGTACGGCCCGGCCAAGGCGATCGTGCTCGCCCGTTTCATCCCGGTGGTACGGACAGTGATGAATCCGATGGCCGGCATGATCGGCATCTCGGCACGGGTCTTCACACTCTGGCAGATCGTCGGAGGTCTGATCTGGTCAATCGGGGTCACCCTGGCGGGGTTCTGGTTGGGATCGCACATCACCGGCATCGACAAATATCTCTTGCCCATCATCGCGCTGGTGGTCGTGGTATCCCTGATTCCCGTCGCACTCGAGTTGCTCAAGATGCGGCGCGCGGGCCAGGGTTCTCGCTCAGCGGGCGCGGGCTCCACCATCGAAGATCCTCCGCTCACCGACCAGGATCCGGCCCGATGACGGCGGCCCGCCCTGGCTGCGGAATTTCTGCCTGAACACCTCTGTCTGAATACTCTGTCTGAATACTCTGCCGGGGGCACCTGCACCATGACCACAACCGCCGTAGGGGTCGCACCATTTTGCCGGGTCGCGCGGCCGGAATGTGCGAAAAGCGTGCGACCGGGAGACGATGTGGTGATGGATTCCCCACTGCTGATGGTCGCTGGCGACGGCGTCGATATTCCAGGGATCGAACCGGTTCGGCGGCGGAACGCACCCGGGCAGTTTGCTGTCGAACCGGCAGCGGGCAGGTCGTGATGAGCCGGGTGACCCAATGGATCGATCGGGCGGACGATGCGGTCGGGAGCGGTCTGGAGCGGGCGGTCCGCAGTCACCACCAAAGGCGGTTGGCCCGGCTGGGGTACGGGGAAATCTTGCAGTCGTCGGCGGGGCACGACCTCTGGGTTCCGGGCCGGGCGCCGCGGCGCGGTAACGCCATCGACGTGTTGATCGACGGTGAGCAAGCGCTGGGTGCAATTGCCGACGCGATCGAGGGTGCCACGTCGCACGTGCATATCGCGGGCTGGCACCTGACACCAGAATTCCGGCTCCGCCGGACGGTGGGATCGCCCACCGTGCAGGAGCTGCTCGGTGATGTCGCCGAGCGAGTGGACGTCCGGGTTCTGCTGTGGGCCGGACCGCCGATGCCGATGTTTCGGCCAACCCGATCGATGATGAAAGCGGCGCGGCGGCAACTGACCGAGGGCACGAACGTGCGGTGCGCTCTGGATGCCCGCGAGCGGACTCTGCACTGCCATCACGAGAAGATCGTCATCGTCGATGGCGAGGTCGCCTTCGTCGGCGGCATCGACCTCTCGGATCTGTCGGCCGACCGTTGGGATCGGACACAGCACGAGCCGCGCGGGTCGACCGGGTGGCATGACGTGGCGACGAGGCTGCGTGGACCCATCGTCGCCGACGTCGCCGAGCACTTCCGTAGCCGATGGGAAGAGGTCACCCATGAGATTCTGGCGGAGTCGGTCCCACCAGCTCCGGCCGGCGAGGTGGAAATGCAGCTGCTTCGTACAGTGCCCGAGAAGGTCTATCGTTTCGCTCCGCGCGGTGAGTTCAGCATTCTCGATGGGTACTTGCGGGCTCTGCGCTCTGCTGCGCACTTCATCTATCTGGAGAACCAGTTCCTGTGGTCGACCGAGATCGCGGAGATCCTGGCCGACAAGCTGCGCCGGCCACCTCGTCCCGACTTCCGGATCGTGCTGCTGCTGCCGGCGCGGCCCAGTACCGGCGCAGACACCACGCGCGGTCAACTCGGCTATCTGGTGGACGCAGACGGCGGTGCCGGTCGTCTCCTGGCTGCGACGGTCAATTCTCATGCCGGAGCACGCACAGACCCGCTCTACGTACACGCCAAGGTTGGGATCGTCGATGACCGGTGGCTCACCATCGGCTCGGCCAACCTGAACGAGCACTCACTGTTCAACGACACCGAGATGAACATCGTCACGCTGGACCCGAATCTCGCCAGGAACACCCGCATCCGTTTGTGGGCTGAGCATCTCGAGCGGCCCGAGACCGATCTGGACGCCGATCCGGTCACGATCATCGACTCCCTGTGGAAGCCCCTGGCCGAAGAACAGCTCCACCGCAGCCTCGCCGGTGCTGCTCCTACTCATCGGCTGACTCGGCTTGCTGCGGTATCCCGACGTTCGGAACGTCTACTCGGCCCGACGCGAGGTCTCCTCGTAGACGGATGACCGACGGTACGAACCGATGCCCCTCGGGGTTTTGCGTCCTACGGCTCGATCCGGTCGCTGCCAGCACCTCGAACCACCGGACCATCACCGGCCCGAAACGCAGAGGAAGGCCGATCCTCGGGCGGATCGGCCTTCCTCTGTTCTGGTATCGCGTCCGCGCCTACCGGGTGGGTGCGCCGTGCTTGATGGTGGACGTGCCGGGCTTGACGGTCGACGCCTTCACGTCGGACGCCATTCCGGTCAGAAAATTGACCCCATTGGGGCTGCCGACACCGGTGACGTCGTCGTACCCGACGGCTGTCTTGAGGGTGGCGGTCTGGTTGAGGGTGCGCAGGGAGGTCCTGAGGCCACCGGATGCGTCGAGTCCGTTGATGAAGTCGACGCGGACGACGCCGTCCGTGACGCCGGTTCCCTTGACGTCATGGAAGGCTGCGGTGCCGGCCAGCTGATAGAGCTTGGGGTTCAGGAATCCCAGCGATCCCTGATGCACCTGATCAGTGATCGCGATGACCCCGGCAAAGAGCGGGCTGGACAGGCTGGTACCACCGATGCGGTACTCGCTGTACTTGATCGAGCCATCCGGGAAGCTCTGGCTCTGGCCGACGAGGAAGCCGGTGTTCGGGTCGGCGAGCATCGCCACGTCCGGAACTGCACGGTGCGCACCCTTGCCGAAGTAGTTGGCAATCGATGCTGGAACGACCTTCTTCTGGTAGCTCGGCTGGGTGAAGAGTTTGCTGGTGCCGCCGCCGCCGCCATACAGGTAGGCCGGCGGGGTCGGAACCCATTTGCCGTTGGTCAGCACGGATTTGCCGGTGCCCCAACCTTGCTCGAACTGATAGTTGTTGGTCTTACCGATGGCCAGCGCCGTCCCACCCACTGCAGTGACGAAGGGATCGGAGGCTTCGTAGTCGACCTGGCGAGTGCCGGTGCTCAGCACGTCGTCGCCGCTGTCCCCGGAGGAGAAGGTGACGGTGATTCCTTCCAGGGCCGCCTGGACGAAGGTCTGGTGCTCTTCGGCGATATCAGCCAACGCCGTTGGTTCACCGGCGCTGCCGTACGAGTTGGTGATCACCTGGGCGAGCTGATTGTCGACGATGGTGTTGACTGCCGCGTTGATATCGGGGTTTTGGCAGCTTGCGGCGCCGACGTACAGGATGTTCGCGGCCGGGGCGGTCGCGTGGACTGCTTCGACGTCGAGCGTCTCCTCGCCGTACCACCCTCCTGCATCGCACTCGGTCGCCGAGTTGTACGTGGTCGGAAGGTTCTGGCTGAACTGGTAGCTGCGCAACGGGTGCGAACGATCATTGCGCTGCGCGTAGGTCTGGGCGTCCTTGAAGATGTACGGCGAGGCGAAGGCGTCGACGATCGCGACCGTGGTGCCGCGACCATCCACTCCCTGTGCCAGGGCGGCGTCGACACCGTAGGCCCCGCGGACCTGGGCAGGCTTGTATCCGCACGGCGCGTAGGTCAACGGATGCGGAAGGATCTGCGGCACGGCAGCGGCCTTCTCGCCGTAGTAGCTGGAGCAGGGCGTGCCGTTCTTGAAGACGGCTCCCGGCGGGGGGAGCATGTCCTTGGGCTGTGCCTTCGGTGCGCCGAGGGTCGCGACCTTGCTCTTGGCGGTTGCGGCGGTACCGGTGGTACCGGTTTCCTGGGCTCCGATGTGGCTCGGCGTCTTGCGGGCGGAGGTATCCAGACCGCCGATCCCGGCGATGCTGCCGGCCAGCGCCGCGGGCACCATGACGCCCGAGGCCGGGGCCGAGACATGCACACCGTCCTTGCTGAACACCTTGAGGTCCGTCGCGAACGCCTTGTTCGTCTGCGCGCTGCTGCCGGAGAAGGGGATGTACCTGTTGTTGGCCGGAATCGATCCGATGGTGAAACCCTGTGCCTTGAGCCACCTGACCACCGAAGCGACCGTCGCATCGGTGGGGGCGAACCGTGATCGGAAAGCCGTCGCGCTCAGATATGTGCCGTATTTGGCATTGGAGGGGTCGGAGACGGCGAGCGCGAGTGCCTCTGCGCCGGCTTGGTCCCGCATCTTCAGTACTGCTGTCATGGATTGGGGCTGAGTGGACGGGGTTGGTGCAATGGCCTTCGCCTGCTTGGTCCAGGTCGGTGCACTGTCGATGGTGACGCGCGGGCTGGCGGTGGGTGTGGTGGCCGACGACGGGGTCGTGGTCAGCGCCAACACCAGCATCGCGGTTGCGGTCGCTCCGAGAATGCTGCTTCGGCGAATAGTCGCTCTCATGCAGGGTCCTTCCTCATTCTGTTCCTGCCGTGGGTACGGGAGACCGCGAGCATGCGCGGTCTACGCCATGTTTCGCAAGAGAAAGTGTCGATTTCAACCCGTTCACCCACGATGCATCCCAAGCATTCGCTGGAAAGCGTGATTGTTTTCCATCGATCGTTCCGACTGCGACCAGGTGCAGGTGCAGGTGCAGGTGCGAACGGGTGGACGTGCGGACCAGGGGCAGTCGCGATCAGGTGGAGACGCGAACGATCAACTCGGGCTCGAAGATCACCGAAACCGGCCGACGGGCGGGATCTGCGACCGACTCGAGAAGAATGCGCGCCATCTCGACCGTCATCTCCTCGATGGGCTGCCGAATGCTGGTCAACGCCGGCCGGGAGACCGACCCGATCGAGCTGTCATCGAAGCCGACAACCGAGACGTCGTCGGGCACCTGGCGTTCGCGCGCGTGAAGGGCTTCGATCGCGCCGAGGGCCATCACGTCGTTGCAGGCGAACACGCCGTCGATTCCCGGGTCCTCGTCAAGGAGCCGATTCATCGCGACGATTCCGCTCGAATAGGTGAAGCTGCCTTGTGCGGCAGGGACGTACGGATGCCCCAACCGGGCCATTGCATCCTGAAAGCCGGTGAGGCGCTCGGCCGCCGACGGCACGTCCAACGGCCCCGAAATCACCGCGACCCGGTGCCGGCCGCGAGAGGACAGGTGTGCAGCGGCGAGCGCGCCGCCATCGCGGTTGGCGACGTCGACGAAACTGATCGGTAGCGGCGCGGCCGGTCGGGCGAACATCACTGCTGGCATTTCAGCCTTGACGAGCATGCCTGGTAGCGGGTCGTCGGCGTGCGTCGAGACGAGCAGCGCTCCATCGGCGTTCCCGTTGTGCAGCACCGACATCACTCTGGTTCGGTCGTGATGGGTTTCAGCGATCATCAGGATCGGGTCGACTTCGTGTGGGCGCAACGCCCGCAGCAAACCACCGACCGCACGACCGAAGAACGGGTCCGCGAAGTCGATGACACCATCTTTGGCAGACTCCTCGGCGCCGGAGACGACGAGTGCCACGGTGCCGGTGCGCCGGGTGACAAGAGAGCGCGCAGCCAGGTTGGGAACGTAGCCGGTGACCAGTACCGCTCGACGGACCACTTCCTGGATGTCGGGGGCCACCCGTCGTTTGTCATTGATGACGCGGGACACTGTCGCCCGGGAAACGCCGGCGACCCGCGCGACATCTTCCAGCGTGGGCGCGGACGTTCCACTGGGTGTCACCAAGTCAGGCACGCCTCGGGTGGGAGAAGGTTCGAGCGGAAGGACATCCGCCGTGACGCCGGCCCCGCGTTCTGACTCGAACAACATGTCCGAATTGTACCGGATGGGAGAGCGCGATCCACGAATTGGACATACTCTCAGTATCCTTGGCCCTTATTAGCCCATTTGGCCACGTCGCGAATACGTACATTCGGGTGATCTGGGTTACAGATCACAAAACGCGGGGTATATATTCGACTGCACAAGGAAGGTAGCGCTGGCGAAACCCAGTGGTTTGAGCGCGGCCTGACCGACTGCTCGAGTCGATGGGAGAGCGCTCTCCGACTTGTCGCGCAAGGTACAGATCAACGACGACTGCCAGCCGGACCAGCTCGACGACAGATGTCGTCGCAGATGGCCGGGGCCTGCCCCGAGGAGAGACCTGTGTCAATTTCGACCATCCCTGCACCTCCGCCAATCCGCCGCCCCCCACCGACGCACCATGTTCGCGCTTCACGCGCTCGTCGGCTGTGGGCGCTGGTGGCCACCGCCTCCCTCGTCGCCGTCGGCATCGCGATTCCGATCACCGCCGCTTCGGCCGCGCCGACTCTGCTCTCGCAGGGCAAACTGACGACGGCGTCGTCCACCGAGAACGCCGATTACCTGCCGGCCCCTGCGGCAACCGATGGCAACGCCGGTACCCGATGGGCTAGCCAGGCGACCGACAACCAGTGGCTCCAGGTCGATCTCGGTCAGCTGTCGACGATTTCCCGAGTCGATCTGAGCTGGGAGTCGGCATATGCGTCCGGCTATCAGATCCAGGTATCGGATTCGGGCACCGGCGGCTGGACGAGCGTGTTCACCACAGCTGCCGGCAAGGGTGGCAACGAGTCGCTGACCGTCGCCGGCACCGGCCGCTATGTGCGGATGCAGGGCGTGAAACGCGCGACCGGCTACGGATACTCGTTGTGGGAGTTCCAGGTCTATGGAACTCCAGGTGTGAGCAGCGGTGGCGGCACCTGCGCTGACAACAACATCGCCCAGGGCAGAACGGCCACCGCGTCCTCTTCCGAGGGCGCGAACGTCGGCCCGCAGTATGCGGTCGACGGCGATGCCGGCACGCGGTGGTCGAGCACCTTCGCGGACAACCAGATGCTGACGATCGACCTCGGCGCCTCGACGAATGTGTGCCGGGTGGCGCTGAACTGGGAAACGGCCTACGGCAAAGCGTTCCAGGTGCAGGTCTCCGACAGTGCCACGACGGGCTTCGCGACGATCGCCACGGTGACCAACGGCATCGGCGGCAACCAGGTGCTCGACGCTGTCGGCACTGGTCGTTATCTACGACTGAACCTGCAGACCCGCGCGACCGGATACGGCTTCTCGCTCTGGGAGGTCAAGGTGTGGACGGCCGGCGGTAGCCCGACGACCGGGCCGAGCACCACTCCGACCACTCCCACAACGACCACAACCACCCCGACAACGACCACCCCGACAACGACAACGACCACGCCGACAACGACCACCACGAGCCCGACCACGACCACGACTACCACGCCCACAACGGATCCGACCACCTATCCCGCTGACGGAAAGGTCCGGATCGTCGGCTCGCAGGGCAACTGGAAGCTTGTCGTCAATGGCCAGCCGTGGACTGTCAAGGGCATGACCTGGGGTCCGTCGGTGGCGGACTTTCCCGGCCAGGTCGCAAATCTGAAGGCGATGGGCGTTAACACGATCCGCACCTGGGGGACCGACGCCACCTCGAAGCCGCTGTTCGACGGGGCGGCGGCGGCCGGTATCCGGGTGGTGGCCGGCTTCTGGCTCGCTCCTGGCGGCGGCCCCGGTTCAGGCGGCTGCCCGAACTACGTCACCGACGCGAAAACCAAGGCCGATTATATGAACACCATCGTTCAGTGGGTCACGGCGTACAAGGACAATCCCGGTGTGTTGATGTGGGACGTCGGCAACGAGTCGCTGCTCGGATTGCAGAACTGCTACTCGGGCAGCGATCTCGAGGCGGAGCGCAACGCGTATGCGTCGTTCGTCAATGATGCGGCGAAGAAGATCCACTCGATCGACCCGAACCACCCGGTCACCTCGACCGACGCCTGGACCGGCTCGTGGGTGTACTACAAGGCCAACGCGCCGGACCTGGATCTCTACGGCCTGAACAGCTACGGCGCCATCTGCGATGCCAAGCAGACCTGGATCGCCGGCGGTTACACCAAGCCGTACCTGATCACCGAGGGCGGACCGCAGGGATCGTGGGAGGCACCCGGCGACGTCAACGGCATCCCGAACCAGGGCACCGATCAGGACAACGCCGATGGATACACCAAGGCGTGGAACTGCATCCAGGCGCATTCGGGCGTCGCGTTGGGTGCGACGTTCTTCCACTACGGCTTGGAGGGCGACTTCGGCGGCATCTGGTTCAACGTGATCCCCGGCGGCAACAAGCGGCTCTCTTACTATGCGATCGCGAAGGCGTACGGCGGGCCGGCCGGCAACCCGGGCACCAACACTCCGCCGACCTTCCAGAACATGTCGATCAACAGCTCGACGTCGATCACGGCCGGGTCCACCGTCACGATGAACGCGGCGGTCAGCGACCCGAACGGTGATGCGATCACCTACCACGTGTTCATCAACAGCAATCCGATCGACAACGCGGGTGGACTGCTGGCGGTGCCGTTCACCAAGAACGGAACCACGTACACGTTCACCGCGCCGCAGACGCTCGGGGTGTGGAAGGCGTACATCTTCGCGGAGGATGGTCACAGCAACGTCGGTGTCCAGACCGTTTCGTTCCGGGTGGTGCCCCCTGCTGTCGGCGGGACCAACCTCGCGTTGGGTCGGCCCGCTACCGCGTCGTCCTTCGACCAGTACAACGGCAACTTCACCGCGGGTCAGGCGACCGACGGCAATTACGCGACCCGGTGGTCGAGCAAATGGACGGACGGGGAGTGGATCCAGGTGGACCTCGGCGCCAAGAAGACCTTCCACAACGTGCAGCTGGC
>JBPCPG010000183.1:0-18016 GCA_050999445.1 Nakamurella sp. | reverse complement strand
CACCTGGTTGGATGGGGCCGGTGACCGCCGACCGTCTGAACGACGCCCGCCTGTACCTGTGTACCGACTCCCGCCGCCGGCAGGGTGACCTACCCGAATTCCTGGACGCGGTTCTCTCCGGGGGCGTCGACATCATTCAACTGCGGGAGCAGAATCTCGAAGCCGCCGACGAACTGGACCTGCTGGCGGTGTTCGCCGACGCTGCCCGCCGCCACGGAAAGCTGCTGGCTGTCAACGATCGCGCCGACGTTGCGTTGACCGCCGGGGCGGACGTGCTGCATCTGGGTCAACGCGACCTCTCGCCCGCGGCGGCCCGCCGCGTGGTCGGTGAGCAAATGATCATCGGACTGAGCAGCCACAGCCTGCCCGAGGCCACGGCTGCCGCGCGCCTTGACGGAGTCGACTATTTCTGCCTCGGACCGATTTGGGCGACGCCGACAAAACCTGGCCGGCCGCACACCACCCTCGGCCCGATCCGCGAGCTGGCCGACTCGCGGCCGACCCGCCCCTGGTTCGCCATCGGCGGCATCGACGACTTCAACCTGGAGCAGGTGCTGGCTGCGGGGGCGAGCCGGGTCGTCGTCGTTCGGGCCATCACCGAAGCGGAGGATCCGCACGCCGCCACCGCCCGGCTCGCCGCTCGGCTCCGCGGAGCCGAACCGTCTCGACCGGCACCCCACCCAGCGGCTTGAATCCAGCGGCTTGGATTCTGCGGCTTGGATTCTGCGACGGCGACGGCGACGGCGCCCGAACGCGACAGCGACGGCGCACGAACGATGGTGGTCGGAGTTGGGTTCGCGACCGCACCGGTCGAGTGCGCCGCGTCAGCTCTGTCGGTAGCCGGCTCTCGCGGTCGCAGTGACGGTGCGGCGGAGGGTGGGGGAGCCGAACAGCGATCCGAAGGTGATCGGCACATCGGCACCGCAGGTCAAGGTGATCGTGGTGGCGTTCAGGTTGACCAATGCGGTCACGTCGGACCCGCGGATGGCCAGGTAGGTGTTCGCGGCTCCAATGAGATTCTGGTCGGTGCTGCCATCGGTGATGGTGCCGGCTGCTGCTGCTGCGGCCCCGTCGCACAGGTGTTGCACGCGTTGTCCCCCCAGGAAGGCCGATCCGGCCGCGGTGACCCCGGCGCCCAGGAGCAGCAGGCAGAGCATCATGCCGATGATCATGGGAGTGATGGAGCCGGCGTCGCCCTGAGCATGGTCGCCCTGGGCACGGTCGCTCTGAGCACGGACATCCGGAGCGCAGGCGTCTGGAGCACGGGTATCCGAAGCAGGGCCGATCGGGGCAGCGGCGGTCGGCGCCGATTGAGAGTTCGCTTTGCGTTCGGGTGTAGGTACCGACGCCTGAGGCCGGTTCATCGCCCTTCCCGCAGGTCGCCGATGTGAACGGTGTAGACGCCGGTGATGGTGTTCTTGGAACCGGTCACGATGCTGGGCACGCCGGGAAGGGCCACGACGGCGGTGACGCAGACGTCGTACACCGCGCCGCCTTGCAGAGTCGGCGGAACGGCGTTGGTCGGGGAGCAACTGGTTCCGGCTGCGACGAATTGCACAGAGATCTGGTCGGCGGGTACGTGCTGATCTGCGAGGTCGATGGTGGCGATCTGCCGGGCCCGGGCGATTCCGTCTTCGATGACGGGCGCAGAGTCGAGGGCGCGGCCGGCGTCCCGGGCGGCCTGGGTGACGGCGAAGGTGGTGGCCTGCAGTCGGAGGACGCCGATCAGGATGTAGATGACGGGGATCAGCATCAGGACGCCCAGGAAAATCACCTCGATCATCGCCCGGCCCTGGTCCGTTGGATGGATCCGGTCAGGGTCGTTGATCGCGACGCCGGGGGCAGGATCGCTGTGCTCAACCGGTCCGAACCATCGCGCCGGTGGACGGTCCGTCACCGGGAGGATTCCTTGATCGAGTGGCCGGTGACGGTGATGTCGGGCATCACTCCGTCCAGCAGGCTGACGATGCCCGGGGTGCGCATGGTGCAGGCGACCTCGACCAGCACGCCGGTCGCGCTGGAGGTGCAGCGCAGGCTTGCACTGGTGGATTCGGCGACGCTGCCCTGCAGCAGAGTCGCCACCCGGTCCGCGGCGACGCTCTGATCTATGTCTGCATTGGCGATGTACCGGGCGGTGTCGGCTGATGCTGAGGTCAGCAGCGTCCGGGAATAGGCCCAGAATCCGATGGACACCAGTGAAAGGAAAAGGAACAGCAGCAGCACCAGCACCATCACGAATTCGGCGACGGCCGATCCGCGGTCGCGATCTTCGACCGTCTCGGCGTGCGCCAGGCCGTCGGCTGCGAGATTCAGGCGCCGGACACCGATTTGAAGGCCTTCTCCACAGCCGAGACGACCTGCTGGCGGAAGACCGTCAGCAGGGCGATCACCATGATGGCCGTCATGACGGTGATCATGACCCAGCCCGGGACATCGCCGCGGTCGGCGTCTTCGTCCTGGTTCTGCCCGGGTTGCGCGAGGAAGCGGTCGGTGACCGTCAGCATCGCCACGGACCACCACAGTTGTGCGTGATAAATTCTGTGCTGGTACCAGGTAGTTGCGTGCTTCATCGTGTTCTCCTGTTGGGATGCTGAATTCGGAATTCATTTGGCTACAGCGGTGATGGCGATCAGCCCGGGATAGAGAGCGAACAAGATTGTGATAGGCAATACAAAAAAAACAACCGGTGTCAATATCGAGCTATAATCTTTCTGTGACAGAACCGGTTAGGTGCGGCATCTACGCACGGATCAGCAGCGATGTAACGGGTCTCGCGTTAGGTGTACAGCGCCAGATCGAGGACTGCACCGCCGATGCTGGCCGTCGCGGTTGGGAGATCATCGAGACGTACACCGACAACGACGTGTCGGCGACCAGGCGTAAGCCTCGACCGCAGTACGAGCGAATGATGGCGGACATTCGGAACGGTCGGCTCAGTGGACTCATCGTTTGGGACGTTGACCGACTGACTCGCACACCGCGAGAACTGGAGGACGTGATCGACCTCGCCGACCGGCACGGGATGGGGGTCGCCTCTGTTGGTGGAGAAATCGACCTTGCCACACCGCAAGGTCGGATGACGGCACGGATCAAGGGCACAGTCGCTCGGCACGAAACCGAACAGCAATCCCGAAGGTTGAAGCGCAAACTCCGCGAACGTGCCGAGGCCGGTAAAGCACATGGTGCTGTCGCCTACGGGTACCGCCGGGTAATCGAGTACGACCACAACGGCAACCGGCTCGGAGCGAGCGACGAACTGATGCCCGAACAGGCCGAGGTAATTCGCGAATCGGCGCGACTGTTGCTGGCCGGGCAATCACTCCGATCCGTCGCGGCCGAGCTAAACCGGCGCGGTTCCACATCGGCGCGCGGATTGCCGTGGAACTCAGCGACCCTGAAGCAAGTTTTGGTGCGCGACCGAAATGCGGGACTTCGGCGGCATCTGGGCCAAGTGATCGGTGATGGCCAATGGCCAGAGATCTACGACCGGGGCACTCATGACCGCGTGGTCGCTCTGCTGACGGACCCCGGCCGGAAAACATCGCTCGGCACGACCCGCCGACACCTTCTGACCGGAATTGCCCGGTGCGGTCGGGACGGATGCGACGGCCGGATGGTTGTCAACAAGGGGCGGACGAATCCAGGGCAGAAGCAGCAGCCACCGGCCTATATCTGTCAGGCGTGCACGCGGGTGCGCCGGAAACAGGCCGCCGTCGATGAGCTGGTCGAGTCGGTGATGATTGCGCGGTTGGCTCTTCCGGACGCGCTCAGCGCCCTCGCGACGACTGATCCCGTTGAGGTGGAGCGCGCTCGGAATGAAGTTGCCAAGCTGGAAGCACGCCTTGATCTGGCAGCAGATCAATACGCGGATGGTGTCCTGACGGGGGAGCAATTGCGGCGAATCACCGAGCGCATCCGTCCGCAAGTTGAGCGCGCCCAAGAAATAGTCAACTCACGGATGCCTCTCGCTTGGGCGAGTGACATGACGGGACCGAATTCCGAGATGCGTTGGCGTGAAGCAAGCCTCGATGTTCGCAGGTCGCTGATCGAGCTCCTATGCGAGGTGACGATCTTGCCGACCGGCTCTGGGAAAATGTTCGATCCATCCTTCGTCAGAATCGAGTGGAAGTCATGAGCCGACGAAAGTCCAACCGCAATCCGCGGTTCTCGTCGCCGAGCGCAGACTTACCTATCACCAAGACGAGCATCCAAGTGCTATGCACCGACCGAGGCACTCATCCGCCGCAGGACTTCACGGCTGCAGAGGTCTTGTCATCGGGCCATGTGTTCTTGGATGACAGGGCACCGACCCCATTCAGTGTCCGGACGGCGGACCCCATCGCCTCGCACCTGACGTATCCATTCAAGTGCCGGGCGTGCGGCCGAGACTTCCCGTTACGGAAGGACACTCTTGACGAACGGGCGTGGATTCTCATGACTAACGGCGTGTCGATTTGGGATCTGTCGGCCCGATGGCCTACTGTTACCAAGTAATAGCTACATGGCCGGTCTGGTTAGAGGCCGTTTACTACTAACCATCTGCTACCCAACCGGGGGCGCGATCTTCGCTGCCCTCGGGAGAACTTCATGGCCTGGACGCACACTCGGTCACGAATCGCAGTTGCGATGCGTGCCGATCCAACAGCCGACGTCACGGAACTACGTAGGCAACTCAAGGCCGAACGACTGGCCGAGCATGTCGCCAAGGTAGTTGCCGAAGCGCCGCCCCTCAACAAGGAACAGCTTCACCGCATCGCCGGCCTGTTGGGCGGTGGGCACCAATGACGCCGCCTAGCAATGGGAAAGCCCCGGTGCTTGGCGGCACCGAGGCTTCCGAAAATGCTGATCTGCTGGCGGGCGATCAAGTCGATCATAACGCGGATTCATGGGCGGTCGTTGATGCGGCCTGGCAGCAGTTCGCCGGCCTGATGTTGTCCGCGCCGCCGTTGAACGTGGCGCAAGAGTTGCTCGAGGGAGTGCCGACAGAGGCGCCTGATCCGGCGTTGAGCTGGTGGCTGACGGGCGTCCGGTTGTCCGTGTCTGCAGGGATCATTCCCTCGCCGATCACCGCTGCCGACGCCGCGATACGCGCCGGCGTCAAGGTGCCTCCCGGCATGCGAGGACTCGTGCTCGCGACCGGTTCGAAGATGGTTAGCGACGTGACCGGGACTCCGATGGTGTGCGGCGCGGACCTGGCGCAGATCATCCGCTCCGGAGCGGTCCGCCGTGCCGTCCAGATCGCCGGAGAGCGGCTCGTCAGCTCGGCATGGCGGGGCGATGACGACCAGCTCGCCGAGCTGGTAAAGGGCGAGGCGAGCGCGTTGCTGCGACTGGCCGCCGAGGTGACGGCATGAGTTGGCCGCTCGCCGATATCGAAGCGCTCGATTCTGTGTTCGCCGCCGGTTCAGCCGGTTCCGCCAGTTCCGCCGGTTCACCCGGGACCCCTCAGGACAGACCGGCGGTTGAGCGAGGCGACCTGTTATTCGGCGAGATCCGGGATTGGTTACTGCGATTCATCTGCACGATGGACGACTCCGATCTCGACCTACTCGTGCTCTGGGCGGCGCACACTCACCTGTGCATCGAGACGTACACGACGCCGCGACTCATCCTCGACTCACCGGTGCCAGGTTCCGGAAAAACCACCACCCTCGACCATCTCGAAAGGCTCTGTCTCCATCCGGTGCAAATGGCCTCGTTGTCCTCGCCAGCCCTGCTAACCCGCATGCTGGACGCGGGTATGAGGACGATTCTTATCGATGAGGCCGATCGATCGCTGAACGAGAAAATGGACGGCGTCCCCGAGCTGCTGGCCGTTCTGAACAGTGGTTACAAGCGGGGCGGAACCCGCCCGGTGCTGGTCCCTGGGAAAGAGGGCAAATGGACCGTCTCCGAGATGTCGACGTATTCGCCTGTCGCAATGGCCGGGAATAACCCGAATCTGCCGGATGACACCCGCAGCCGATCGATTCGTGTCCTACTGATGCCGGCCAACATCGAGGACAAAGTCGAAGATTCCGATTGGGAAATGAACGATCAGCCTGCGCGAGAATTGGGCGCTCGGCTAGCAGCCTGGGCCGAGCTGGTGCGCGACGAGGTTCGGAGCGAGCGGCCGCCGTTGCCCGAAGTAGTGACGGGTCGCGCTCGTGAGCGCTGGTTTCCGTTGATGCGGGTTGCCACCGCCGCGGGCGGTCGCTGGCCCGCGGTTGTCGCCGACCTAGCTGTGAGAGACGTGGAGCGGGTCACCCTTGAACGAGAGGAAGGAATTGTGCAGCAGCGCCCCGCAGTTGCCCTGATCCACCACACCGCCACCGTTTGGCCAGATGATCAATCATTCGTCGCTACCGAGGTGCTGATCCGGTCACTGACCACCACGCATCCCGATATCTGGGGATCGGATTCAGCCTTTGGCAAGGCGCTCACTCCGCAGAGGTTGGGCCGCATGCTCGTATCCTCCTACAACATCCATTCAAGCCGTCTCGGTGGTGTCGGACCTCGGGGCTACACCCGCTTGTCGTTCGAGCAGGCGTGGCGTCGAATGGGCGTTCGGAAGACGGTAAAATCATGACCGCCGGTTCGTACGCGCCTATCGGAACCAAACCGGCTGAACCGGTTGAAGCGGTCGAACCGGTGACGGAACAGTGCTCAGCGAAGTGTCGGTGCGCGGATTTCAAGCGGTGCGGCATGACGCCCACCGAGGAGCCGACCATTTTGTCGGCGCCGACAAAAAGGTCACCAGTTCCGTGCAGCCTTAGCTGCCAGCAGTCCGAAGCACGCCGCTGCCGGTGCTCCTGCCACGGAGAACGTCACGGCACTTCCAAGGTTGGCCCGAATGCCCGAGATCAGATCGAGGGTGTCCGTTCAGATGGACATCCCCGCACGCCGCCGACCCTCGAGCGCCCGAGATCTTCCCGGCGCCGGGAGAAAGGTTCCGGACCATTCCCGAGGCGCATCGAAGATGGTATGGCCCTTCATACGGGCAACGGTGAAAACTCGGGTCGATCATTTTCGCGGCGCCGGGATAGTGATCCGCGATGAGCTGGACGGTTCCGATTCGGCCGGCCGTGCTGCCGTCCTGGCGAGCGCTGCACGAAGCGCTCGACGAGGTTGGTCCGGTTGCCTGCCGAGGCGCCGATGCCGACCTGTGGACCAGTGAGCGGGCCGACGAACGGGAGTCCGCCTCGCATCGGTGCGCCGGATGCCCGGTGATCGGCGCCTGCGGGAATTACGCCACCGTGGCCCGAGAGAAATTCGGAACATGGGCTGGGATCGACCGCACCAAGCCAAGCCGAAAGGCAATTCGAGAGGAAACGGCATGACCGCAACAATCGCAGCGTGTCCCGCGTGCGGGGGTGCGCAATTCATCCACCACCCCGCGGGCATTCTCGAATTCGACCACCACCCGATCTGCGTTATCCGAGATTCGGAGGACTCCCGCCGATGGGCCGACTACGAGTTCGCAAACACCGAATGGCCGTTCGGGGACTTCGTTCCCAACAGCCGCAACGTCGAGACCCACCAATTCGACCGTCCCGCCACCGACACGGAACGCACCCTTTTGGCCGCCCTCGGGTTCGTCGTGTCCGAGCTGCTGGTCACCACCGTGACGTACGTTTCCCGCACCACCCGACGCCGAACCTGGCACTCACTACAAGGAGCACAACAATGACCCCCACCGACCACAACGAATACGAGCGCAAGGTTGCCGAAATGAGGCACCTTCTCGGCATCGAAGGCAACGTCCTGGCCTACACCGAAACGTTTCCCAGTATTGATGAGTTGGGCGAACCGATGCACATGCGTTACGAGTCGACATTCGACCCGACCGGGACAGCGGTTATCTATACCGAACTAATTGGAATGGCCGATAAGCCGGAGGACGAAAGATGACCGCGACCGACAGCACCACCACCACGACCGAACCGACCACGACCGAACCAGTCGACACCGATGCCCTAAGCCGGGCTGATGACACCGAGGCAACGGCCAGCGAAACCGAGCCGGACACCGGCCGGGACGCCGCCAAGGACGCCGCGAAATACCGCAGGCAGGCGAGAGACGCCGAGGCGGAACGGGACACGCTGCGCGCTCAACTGGACACCTATCAGCGCGGACAGGTGGAAGCGATAGCGGCGAACGCCGGAGTGCAGAAACCCGCCGCGCTGTGGGCAGCCGGCTCCAGCCTGGCCGACTGTCTGGGCGAGGGCGGGCAAGTCGACCCACAGAAGGCGCAAGCCGTTGTGCGGCAGGCGGTCGAGACGCTCGGGCTGGCCACCGGGATGGCGCCCACCTTTGAAGGTGGCCCCCGCCAATCCCCGAGGCCGCAACGCGGGTGGTCAGACCTGTTGTCCAACAGATAGAGCCTGATACCACTACGGGTCCGGGTGGTAGAATGCAGACGTTGCATTCACTGCCCGGCCCGTAGGCCGCAGTAAATACAGCAGGAGCCACCGCGGATCAATAGCCGACGCTTACCGCCGCGAGGACATTCACCACTCATCCTCGTGCGCCCAGTGCGCCCAACACACCGTGGAGTTCCGATGCCCATTTACACAACCAATGCGCCGCAGACATTCCTCCCGTTCGAGGTCGGCCCGCTTCTTATCGAGCCCATCATCCAACAGTCCCGCGCCACAATCGTGGGCAACGTGATCCGCACCACCGCCGCGTCCTTCCGTATCCCCGTCGTCGCCACCGACGCCGCCGCCGGGTGGACCGCTGAGGGTGCCGAGATCGCACCGTCTGACGCTGTCCTGGCCGAGGCCGTCGTCAACTTCGGGAAGCTCGCCGGCCTGTCCATCGTGTCCAATTAGATGTTGGTCGACGCCGTGCCGCAGATCGCCGGGGTGATCGGCGACGGCCTGGCCCGCGACATCTCGATGAAACTTGACGTTGCGTTCTTCGGCACCAAAGGCGCCAGCACCGTGCAACCCGCCGGTCTCCGCGATCTGCCCACCACCGGAGCGGGCAGCGTAACCACCATCTCAGCAGGAGGTGGATGGAACAACATCGACGCCTTCACCGGCGCCGTCTACGCCGCTGCGAGCGTCGGCGCGCAGCTGTCCGGATTCGTCGCCAACCCGACCGACGCGCTCAACCTCGCGCAGATCAAGCAGTTGACCGCCGGTACTGTGCCGCTGCTGCAGCCTGACGCAACAAGGTCAGGCGCCGTCACCGTCGCCGGGGTGCCGCTGCTGACGTCGCCGGCCGTACAGGTCGGCACCGTGTGGGGCGTGCCAGCCGGCCGCGCCTACGTCATCCTCAGAGAAGACGCGACCGTCACCGTCGACTCGTCCGCGTTCTTCTCGTCCGACAGGTCCGCAATCCGGGCCGTCCTCCGCGCCGGGTTCGCCTTCCCGCACCCGGCCTCGATCATCCGAGTGACCAAGGCCTGACCAATCTTCGGCGTCAACGTCACCCGCCGGTCGACCTCAGAGGTTCACCGCATGGTGGGAACGATGGTCAGCGAGGACACCAACCCGATGACCTGACCAGCGCCGGACACCAGCACCCGACCGTCCTCACGATGGTCGGGTGCTGTTGACCGCTTGGGGTGTTCCGCTCGATGGACACCCCACACCTACGCCCGCGCCCTGCTGTCCGTGTAGATCAACCTGGTGAAGCCGCGGGTCGATACATATGCACGTATGCAGGGGTGGGGGGCACCCCTCGCACAGTGTGCACGGCCGATAACCGCAGGTTAGGCCCCCCCTCACACCCTGAGCATTTTCGGTTTGTGCGGCCCTCCAAACAGCCCAAGCAACCGTATATTTATTCACTGGATCGGGTCGTGAATGCGAGGGCGGATCAGCAAGGACAGCTTCACAGCCAAGAGGTGGACGCCTACGGCGAGCTTATGCAATAGACCCCTGCCCCAAAGCGCCCATCGGCCCCGCTCACCCTCTCCGACATTCGGGACAGCACTTTAGGCCGCTTGGCATTGAGCCGAGCAGCTTGCACGAGCTGTCCTGACCCTGACGTGGCCACGCGAGGGCTGCCCGCCGGTTCGGGCAAGGTGAGTGGTTGACCGGGCGCTGCTGGTGAACGCGGGCAGCGTGCGAAAACGCGCGAGAGCAACGGCCCGCGGCCCGTCAGGGGGGTAACTCGCTCACCGAGTTCCCCCTGGCAGACCCAGGGCCGTTACGGCGCGGCAGTAAAGGGACTCACTACAGATGACCCCCCGGGCGTGATCACAGGGGAGTCCATACTGTGGACGCTCGCAGGACAAACGGTGACGACTAGGACGACGGCCGCCACGAAGCCGAGCACGAACGCCAGGACCACGGCGCCGTATCGGGCGGGAATCGCATCGGGGTACGGCTGTCCGGGGCTGTGGCTCAGGGCATCGTCGGAGATCCGCCGAGGATTCCTCACTACAGATGAGGGTTTCCTGCGTCGAGGGTGCGTTGAGACAACGCGCATTGACATGATGGTGCGGTTCCTTCCGAGTGCTGTTCGGTGGGAGCAGCCCGGCCGCTGTTAGAGCAGCGGTCGGGCACGTTGAAGGTTCTAGGCCAGGTCGAGGACTGCCAGAAGCTCGGCAACCGCGTCCTTTGCGAGTACCACACGTTCAGCTGTGATGGTGGCCGGCAGTGCAGGCAGCCAACCGTCCCGGAACCTGTCGATCGGGAGGCTTTCAGAGTCGAAGGCGTTCTCATCGGGGCTGTCGAATTGCACCACGATTGTTGGCTCGTAACGAACGAACGAGACGACACCATCGGTCACGTCGAGTTCGTCGAGCTGTTCTAGCCAGGCACAGACCCGCAGCGGTCGCCGGGCGTACCGGTGGTGCTCCGCGGTTCCCATGTGCCAGTCGGTCGGCTCGTTCGCCCACTTCGGCGCGGGACAGGTGAACATGGCGCCGGCCAGCTCGGTCGCGGTGGTCACGCCGCAACCTGCACGTTCAGCTCGGCAAGAGCCGCGGTCAAAGCTGCTACCAGCTCGGCAGCCTCAGCCGCTGTCACATGAACGCTGGCCCGAGCGCTGAACATCACGACCAGCTCGGCCGGGTGTCTTTCGGTGGCCGCATACGGCGTGACGGTGATCGGCTCGGTAGTGCTGTGGCTCGTGGACATGTACATCTGGGAGTCTCCGTCCTACGTCCCAATCTGAGACGTAGAAAAGAAACTACGGGTGCATGTTGGCTGGAACCATCATGGCGATTTCTTTCTTGCCGCCCGACTCGAGGAGTTGCCGTTTGCCCAGCGCTCGGACGTCGGCGGCCTGAGCTCGCAGCACGTCGGCCAGCGGAGTTCCCCGTTCGATCGCGACTGCCATTCCGTCGAGGAAACGGGACAACGGTTCCAGGCGGGTGCGGTCGCGCAATGTGGTGAGGGCGACGAGAAGGGGTGTGCCGGAACGGGTATCGGCGAGAATCGAGTTGAGCTGGTTCACCAGGTGCCCTTGTGCCAACCGGGAGATTCGTTCGATCGCTCCAACCGGGCCTTCACCGGCGGTGACGGCGAGGGCCAGCATCTCTGCAACGACCGGGAATTCGGTCAAGATTTCGGCATCGCGTTTCGTAACGGCTTGGGTGAGCCACCAATCGCGACCGAGTACTCCACCGATCGCGCACGCGACGATGAGAAGGACCAGGGTCAGCGGGTTCGTCTGGCCGGCGAACACGGCCAGTAGCCCGAGGGCCAATCCGGCGGCCGTGGCGATTGCGCCCCACAGCACCTGCTCGGCGCGAAACTGTTCGATGGTCATCGCCGAGTTCAACGAGTCCAGCCGACGACGCACCGAGGCCTGACCACCAACGACCCGCTCGAGCACTTTGATCGCGTCGCGGAGCAGCGGGCGGGTCAGTCGTCCGAACGCGGTGGCGGTCCCGTTGCCCGAACGGGCCAGCAGTTGCGATTGGCCGGCCGTATCGCGCAGATACGGCGCGATCCGGTCCGCCAGGGTGGGCCGCCGCAGCGGCGGGGACGCAAGCACCGCCAGTATTAAACCCGTCGCGACCAGGGCTCCCAGGAGCCCGCCGATCAGCTCTGGACTCATCGGAGCACCCGCTTGTCCGCGGGAAGCCGACCGATTCGGATCATCAAGCGATACGCGCCCAGCGACGCGATGGCGCCGATGGCCAGGATCACCGTGCCGGTCGGCGTGTCGTAGGCGTCCAAGGTCTCCTGCTGGGTGGCCAACAGAATCAGCACCAACCACGGGGCGCAGACCGCCATCCTGGCCGCGTTGACCGACCAGGATTGCCGCGCAACCAGTTCCGACCGTGTTCTGGCGTCATCGCGGAGAAAGGACGACAGTGTCGTCAGGAGGCGCCCGAGATCGGTACCGCCGACCTCTCTGGCCACGCGCATCGACTCGCAGACCCGATCACCGACGGGATCGGCGAGAGCTGCTTTGAGGCGGTCGAGGCTGTCGTTGAATCTACCGGTGGTTCGGTAGTCGGTGCCGAATTGTTTGAACGGTTCCCTGAGCTGTTCCGGACCGCGGATCCCGATGGCGGACAAGGCTTCCGGAAGTGACAGGCCGGCGCGCACTCCGGAGGTGAGGTTGTCCACGACCTCCGGCCACAGCTCACGCAGGTCGCTCTGCCGGCGCTGTCGCAGTCTGCTCACGAGCAGGGGTGGCCCGGCGACGGCGAACAACGCGAAGATGAGCGAGACCGAAATCGAGTGGCTCAGCACGACGCCGATGAGTCCGACCAAAAAGGCGCTCAACGCCTGCAGCGCGATCAACTGGCCAGGGCTGATGCCGGTGAGGCCCGCCTGCGCCAGTTCTTCACGAATGCGGTCGCTACGGGCATGCTTCCGGGGTGGGCGTGGTCGTGCTGTGCACCCCTGCCACACCAGCAGCAAGCCGATACCCAGCAAAAGGCCGACGAAAGCCCCCATGAAACACCCCCGAACCCCGAACGTACCAACGACGTCGGGAGCAACCTATCCAATCGGGGCTGAATTCCGAAATGCGGTCCACATTCAAGGGACAAGCGCTACTGCCTGTTTCGGGCCATCAGCTTTCTGTCATTTAAGCCGGGAACATTGAGCGTTCGCGTTCCGCATTGCCCCGGTGCTGGCGAATCTCGTCGACGGTCGAACCTTCAGTCGTTGATCGCGGACGTCGTCAAGATTTCGTGCGCGGGTCTGCGCCCCCGGGTGTCTTGCGTCGGGTCCGCGGCGGGTCCGCGTGGGTCTGCGCCCTCGGGTCGTGCGCCGATCTTGCCGCCGGTCCGCGCGTGTTGCGGGTCATCAGCGCGGGTTGCAGCCCGCGCGGATCGTCATCAAGGCGTGCGGGTAGCGCCGTCGAGGGTAGTGTGTCGATTCCGCGCAGGTCCGCGCGGTTTGCGGGTCAGCCGCGCGGATTGCGGACCTGGGACCTGCGCCCTCGGGTCGTGCGTCGGTCTTGCCGCCGGGTCCGCGCGTGTTGCGGGTCATCAGCGCGGGTTGCAGCCCGCGCGGATCGTCATCAGTGCGCGCGGGTAGCGCCGTTGGGGTCGCCCGCGATCTTGCCGCCAGGTCCGCGGGGTTGAGAGTCAGGGCGGAACGGCAGGCCGTGGTGGCGGTGTCGGAACAACTGGGCAATACCCCGACCGTCTGCCGCGCCTCGTACATCGATCCTCGGGTGATCGATGCCTTCGAACGGAATCAGCGCATCACCTCGGCGGTGCATTCCGGGATACGCAGCCTCGGCAACGCGCTACCAAAGGTCATCGACGAACAGACCGCCGGTGCGGCCCTGACCATGGTGGCAGCCATGGTGGCAGCCACGCCGCAGGTGGAAAGGGGAGTGCTCAAACTGCGTTCCTGACTTCAGGACCGCGCCCGTGCCTGGTCTGCGATCGCGTCTTCGTACTGCAGGTCCGCTCCCGGAATGGCGGGGAAATCAATGGCGACACCTTCGCGCGCCATCGCCTGCAGCGTGGTCTCCGGATGGGGGCCGGTGAGATCCGGCCGAACGTCGTGCTCGCCCTGGTCGGCGTGGATGAACTGCTTTCCGCGCATCGCCGACGCGACGATGGCGATGAGCAGAAGGACGAGCGACGCACTGAACGCCACCACCAGTCCGTGGTGGAATGCGTCCGAAATCAGGTGCGGAAAGAAGGTGTGGCCGGTGAGGGTGGCGACGTCCGCGCCACCGCCCGGCTGCAGCTGAGCCGGATCGACGGCTCCCATCAATTGGGCGATGGGGTTGTCGCCGAGAAATGCGGCAAACAGGGTGCCGACCGGCGGGGTGTGCGAAATGGTATTCGCGGCATCGGAATGCACGCCGAGCGCCGTCAGGCCGGAGTACATGGACGCCGGGAGTTTGCTGGCCAGGCCAATCGCCATCAGAGTGAAGAAACCTCCCATGGACAACACCATGCCGGCGTTCATACCCGTGGCGCGGACCCCGGATGCGGCACCGCGTTCCGAGGCCGGAACGGAATTCATGATGGCGGCCGCATTGGGCGCGGCCAGCAGCCCGGAACCAATGCCGTTCAAAGCCAACAATCCGGCGAACAAAACGTAGTTGAAGTCGGCCGGGATCAGCATCAGCCCGACGAAGGTCAGAGCCGTCAGGACCAGTCCGCCGGTCGAGAAGGCGCGAGCACCGAACCGATCGGACAGAGCGCCGGAAGCAGGCCCCGCAACCAGGAATCCGACCGTCAGAGGAAGCATGTAGATGCCTGCCCATAGCGGGGTGTCGGCAAAGCTGTATCCGTGCAGCGGGAGCCAGATGCCCTGCAACCAGATGATGAGAATGAACTGCAGGCCACCACGGGCCATCGCGGACGCGAAGTTGACGATGTTGCCTGCCGTGAAGGCGCGGATCCTGAACAGCCTCAAATTGATCATCGGGTCGGACACTGCGCCCTCGATCCGAACGAACACCACCAGCAGGGCGACGCCCAGCGCCATGCCGGTGAGCACCATCGGGCTGGCCCAGCCCATGTTGTGGCCGCCATAGGGCTGCAGGCCGTAAGTGATGGCGACCAGCAGCGAGATCAGTCCTAGCCCGAACGTGACGTTGCCCCACCAGTCGATTCGTTGGTGTTTTCGGCCGGCGCTCGGCTTGTCGTGCAGGGTGCGGTAGCCCATCCAGGTTCCCCACAATCCGACCGGCACGCTGACCCAGAACACCGCCCGCCAGTGCCATTCCGAGAGCAGACCGCCGATGACAAGCCCGAAGAAGGAACCGGCCAGACCCGCGACCTGATTGACGCCGAGGGCGAATCCGCGGCGGTCGGGCGGAAAGGCGTCGGTGATGATGGCGGTCGAATTGGCCGTCAGCATCGCTCCGCCGATGCCCTGTACGACCCGAAGCCCGATCAGCTCCAAGGCACCGGCCGACCCACTGTTGGGCACCAGGGCGCAGGCGATGGAGCCAACGGTGAAGATAGCGAAGCCCAGATTGAACAGCTTGGCCCGCCCGTATTGATCTCCGAGTCGGCCGAATGTGACCACCAGAACCGCCGTGACGAGCATGTAGCCCATCAGCATCCACAGCAGGTAACTGATGTTCTGCGGCGCCAGCGGATCCAGCCCGAGCCCGGCAAAGATGGCCGGCAGGGAGATCAACAGGATCGACGAGTTCAGCATCGCGGCAAGGATGCCGACGGTGGTGACGCCGAGTGCGATCCGGCGCTCGTGGCTGTCAGTGATGGTCACGGGTTTCCCTCCAGGGTCGTTAATGATGCTAACGACTGGGAGGCACGTGGCGCCTCGACCTCCCGGTGAGATCGGTCACGGGGCATTGCCCTCGCTGTTCGGGCTCGGTGGGTGCGAACCGGCGCACCGCTGACGACAGCTGCTCAGTCGCCGATCGCCTGGTCGATCAGCACCGTCAGCTGTTCAGCCGTCATCGACCCTGGCGGTTCCCGCCGGTGGGCCAGATCGGCGGCTATCCGGCTGACAGTGGCATTGATCGGGGTGGGTACGCCGTGCAGGCGGCCCAACAGGGCGATCTCGCCCGAGAGGTAGTCCGTCTCCAGGCTCCCCGTGCCTCTGGCGAGGCTCTGCCAGGTGGATCCGCCGGGGCGGGGCCGACCGGGGATCTCGCCGGTTTCCATCCGCAGGTTCCGGCCGTCGTCCTCTGCTCGGTCGGCGTAGTCGATCCCGGCAACGCGCAGAGTCAGCTCGCCCTCGGTTCTGGCGCGCTCCAGGAGCGCCACGGCGGCCGTACCGTCGATCGATCCGCAGATGGCCTCGAGGGCGTTGCCGAGGTTCGCCAACAACTTGGTGTACTTCCACCGCATCACGGCCGGGCTCGAATAACCCGCGATGTCGGCGTCCCACAGGTCGGCGCACATCCGCTCGACAAACGGGTCGACGCCGGTGGGATAGGAGCCGATGGTCAGCGCACCGACCATGGGATGCCCGATCGCGTCGATCCATCCCGGCGCCAGATAACTGGCCGGAAGCACCACGCACATGCCGTACACCCTGGCGAATCGCCGGAGGGCGATGCGCTCGCCCTCCACGCCGTTCTGCGCGCAGACCAACGGAAGTCGGGTGCCCGCCGTGCCGCCGCCGGACACGGGGCGCCCGCTCCAGGCCTCCATCACCTCGAGGCTGTTCTGGACCTTCACTGCGACGACCAGCACGTCGTCGAGGGTCAGGTCGACTTCTTCGGGTCCGGAAACGACCGGAATCTGCAGGTTCCGGGTCCCACGCGGGGTGGCGAATTGCAGCCCCGCCCCCGCGATGCGGTCCCGATGTGCTCCGCGTGCCACCAGCACGACCGGGGAGCCCGCGGCGAACAGGCTCGCCCCGATCGACCCGCCGACGGCTCCGGCCCCGATCACGATGTATCGCATCCGTTCACCGTTGCACAGAAGGTCTAGGGTCGAACATCAGCCCTACCGACTCGCCGCGGGTCCGCCGGGGCAGGGCCAGACCCACTGGAGCGCCGCGCATGCCCACTTCGCCCCCACCCGGCGTCCAGGGGCGCGCATTGATCCGTCGTCCGTCACCCAGGCTGGCCGAAGGTCTGGTCACCCATATCGAACGGGCACCGATCGATTTCGGCTTGGCGGAGCGGCAGTGGCACGGTTACGTGGACGCGTTGAGGGCCACCGGTTGGCAGACCATCGAGGTGACGGACGCGCCCGAGTGTCCGGACGCGGTGTTCGTCGAAGACACCGTGGTCATGTTCGAAGGCACGGCGGTGATCAGCAATCCCGGTGCGGACGCACGCAAGCCAGAGACCAGCGGAACCGCAGAAGCGCTTCGCGACCTGGGATATCCGGTCACGGCCATGGGCGAGGGCACCCTGGATGGTGGCGACGTGCTGAAAATCGGCTCCCTGGTCTACGTCGGCCGCGGCGGCCGCACCGACGCTGCTGGCGTCGCCGAATTCCGATCCATCCTGGAACCATTGGGCGCCACCGTGATCGCCGTGCCGCTGCGCAAGGTGCTGCACCTGAAGTCGGCGATCACCGCGCTGCCGGATGGCTCGATCATCGGCTATCCGCCCCTGGTGGACGACTCGTCCTTCTTTCCCCACTTCCGCCCGATGCCGGAGGAAGCGGGTGCGCACGTCGTGGACCTCGGGCAGGGTCGACTGCTGATCGCTGCCTCGGCTCCACGATCCGCGGCGCTCATCGCTGACCTCGGCTACACCCCGGTTCTGGTCGAGATCAGCGAGTTCGAGAAGATGGAGGGGTGCGTCACCTGCCTGTCGGTGCGACTTCGAACGGGCCCCGCGCAGCCCTGACTGTCACACTTCGGCCTTGTCGAGATCCGCACGTGGCCCACCTGCCGTTGCTGTACCCGTCGTCATCACAAAGGAGTGCGACATGAAGAAGATCATCAACGACCCGGCCACCGTCGTCGACGAGGCGTTGGACGGAATGGCGGCAGCGCACGGGAATCTGTTGACCCTGCACCGGAATCCGACGTTCGTGACTCGGGCGGACGGCCCGATCGCCGGGAAGGTGGCGCTCGTATCCGGCGGTGGCAGCGGCCATGAACCTCTGCACGTGGGATATGTGGGCGCGGGCATGTTGGATGCCGCCGTTCCGGGCGCGATGTTCACGTCGCCGACTCCGGATCAGATCCTCGACGCCACCACAGCGGTG
>JBPCPG010000226.1:0-4403 GCA_050999445.1 Nakamurella sp. | reverse complement strand
GACAACTCGGCCGGACCGGGCACCAATTGGCCAGGATGACATGTCGTCGCGAGCCGGGCGACTGGCGCGGAACCGCTGTCCTTGACCAATCCGTTCTCGGTCACCCTCACTCCAGGTGCGCTGGCCGACTGACGGTGTCCCCTTGCCGCACCCCGTCGAGGTCCTCCAGCGTGGTGCCCTTGATCTTTCCGTCGATCTCGTCCGCCAGCTGCTCCTGATCGGTAAGGTGGCGAAGCAGGAATGCGGTGGCCAGCAGCCGGACCACCTGCTGGATGCGCTTCTCGTCGCCGGATCCGGTGACCGTCGAGCTCCAGTGCTTGCCCTCGGCGAGCCCCAGATGGCTCGCCCCCTTGACGGTTCGCAGTTGCGCCGGCCCGGACCAGGCCGCAGCCAGCGCCGCGCCGTCCCCTTCGGCGATGTCGTCGTCGCTGCCCACCAGGTGCAGCCCGGGGGAGTGAACGCCGGCGGCCGCCTCGACGGCGGAGGGGCGGGTCGCGGCGGCGGTCACAGTCACCACCGCGCCGATCCGAGGGGCTGCTGCCGCTGCCAGTACGGCTGCCCCGCCGCCGATCGAGTGGCCCAGCACGCCCAGTCGTGCGGCATCGACGCTCACCCGGCCGTCGCCCAGCCTGCCGTCGGCGACCAGGCTCAGCGCGGCCAGCACGTCGGCCGCCATGGCTTCGTGGGAGGGCACCGGTCCCTTCTCGGTGTCCGGAGCCACCACCACCAGACCCCAGGAGGCCAGATAGCGCATGGTGTCGGCGTACCGGGCGGCCGGCTGCAGCCAGCCGTGGGACAGTGCCACGGCAGGTAACCCGCGTCCGGCCACCGGGGCGAAGACCAGCCCGGGCATTCCGGCCCCGGTGAGGTTCCCGGCCGCTACCCGGTGGGGACCGAGGTGGCTCAGGTATTCCATCGACGGTCGACCGATGCCGATTCCGGGCTTCTTCTTGGCGAACAACGGCACGGCAATTCCTCCTACTAGAGCGCGACAGGGCGCACGGGAGTACCCGGCAGACAACGCCCCGCACCGACCTGGGCCACCTGGTGCGTCCTCGTACAGTATTGCTGGCCCAGGGCGGGCTGTATTGCTGGCCCGGCGCGGGCTGTCTTGCTGGCCCGGCGCGGGCTGTATTGCTGGCCCGGCCCGGGGTTCGACGGCGCGGGCAGTGGTGATCGGTACTGACGGGTGCCGGTCAGCCGGCGACGTCGCCTGGCTCGTTGATCGAGGCCCGGAAACCGACACCAGAGGACGACGCTCGAAGATGACAGCAGGAACGACAACAGCAAGATGACAGGGAGCCGGTATGGCGCAGGACAGCAACTTCGGCGAGACGCTGCGGCGGTTGATCAAGGCCCGGTTTCCGCTGCTGTCCATCGGCACGGCAGAGGAATCCAGGGTGCTTGCCGAGATCGCCACCGTAGTCGGCGACCGGACGCAGGTGGTGCCGCAGCGGCGGGTCTACCGGTGGACCACCTCCGACGGGTTCGCCGCACTCGGGCAATTGGGTAACCCCGACACCAGGACGCCGCTGGCGGCGCTGACCGCGGCGGCGGCGCTGACCACGCCGAGCGTGGTGGTGCTGTTCGACCTGCACCCCTGGTTGGGCACCAATAGTCAGTTGCCGGACACCCAGGTCGTCCGGGCACTCAAGGACACGGTGCGGCTCTACGCGGAGGGATCGGTGCCACGCACGCTCATCCTGGTCTCGCCAACGCCGCGCATCCCATCGGATCTGGAGGCGCTGGTGACGTTGGTCGATTTCCCGCTGCCGACCGAGACTCAGATCCGCAGCCTGCTGGACAAGATGATCAAACGCAACACCGCGTCCAAGGCACTGACGGTGGACCTGGCCGACGATGCGCTGGAGCGGCTCGCCAAGGCGGCCCTCGGACTCACGGCGTTCGAGGCCGAGAACGCCTTCGCCAGGGCGATGGTCGACGACGGGAATCTCTCGGCCCAGGACGTCGCGGTCGTCCAGCAGGAGAAGGATCAGATCGTCCGCAAGTCCGGGGTGCTCGAGGTCGTCAACTCCGCCGTCAAACTCGCGGACGTCGGTGGGCTCGGAAGCCTGAAGAAGTGGCTCACCAAGCGGGCCGGGTCCTGGCTCGACGAGGCGCAGCTCTACGGCCTACCGGCGCCGAAAGGCGTTCTGGTGACAGGCATTCCGGGCTGTGGCAAGTCGCTGACGGCCAAGGCCATGGCCAGCGCCTGGTCGCTGCCGCTGATCCGGATGGACATCGGCCGCATCTTCGGCGGACTGGTCGGTGAGAGTGAGCAGAACATGCGCAACGCGCTGCGCACCGCAGAAGCGGTGGCGCCCTGCGTGCTCTGGATCGACGAGATCGAAAAGGGCTTTGCCGCAGGGGCTTCCGGTACCGGCGACTCCGGAACCTCGGCGCGGGTGTTCGGAACGTTCCTGACCTGGATGCAGGAGAAGACGTCCGCGGTATTCGTGATGGCGACGGCGAACAACATCTCCCTGCTGCCGCCGGAGTTCCTCCGCAAGGGGCGATTCGACGAGATCTTCTTCATCGACCTTCCGACGACGGTGGAGCGGAAAGTGATCTTCTCACTCCACATCAGGGCCAGGCTGGTGGCCGGTCCGGCGCTCGGGGAGTTGTCCGTCGACGACGCGCTGCTCGATCCGCTGGTTGCGTTGACCGAGGGGTACTCCGGCGCGGAGATCGAACAGGCCGTGATATCAGCCTGCTTCGACGCGTTCGACGGGCGCCGGGCGCTCACGGCGGAGGATCTTTCGCGGGCCATCACCCACACGGTGCCGCTGTCGATCACCCAGGCGGAACAGATCGCCGCGCTGCGGGCCTGGGCCGACGTCCGCGCGGTGGCGGCTTCACTTCCCGAGGACCGGGCCGGAGACGTCACGCCGAAGCCGGATTCGGCAGCGCCCGTGGTGGATCCCGAGGCGGTCAAGTCCAGGGGCGGCCGGCCTTCGGACAGATGAAGCCGCAGCGCCGGAAGCGCGACCGCCGGCCCGGACGGATCAGCGTCGGCGTGCGGAGCTACCTGTCGGGGTGGCCTGCGGACGTTGACGGAGCAGCGAGCCCATCGACCATTCCGGTCCGGAGCGGGTGTCGGCGCCGAAGCGCTGCGACGTCAAGCCGAGTGCGAGCAGTGCCAGGAGGATCAGAACGATTGTCATGGCCCCACTGTCGGCCGCTCGATAGCTCGCGTCCAGCTGTTTATTCTTCTGCATACGCGTAAGGTTACCTGCATGATCGATCTCAGGCGGCTGGAGATCCTGCGGGAACTCGATCGGTGCGGCACCATCGCCGCCACCGCGCTCGTCGTCCACCTGACCCCCTCCGCGGTATCGCAGCAACTGGCAGCTCTGTCGAAGGAGGCGCGGACACCGATGCTGGAGCCGGACGGCCGCCGGGTCCGGCTCACCGCTGCCGCCCAATTGCTGCTGCGGCACGCCCACGAGGTCTTCACCCACCTGGAACACGCGGAATCCGACCTGGCCGCCTTTCGTCGCGGTGACGCCGGCGTCGTCCGACTCGGCGCTTTCCCGACCGCGATCCGCGGCGTTGCAGTGCCGGTACTGGCGCAGCTGCGCGACACCCGGCTGGAAGTCCGGATCAGCGAGGTTCAGCCGGAGAGCACCGTGGACGCCCTGTTGGGCCGTCAGGTCGACCTGGCGGTTACGTTGACCGGTGGGGGTGAGGTACTCGGCTCGGAGGATCCCCGGCTCGCCGACTCGTTCCTGTTCGACGACGTGATGGACGTCGCGCTGCCGCTCGGTCATCCGCTGGCCACCAGCTCCGAGATCCCCATCTCGGAGCTGGCCGACGAGAACTGGATCACCCACCTTCCCGGGGTGCCCTGCTGGGCCGCCATGCAGGCGGCCTGTGCGCGCGCCGGGTTCACGCCGCGCTCCCGTCACAATGCCGACGACTTCACCGGTGCGGTGGCGCTGGTGGCCGCCGGCGAGGGATTGTGCCTTTTGCCGCGGCTGGCGCAGGGCCCGTTTGCCACCGATCCGGTCGTGGTCCGGCCGATCGCCGGTGATCCGCCTCGCCGCCGCATCACCGTGCAGTACCGCGCTGGTACCCACGACCAGCCGCACATCGCGCCGGTGCTGGCGGCGCTGCGGGCGGTGGCCCGGGCGCACGACGCGGCCGCCGACGGATTGCTCGTTCGTCTTCCCGTCACCGTGTGACCACTGACGCGGCCGCGGTAAGGGCCGGGCGCCCGCCGCGGACCGGTTAGCCTGGCATCCATGTGCGGAATCATCGGCTACACCGGTCCCCGTCAGGCGTTGCCGCTGATTCTCGAGGGTTTACGCAGGCTGGAGTACCGCGGCTACGACTCGGCCGGAGTGGCCGTGTTGGACGGCGCCGGCGACCTGCATACCGCCAAGAAGGCCGGTGTTCTCGCG
>JBPCPG010000058.1:0-4201 GCA_050999445.1 Nakamurella sp. | reverse complement strand
CCAAGATCGCCGGCCAGATCAAGCGGCTCGGCCCGGTCCGGTCGATCGGCTTTGCCTTCGAGGCTCATTCGCCGCTGGTCGCCGCCGGAAAACCGGTGTCGTCGATCCGGGTCGTCATGCAGGCAGGT
This sequence comes from Nakamurella sp., assembly GCA_050999445.1. Lineage (GTDB taxonomy): Bacteria > Actinomycetota > Actinomycetes > Mycobacteriales > Nakamurellaceae > Nakamurella. The sequence goes on along the minus strand of JBPCPG010000058.1, from coordinate 4,073 downwards.
GGAATCGATTTTCGCTGGACCAGTGGGCATTTCGTCAGGCTGCGCAACGGCCAACCGGTCGCTGGCTACCGGGGGGCAGTCCAGGCGGCCGACAAAGTCGTGGTGCTGAAAATCGTGGATCAACCAGATGGCACGGTGGATTCCATCGGGTCACCGTCGTACCTGAGCCAGACAGTTGGTTCCGGACGGGCCACCCTCTACCGCGACGGACACGCTGTCGAAGGGTCCTGGAAACGGGGAACGAGCACCGACCCGTTCCTGTTCACCGATTCCGCCGGGAAGCCGTTGCCCTTCAAGCCGGGGAAGACCTGGGTGATGCTCGCTCCGCAGACCTCCCAGATCAGCACCGGCTGAAGGCAGCGAAGTCTGCAGGCGGCCGGCCGGTCGAGATTCGAGGCTCGATCCTCAGGCCAGCCATCCCGGCAGGTCCGAGCGTCGCCGGCCCGCCGGCCGCTCGGCGACGGAGGCAAGCCGCTGTACCGCGGTGATCAACGTGTCCGGCGGCTGGGTGAACGGGAGTCGCAGATACGACTCCATCGTGCCGTCCGGTCCGAATCGCGGCCCTGGTGCGATTCGTACGCCGACTGTGTGGGCCAGCCTGGCCATCTCGGTGGCGAACGGACCGGGCAGAGCCACCCACAGGCTGCCGCCGCCATGGGGATCGCTGGTGCGCCAGCTCGGCAGGCGTTCGGCAAGGGCCCGGGAAAGGACGGCAGCGCCGTCGGAGAGTCGACGGCGCTGATGGTCGAACGCATCCTGCGGATCGGCCAGCAGGTGGACGGCGATCAGCTGTTCGAGCACCGGGCCGGACATGTCGCCCAGCGCCCGTGAGGTGGCCAGCCGGTCGATCATCGCGGACGCCCCTCGGATCCAGCCGATACGGAGACCGCCCCACACGGATTTGGACAACGACCCGAGCGACAGCACCCGCAGACCGTTGTCGAAAGCGGCCATCCGAGGCGGTAGGTGTTCGTGTCCGGGAAACGGCACGTCGCGGAAGGACTCGTCGATCAGCAGCAGGGTGTTGCTGGCCTGCGCGACCCGGACGATCCGCTGCCTGGTTTCTTCGTTCATCAACGCGCCGGTCGGATTCTGAAAATCGGGAATGAGATAGGCCAGCCGCGGCGCGGTCTGCCGCATGGCCGCCGCGATGAGGTCGCAGTCCCAGGGCTCGACATGCCCGGAATCCGGTCCCGGCAGCCCGATCGGATCCGGAATTCGTCGGGCGCCGCGCACTGCGTCCAGGGCTACCGGATAGGTCGGGCATTCGACCATGACCCGATCGCCCGGTGCCGAAAGCTCCTGCACTGCAAGGGTGAAGGCGTGCTGCGCACCGCTGGTGACGAGGATTTGCTCTGCTGCGGTCGGTACGCCCGAGGCGCAGTAGTGCTGGGCGATGGCTTGGCGCAGGGCTGGTACGCCGAACGGCGAATAGCCCGTTCCGGCAGCGTGGCGCGGCAGGTCGTCGACGGCCGCGGCTACCGCCTGCTGCAGAGCCGCGATCGGAGCGGGCAGCGACGCGGTGGCCAGATCGATCTCGTCCTCGCGGCCCGGAGCCGGGTGCCCGAACAGTCCGGCGGGTCCGATGCCCCGGCCGGTTTGCTCGGTTGCTGCGGAAGGAAGGCGCAACCGGCTGCCAGAGCCACGCCGGGACTCGAGCCAGCCCTCCTCCCGCAGCAACGCATAGGCGGCCGCGACGGTGGTGCGCGACACTGCCAGCCCGGTCGCGAGGTCACGTTCGCTGGGCAGCCCCGAGCTGACCGACAGCCGCCCATCGAGAACCGCTCCCCGGATCCGGTCGGCGAGCAGGCGGTAGGCGGGCCCAGGGCCGATTGCCGGCCCGGCACCCAGCCGCCTGGAGAAAGTGGCTGCGGACATCCGCGGCGTGGCTGGCGTCATTCAAGCCACTTTTACGCGATTGGCTATGGATGTCCAGGCCAATTGGCGAAATGATCGTCAAGTGTCCAATTCGTCGTCATCGTCTTGCCCCGCGCCTTCGTCACCTTCTTCGTCGTCGTCTCGGCAACCGTCCGACCGCCCTGTTCCGCGCGCATCCGGCCGGTTCAATCCGCTGCGGCTGTTGACGCCCATCCCGGTCGATCGTCGCGGCCGTCGGTTCGCCCAACTGATCGTCGGCCTCGTCCTGTACGGCTTCACCATGGGTCTGATGGTTCGGGCGGTGCTCGGACTCGACCCGTGGGACGTATTCCACCAGGGCATCACCCGACTGTTGGGCCGCTGGATCGACATCTCCTACGGCACGGTCATCACCGCGATCTCGGTTCTGGTCCTGCTGGCCTGGATACCGTTGCGGCAGCGCCCCGGGATCGGAACGGTCCTCAATGCCGCCATCATCGGCTTCACCACCGACGCGACGCTGTCGTTGCTCCCGTTACCCGCCAACCTGACGGTCCGGATCGGCCTGCTCGTGGCTGCGGTGCTCGGCAACGCGGTGGCCGGTGGCCTGTACCTCGGCGCGGGCCTCGGTCCCGGTCCGCGTGACGGGCTGATGACAGGCCTGGTCGCCAGGGGCATCGGTTCGGTGCGAGTGGTCCGGACGAGTATCGAAGTGCTGGTTCTCGGGATCGGCTGGTTGCTCGGCGGAACCGTCGGCGTAGGAACCGTCATCTACGCGCTGGCCATCGGGCCGCTGCTGCAACTCCTGCTGCCCCGATTGAGCATCCGTTCTGCTGACCGCTCGGAGTCGGTGTCAGTGCCGGGGTCGGAGTCGGCCGAAGGCCGTTAGCCTTACCCGGTGAACACTTTTCTGACGACATTGCACGTGGTAGCGGCTGTCTTCATCGTCGGGCCGATGGCAATCCTGCCGCAGACGGCGTTGCGGGCAATCCGGGCCAAACAGGGCGGCACGGTTCGGGTGCTCGCCCGATCGACGATGACCTTCAGCCTGATCTCCCTGGTGGTTGCGGTGCTCGGCTTCGGTGCGTTGGCAACGGCGGACAAGAAGGACCATCTCAGCATCACCACCCCCTGGGTGCTCATCTCGTTGATCGCGTACCTGCTGGCGTTCGCATTGAGCATGGTTGCCGTGGTGCCGGCGCTGCGCAGCGCGTCGGAGCACCTCCAGAATCCCGCCACGCAGGACCTGCAGTCGCCGGACTACAAGCGGATCGCGATGGCATCTGGACTGGTGTCGTTGCTGCTCGTCGTCGTGGTGGTGCTGATGGTGTGGAAGCCCTGAATCGCGCTCATCGGCGGGATGGCTGGCGGTCGCTTCGACGGCCTGCCGACCGGACGTAGGATTCTCGGGTTCGGGCTCGCCCTCCCTCGGGCGATTCCGGCGATGGGTTTCGGCGATGGATTTTCGCGACGGGGCTTTTCCGACCAATTCGGGTCGACCGCACTGTGAGGTCGTCCGCACCGATGGGCAAGGGGTACTTCGAAGATGAGCGGCCATTCCAAATGGGCGACCACCAAGCATCAGAAGGCGGCCAAGGACGCCAAACGGAGCAAGGCGTTCGCGAAGCTGATCAAGAACATCGAGGTGGCAGCCAGGATGGGCGGCGGCGACCCGGACGGAAACCCGACCCTCTGGGATGCCATCCAGAAGGCCAAGAAGACGTCGGTGCCCATCGACAACATCAACCGTGCGGTCAAGCGCGGCTCTGGCGCGGAGGCCGGCGGCGCGGATTACCAGTCGATCACCTATGAAGGCTACGGACCCAGCGGTGTGGCGATGATGATCGAGTGCCTGACCGAGAACCGGAATCGCGCCGCGAGCGAGGTTCGGGTCGCGGTGACACGCAACGGCGGCAACATGGCCGACCCGGGCTCGGTGTCCTACCTGTTCAGCCGGAAGGGCGTCGTCGTGGTTCCGAAGGCCGGCGACCTCAGTGAAGACGAGCTGCTGTTGGCCGTACTCGACGCGGGGGCCGAAGAAGTGTCCGATTCGGGCGAGGTGTTCGAGGTCGTCTCCGAGGCCACCGACCTCGTCGCGGTGCGGACGGCGGTCCAGAACGCCGGCATCGAATACGACTCCGCCGACCCGACCTTCATCGCGTCGCTCAATGTGCCGCTTGATGTCGAGGGGGCGCGCAAGGTGCTCCGATTGATCG
>JBPCPG010000017.1:0-5842 GCA_050999445.1 Nakamurella sp. | reverse complement strand
GAGTCGGCCCGGGCCTGGCTGGACAAACGTAGCGCCTTCGCTCCGTCGCCCACTTCGCCCAATCCAATCGTGTTCGCCTGCGGGCCGGGGGATCTGCACACCATCGGGTTGGAGGCGCTGGCGGTGTTGCTTCGCCACCAGGGTTGGCCGTGCCGGATTCTCGGGGCCAGGACCTCCACCGCATCGCTGGTCACGGCGGCCATGGCCACCGGAGCGGCCGGCGTGGTGATCGTCTCGCACCTGCCGACGGGGCGCCGGCGCGCACTCGCCTCGATCGACGCCGTCCATGACCTGGGCATTCCACTGTTCTATGCCGGCAACGCATTCAACTCGCTTCGGAGCAGGCAGGGGCTGCCGGGCACCTTCCTCGGCAATCGCATGCGCGATGCCGCGGCGCTCGTGCACAAAAACCTTTCTCGATAGGTGATCGAACTGTTCGTCGGCATCGGCCGGCGGCCCGGAGGAAATGCGGCGCGGAACTGCCCGGGGACGGCAATAGCCTTGCCGGCAAGCACATAAGTCTGGACTGCCCCGTGGAATCGGGTATGCGATCATGACTGGATGGCTTCCATCGGATACACACTCATGACGGAACAGTCCGGACCCGCAGATTTGATCGGGCATGCAATTGCAGCGGAACAGAACGGCTTCGATTTCGCGGTCAGCAGCGACCACTACTTTCCGTGGCTCGAGGAAATGGGTCATTCCCCCAACGCCTGGGTGACTCTCGGTGCAGTGGCGCAGGCCACCGAGCGGATCGGCTTGATGACGTACGTGACCTCCCCGGCCTTCCGCTACCACCCGGCGGTGGTCGCCCAACAAGCAGCCACGTTGCAGATCATCTCCGGCAACCGGTTCACCCTCGGGCTCGGATCGGGCGAGGCACTCAACGAGCACATCCTCGGCGGGGGTTGGCCGCCGGCGAACGTTCGCCAGGAGCGACTGGCAGAAGCGATCGACATCATCGGCGCGCTGTTCGATGGCGGCTCGGTGAACTACCGTGGCCGGCATCTGCAGGTCGATTCGGCCCGACTCTGGGATCTGCCCGAGATTCGGGTACCGCTGGGCGTTGCCGTTTCAGGAAAACGGTCCTGCGAGCTGTTCGCGCCCAAGGCCGATGTGATGGTCGGCATCGATCCGGATCCGGCACTCACGAAGAGATGGGACCAGAACCGGAAGGGCTCGTCCAGGAAGGTGGCGCAACTGCCTGTTTCGTGGGACGCGGACGTCGATGCGGCGAAAGAGCGCGCACACCAGCTCTTCCGCTGGAGCTTGATGAATTGGAAGGTCAACGCGGAACTTCCCGGGCCGGCTGCATTCGACGCAGCTTCGGCGACAGCGCGTCCGGAAGATGTCGCCGAGGTCATCCCGTGCGGCAACGATGTCGGTGCTGTGGTGACGGCGGCCAAGAAGTTCTTCGATGCGGGCTACACCGATCTGGCGCTGGTCCAGGTAGGCGGCGATCGGCAGGCTTCATTCTTCGGGGCGGCGACCGCCGAAATTCTCCCAGAGCTCCGCAAACTGTGACCACCTTCTGGCGCCAGCAAAACGACCTGCGCGGCAGCAACTTCGTGCTCGCCGGGACCGGTTGTTCGATCGCGTCTACCGGACGGCTTCGATGACGGAGCGCTGGTACAAGGAGGCGGTCGTCTACTGCATCCAGGTCGCGTTGTTCCAGGACTCGAACGATGACGGTTGTGGAGACCTTCCGGGGCTGACCGGTCGCCTGGATTATCTGTCCAGGCTCGGCGTCACCTGCCTGTGGCTGAACCCCATTCATCCCTCTCCGCAACGGGACGAGGGCTACGACGTCAGCGACTACTACGGAATCGACCCTCGTATCGGCGATCTCGGCGACTTCGCCGAACTGACCTTCCAGGCCAGAGCGCGGGGTATGCGGGTCATCATCGACCTGGTGGTGAATCACACCTCCGATCAACATCCATGGTTCGTCTCGGCCCGCAGCGATCCTTCCTCGCCGTATCGGGACTTCTACGTCTGGAGCGTCGAGGAGCCGACGGATCGACGGCAGGGCATTGTGTTCCCAGGGGAGCAGACCGAAACCTGGACTTTCGACAAGCAGGCCGGTGAGTGGTTCTATCACCGATTCTACGATTTCCAACCTGATTTGAATTGGCGAAATCCGGCAGTCCGCGCCGAGATCAAGAAGGTCATGACCTTCTGGCTGCAAATGGGTGTTTCCGGGTTTCGAATAGACGCGGCTCCGTTCGTGTTGGAGCAGGTCTCCGCAGGCGTCGATCCCGCACCGAAGGATTTCACGATTCTGGACGTCTGGCGAGAGGATGTCCAATGGCGCGCCGGTGACGCGGTTCTGCTGTGCGAGGCAAACGTAGGACCGACCGACATTTCGAAGTATACCGGCGCGACAATGGAAGGCCCGAACGATCGCGCCCACATGCTGTTCTCGTTCCTGCTCAATGCGCGACTCTGGCTGGCGTTGGCCAGAGAGCAGGCCGAAGCCGTCATCGAATCGCTGGCCGACCTTCCCAGTCTGCAGAACATGGCGCAATGGGCGACGTTCCTGCGCAACCACGACGAGTTGGATCTGAGTCGGCTGACCGACGAACAACGCAAAGACGTGTTCCGTGCTTTCGCTCCCCGCGCCGACATGCAGCTGTACGGCCGCGGAATTCGTCGTCGACTCGCCTCGATGTTGGGTGGTGACCGCCGGCACATCGAACTGGCCTACGCGCTGCAATTCTCGATGCCCGGCACGCCGGTGCTCCGGTACGGGGAAGAGATAGGTATGGGCGAGGACCTGTCGCTGCCCGGACGGGACGCCATTCGCACGCCGATGCAGTGGGACGACGGTCCGAACGGCGGCTTCTCCGGCGCGCCGGCGGCGGAACTGCTGGCTCCGGTGGCACTGACCGGCAAATTCGGCGCCCGGAAGATCAGTGTCCGAGGTCAGCAGAGCGATCCGGACTCCCTGCTGCGCTGGTTCGAGCAGCTGATCGGAACACTGCGAGAGTGTCCGGAGATCGGCGTCGGTACCTGGTCAGTTCTGCCGTTGCCGGGATTTCCCACCGTCGTCGCGCACAAATTCGAGGCGCCGGAAGGCTCGATTCTGCTGCTGCACAATCTCGCGGACTCCCCGGTCACGGTGGACGTTGGCAAGCAGAAGGAAGTCGACCGGCCCTGGGAGATATTGGCCGACGGTCCTTATCCACGGCCGGATGCCCGTCTCAAGAACCTGGAACTGCGGGGTTGGGGCTATCGGTGGATTCGACTGCGGCGCGGTGCAGGGAACTGAGAGACCGGCCGGGCGCTGCCGGGGCATCCGTGCAAGGGTGGGGTCGTGCAGCAGACGAACCTAGGACCGACCACGGCGAGGAACGAACTCGACGTGTTCATGCAGGGCACGACGTTCTTCGACATGGTGCTCACCGGCCTGCCGTCCCAGCCGTCGCCCGGAACGGAAATCCACGCCGAGGGCATGGGGTCGTGCCCGGGTGGTATCGCGAACCTCGCTATCGCGGCGAGCCGCCTCGGTCTGGTCACCGGGTTGGCCTCGACATTCGGCGATGATGTCTACGGTGATTTCCTGTGGCGAACGCTGGAACAGGAAGGGGTGGACCTGACCCATTCGCGTCGCGTTGCCGATTGGCACTCGCCGGTCACGGTTTCCCTTGCGGTGCAGCGTGATCGCGCCATGGTGACGCACGCGCACGATTCGCCGATCTCGATATCGGATCTGGTGGGTGAACCGCCGAGGACCAAGGTCGGCTTCGTCAGCCTCGAGCAGTCCGCCGAACCCTGGCTGGCGACGGTGAAGAGCAAGGGCGCCAAGTTGTTCGGCGACGTCGGCTGGGATCCCAGCGGCGAGTGGCGGCCCGATGAGCTCACTGGGCTCGCCGCGCTCTACGCCTGCATGCCCAACAGCACCGAGGCCATGGCCTACACCCGCACGGAGGATCCCCGAGCGGCTCTGCTGGAATTGGCCGAACGCGTACCGATAGTCGTGGTGACCTGTGGCGGGCAGGGTTCTATCGGTATCGACTCGGTGACCAACGAAGAGGAGTGGGTGCCCTCCCTCCCGGTCAATGCCGTTGACGCGACCGGAGCGGGCGACGTCTTCGACGCGGCCTTCGTTCTCGGAACTCTCCGGGAGTGGCCGCTGCGTAACCGGATGGCGTTCGCGAATCTGTGTGCGGCACTCTCGGTGCAGCAGGTCGGTGGTTCACTCGCAGCCCCCGGCTGGGGCGACCTGGCGGACTGGCTGGCCGGCGTCCGACAGGCCGCAGCGGCGGGTTCCAGGTCCGCAGCGGTGCTGGCCAACAGCTATGGCTTTCTGGGCGACGAACTTCCGAGCCACGAGGCGGTATCTCTGCGTCGAGCGGTGGCAACCATCGCCAGGCTCTCGGACGCCTGATCGGTCAGCGCGGCGAGAACAGGGCAGCCACGGACGGCTCCTGGGCCTGCGTCGACTCGACCAATCGGGCGGCGATCCGCCTCGACCCGATCAACGGATGAATGGCGAAGCCGTGTACGGCGGCGGCGCGGTCCCTGGTTCGCACTGCGTCGATGACGGATTGTTCGGCCGCGCGCACGGACGCCATCAGCCCGAGCTGATGGAGGTGCAGAGCTGGACCTGGCAGCGGTCGGGCGCCCGTTGCGTCTACCACACAACGAGTTTCGAGAACGAGTTCAGCGGGGAGCTGTGGATAGGCGCTGCCATTGCGGGCGTTGACGATCAATTCCTTTGCGACACCAGTGGTGAGCGCCTCTGCCACATCCAGCGCCACCTGCTCGTATCCGCCGCCGGACAGGTCCGCCGTGTCACGCTCGTCCAGGCGAGCCTCGGCGAGATAGGTCTGTTCGCGGTGCGCCCTGGTCTGCTCCCACAACATCTCGGCCACGGCAGGCGCCTGCCCCGCTGCTGTCATTGCCTGCCCGGCGGCTGTGAGTGTCTGCTCGGCGGCCGTCATTGCCTGCCCGGCGGCTGTGAGTGCCTGCCCGGCGGCCGTCATTGCCTGCCCGGCGGCTCGGTAGAAATCCTCCTGCTCGGCGAGCACCACCTCCCCTCGGGTCCTGGCTCGGCTCAGCGAGGCGGTGAGTTCCCTTGCGGAGTAGTAGAAATGGAGATATTCGTTCGGAATGGCCCGCAGCGAACGCAACAGCTGCGGATCGAACAAGCGTCCCTCCTCCATGCGCTGGAGAAGGGAATCGTCCGCCAGGAGGCGGCCGAGCAGGTCTGCTCCATTCTGCCGGAGGCCCGTCAACCAGCCCAGGTGATTGAGGCCCGCGTAGTCGTATTCGATCCCGGAGGGCGCCACGCCCAGCGCGCGAACGGCCCGGCGGATCAAACCGACGGGGGAGTCGCAGATCCCGACCACCCTGTGTCCCAGCACCGTCGACAGCGCCTGGGTGATCATGCCCGCGGGGTTGGTGAAGTTGATGAGCCAGGACTTCGGAGCCAATTCGGCCTGTAATTCTGCTGCCCGAAGTACTACCGGGAGCGTGCGTAGCCCGAAGCTCAGTCCGCCGGCACCGACGGTCTCCTGGCCCAGCACGCCCGCCTCGAGTGCCCGGCGCTCGTCACGGACCCGGCCGGCCGCACCGCCCACCCGGATCGCCGAGAACACCACGTCGGCACCCGTCAGCGCCTCGGGCAAAGAGTCGGTGAGGTGGATGCGGATGCCCGGTTTCGGTTGCAGCACCGCGGCTATCACCTTCGAACGAGCGCCATCCACATCGAACAGGACCACCTCGTCGATGCCAAGGGACGAGCGCGCCGCAAGCGCTCGATACACCAGCGGCACCCGGAACCCGCCGCCGCCGAGGATGACCAGTCGCATGCCGAACAGGTTAGTCGCAGACC
>JBPCPG010000400.1:0-4356 GCA_050999445.1 Nakamurella sp. | reverse complement strand
CCAGTCCGGCGATGATCGTCACCTCGGCGCTGGCCGCCGGCGCTGCCGGGCAAGACCTGATCGCCGAGCTGGCCATCGGAATCGCGCTGGGCGCGGCCGCCGTCACCAATTTGATCGACCCCGGCCTACTCGTCCTCGGTGGTCCGGTGGCGCTGGCCGGTGGGCAGACGCTGCTGGACCTGGTGGTCGCTCATCTGCATCAGCTCAGCTTCGTCCGGCCGCCGGTTATGTTGTCCGGTCTGTCTTCCTCGGACGGCGTTCTGCAGGGCGCGATCGAGGTCGCGCTGCAATCGGTTCGCGCCGAACTGTTCGGTCAGGCCCCGACGCTGGCCGGCGTTCTGCGCTGAGGCGGCACGACGGCGCACACACGGCATGACACCGAGCCACAACGCTCTGCGGACCTGCCACCACCCGTCAGGCCGGTCCGGCTTCGGCCCGCAGCAGCTCCTTGATCATCGGAATGCGGACGGGCGCGACCGAGAGCTCGTGCACTCCCCTGGCCACGAGAGCCAGTGCATGCTCGGCCATTCCGGCTATTTCGCCACACACCGCGACCGGAGTACCGGACGCCACGGCGAAGCCGCACAGTTGATCGAGCAGTCGCTGCACGGCTGTCGATGACGGATCCAGCAGGTCGGCGACGCCGGGTTCCGTTCGATCTGCCGCCATGGTGTAACTGGTCAGGTCGTTCGATCCGACGGAGACGAAATCACACACCGCGCAGATCTCGTCGGCCGCCAGTGCCGCGGACGGCACTTCGATCATCACGCCGACCTGGTCCGGAACCTGATGCGGCGTACCGTCGGCGACCAACGAGTCGACCGCGTCCGCAACGGCCTTGCGGAAGGCCACCGCTTCCGCCGCGATCGACACCATCGGAGCCATCACCGAAATTCGGTGACCGACCGAGGCTCGGAAGATCGCCCGCAGCTGGGACCGGAGCAGATCCGGATGGGCCAAGAGGTAGCGCAGCCCTCGAACGCCGAGAAAGCCGTTGTGCACAGGATCGAGATCCAAAGCCGTGACCGGCTTGTCGCCGCCCGCGTCCAAAACCCGGACGACCGTCGGGCGATCCTGCAACACCTCGAAGATCACCGACAGATCGCTGGTCTGGGTGTCCTCGTCGGGGTAGGTGTCCCGGTCCAGCACCAGCAGTTCCGTCCGGAGCAGTCCGACGCCGTCAGCACCGGATGCCACCGCCGCCCTCGCGTCGGCCACCGAGCCGATGTTCGCGACCACCAGGATCTGCCGCCCGTCGGACAGGTACACCGGGCCCTTTGCAGCGTCGGCTCTGGCCCGGGCGGATGCGGTCAGCTGCTGGATGCGGGCGCGGACGTCCGCGCCTTCGGACGCGGTGGGAGTTATCCGGACGGTACCGGCGTCCCCGTCGAGAACCAGTTCGGTGCCGGCAGGTAGCCGGGCGACCGAATTCCCCGCTCGCAGGATCATCGGCAGCCCGAGGCCGCGGGCGACGATCACGGCGTGGGCCGTCGTGGAACTCCGGGACAGCACCACACCGGCGGCGCCCCGTTCGAGCAGAACCGGGACGTCGCCGGGTCCGAGATCGTCGGCGAACACGACCGCGCCGTCCAGATTCGCTGGAATACGATCCACCACCACGCCGAGTTCCGCGAGGACGGCGGCACCGGCCTCCCGAACATCGACCGCGCGGGCCGCGACCAATTCGTCCTGATCTTCGGCCAAACGGTCCGCGGTGACGCCGACCGCCTCCCACCAGGCGGTGGCGGCGTCAGCGGCCCCGGTTACCAGTGGCGGCTCGGCCGCAGCTCGCATCTCCGGGTCGGTCAGCAGCACCGAGTGCGCAACCTCGAACTGGTTCCCTCCCGAAAGGCGGGAAGCCGCAGCCACAATGGCCGCGTCCAGCCTGCTGCTCTGATGGACACCGTCGTACCGTTCACTCGTCGCGAGAGAACTGCCCGCCAGGTGACGCGGTGCGCGATCCAGTCGGATCAGGGGTCCGATCGCCAGACCTCCTGAGCCTGGCACGGCGGTCAGCACTCCGTCGACGATTGCAGGCGCGGCGCCCAGTGATCGGGTGCCGCTCGGCGCGTTGCCCATCCGCGCCGGCGCGGCGCCCATTCCAACCGGCGGAATCCGCCGCGGCAACGTTTCGGCCTCGCCGAAGCCGCCGGTGATCATGGCCGTGATGTCGGCGGTGGCCTTGGCCGCGTCGGGACCCGTTGCCTTGATCTCCACCTGATCGCCGCCGCGCAACGCCAGGCCGACGACCCGTAGAACCGCGCGCAGGTCGACCGGCGTCGTGCCCGGCCGTCCGAGGGTTGCCTGGACATCCAGCCCGGTCAGCGCTCTGATCAGCGCGGCGACCGGACGGGCATGCAGACCGAGCGGATTCACGACCGAGACGGTCGCAGTCACGTCCGAACCGGCCCGATCGCCGGCTCGCCGTGAATGCAGCTGGGCTGCGCCTGAATCGGCGATGGTGGTCGCCTGCGCCGCCGACGAACCCGCCGCGACCGCGGAAGCGACCACCGCATCCAGGTCGCCGCCGCCCTCCGCGGTGACCGCAGCGGCAAGAGCGCCTTCTACCAGCGGCGCGTCGACGATGCGGATACGTTCCGCCGCCTCGGGTTCCAGGAATTCGAGGGCCATCTCCGCGGTGAGCACCGCACTGCCCAGGTCGTACAGCAGGACGGCACCGGCCCCGGTGTCCGCCTCGGAAATCGCTTCGGCGATCCGGTCGAACGACGTGCCCAGGCTTCCGTCGTCGGCGCCGCCGGCGGCCGCGATCACCACCGACGGCGCCATCTGCCGAGCCAGCTCCGCACTTCCGCGCGCCAGATCGGCACTGTGGGAGACCAGGATCAACCCGACCGCCATCAGCCCTCCGTAGAACCAGCGGCACTGGCCGCGAGCGAGGCCAGCAGATAGGCCGTGCTCTGAGCGCCAGGGTCGATGTGGCCTATCGATCGTTCACCGAGGTAGGACGCCCGACCCTTCCTCGCCTGCAACGGTTTCGTCGCTTCCGCTCCTGCGGCGCCCGCCTCGGCCGCCGCCGCGACGACGCCGGCGACGTCGGCACCGGCCGCTGCTGCCGCGAGCGCGGCGTCGGCCGCGGGGCTCAGGGCGTCGACCATGGTCTTGTCCCCGAGTTCGGCCTTACCGCGGGCGATGACGCCGTCCCTGGCCGCCGCCAGTGCCGCAGCGACCACGTTGCCGTCGAGTTCTGTGGTGGCACCGAATACGGTCGAAGCGCGCAGGAATACCGTTCCGAAGAGCGGGCCCGACGCGCCGCCGACCGTGGAGATCAAGGTCGTGGCGACCAGCGACATCACCTTGGCAGGTGTTTCCGGTTCGGTGGCCTGCAGTTTGGTGATCACGGCGGAGAAACCGCGGGCGAGGTTCTCTCCGTGATCACCATCGCCGATCTCCTGGTCGAGATGGCTGAGTTCGGTGCGGCGCTGCGCGATGACCGCGCCCAGCGCCCGGATTGCCGCGACCAGCGACCCGGCGTCGTAGCTCATTTCGTTTCACATTCCTCTTCGAAGGGCGACGGTGTGCACCGGCGCGTCCCACAACTCGACGAATTCGTCATCGAGCCTGAGCAGCGTAATCGACATTCCCTGCATCTCCAGGGCGGTGATGTAGTTGCCGACCAGCGAACGCGTCACCTCGATACCTTTGGCAGCGAGATACTTCCGGGCGGAGTTGTAGGCCAGGTAGAGCTCGACCTCCGGCGTTCCGCCCATACCGTTGACGAACAACAGGGTGCGGTCCCCGCCGCGGAACGGCAGATCCTCGACGATCGTCGACAACAAGATCTCGACGATTTCATCGGCCGGCGCGAGCGTGCGGGTCTCCCGGCCCGGTTCGCCGTGGATCCCGATGCCGATCTCCATTTCGTCCGCTGCGAGGTTGAACGACGGCTCACCCGAATGCGGCACAGTGCAGGCCCGCAACGCCATGCCCATCGACCGGACGTTGGCGTTGACCCGCGTCGCAATCGCGGTCACGGCCGCGAGATCACTCCTGCGGGCAGCCGCTGCTCCGGCGATCTTCTCCAGCAGTACGGTGCCACCGACGCCTCGACGGCCTGCTGTCCAGGTGGAATCCTGCACTGCGACGTCGTCGTCCACGATGACCGTGGAAACCTCCAAACCTTCCGCCGCGGCGAGCTCGGCAGCCATCTCGAAGTTCAGCACGTCGCCGGTGTAGTTCTTCACGATGTGCAGGATGCCGGCGCCACCGTTCACCGCTGTGGTGGCGTCGAGGATCTGATCCGGAGTCGGCGACGTGAACATCGCGCCCGGAACGGCGGCATCCAACATGCCCGCGCCCACATATCCCACGTGCAGAGGTTCATGGCCGCTGCCACCG
>JBPCPG010000383.1:0-3213 GCA_050999445.1 Nakamurella sp. | reverse complement strand
AGGGTGAAGTCAGTGAGAAATGCGACCCAGCCCGGTTCGTCGAAATCCATGAACTGCTGCAGGGAGGTCACTGCGACCCGGTCCGGACGCAGCTGCCAGGGCCGGGCGACCGTTCCGCCGAGGGCGTATCGGGGCGGGTCGAGGACGAACATGCGGACCGGTCCATCCGTGAACAATCTGCGCCCGCTGTTCCCTGCCGTGCGCCCGAGATGACGGATCGCGACCAGGGGACGGGTGACCCACAGGTCGTCCAGGGTGAGTGTGGACAACGCCCGCCAGACCGCTGCCGGCTCGGCAGCGATCCACCGACTGTGCCGGATCTGGAAGTCGTACCCAGGCAGGGCGTCCTCAAGCGCGGTCACGGTCGGTTCCTGGCTTGCAGAGCGGCGAGCAGGGCATCGGTAACTTGCTCGGCGAGGTCGTCCGGCGGATCACTGAACATCAAGTGGAGCCACCCGAACACAGTGCCCAGCAATTGTGCGTGGACCGCGGCCGCATCGGGCTGACCACCCAGCTCGCCGCGTGCGACAGCCCGCTGGAGGATAGCGGCCACCACCTCCCGCTGGGACTGGATGACCGTCGCCTGGAACCGTTCCGCGAGCAGCGGATCCCGCCGCAGATCAGCCAGCAGCCCGGGCAGAGCCTGACGCGCCGCAGGCGCCGACAGCAACGTCACCACACGCCGCACGAGCGCCGCCAGGTCCCCGGCCAGGGCACCGGTGACGGCGGGCGTTTCGATGGTCTCGCCATGCACCACGATGCCGAAGACCATCTCGGCCTTCGAGGCCCACCGCCGGTAGATCGTCGCCTTGGCAACACCCGCCGACACGATGATGGACAGAACCCACCTCCGGGCGCCGGTGCACAGCGCAGTCCGCCGCGGCACCCGGCACCCGGTACCTGGGCACCCGGGATCGAGGTCCCAGGACCCGAGCACCCGGGACCAACGACGGTCGAAGCAGAAAACCGTCCAGTTCGTTACCGAAGTGGCCGCAGAATGCATTTCCGCGAGACAACGTATATATGGAGCAGAGTTGTTGATGTATTCGCTATGACGCCCGTGCCCTCGACCGAACTTCGGCCCCCAAAAGATGTTATGAATGCCGCGGGTGCGGTTCCGTCCTCGACGAAGTTTCACGGAACCCGAAATACCACCGAATGGAATGTTAATGAAAGCGGTCTACCATCGGCCAGATGTCAACCATTCATCGTCTGCACCGACCGGGTATCCGACCGCGCCACCCCAGCCGGCTGGGATGCATCCTTTCCGGCGTGGTGGGTCTGAGTCTGATCGTCACCGCCTGCACCGGAGGAGGATCGTCGTCGGCACCCTCATCCGCGCCGTCTGCGGCATCGACGTCAGTGCCCTCGGCCGCGTCGGCATCGGCGTCATCGGGCACGCCGTCGTCGCGTTCAGCGACCTCAGCATCAGTGACCTCAGCGCCCTCAGCGCCCTCAGCGACCTTCGCGTCAGCGCCGTCGGTCTCGTTTCCCGCGAAGCCGGTGACTCGCCCGAACATCGTGTTCGTGCTGACCGATGACCTGTCGATGAACCTGGTGCAGTACATGCCGCACGTGCTCGCCCTCGAGCATGCGGGCACCTCGTTCAGCAATTACACCGTCACCGATTCGTTGTGCTGTCCGTCCCGGTCCTCGATCTTCTCCGGCAAATTCCCGCACGACACCGGGGTCTTCACCAACACCGGCGCCGATGGCGGGTTCAACGTCTTCCACTCCCGCGGGGAGGAGAGCGCAACATTTGCCACCGCGCTGCAGAAGGTCGGCTACCGAACTGCGATGATGGGAAAGTATCTGAACGGCTATCAACCGGCCGATGCGCTGGGCGGGTCGCAGCCTTATGTGCCGCCGGGCTGGAACGAGTGGGACGTCGCCGGCAACGGTTACCCGGAATTCAACTACGACCTCAACCAGGACCACAAGGTCGTGCACCACGGCAAAACGCCGGGCGATTATCTCACTGATGTCGTCAGTGGAAAAGGATCGTCTTTCGTCGCAGCATCGGCCGCGGCCCATTCGCCGTTCCTGTTGGAAATTGCGACATTCGCTCCACACACTCCGTCCACACCCGCGCCGCAGGACGCGAACGCGTTCCCCGGCCTGAAAGCGCCCCGCGGCCCGGCGTTCAACACACTGCCCGCATCGGCCCCGGCCTGGCTGGCCAGTCGCAGCCCGCTCACCGGCAAAGAGACCGCCAAGATCAACAAGGCCTTCCGGAAACGGGTCCAGTCGGTGCAGGCCGTCGACCGGATGATCGGCTCCCTGGAGGCAACCCTGGCCAAGGCCGGGGTCGCGGGCAGCACCGACATCGTATTCAGCTCCGACAACGGTTACCACATGGGCGAGTACCGACTCACACCCGGCAAGATGACCGCGTTCGACACCGACGTCAACGTGCCGCTTGTCGCGGCCGGACCCGGCATTCCCGCCGGCAAGGTGGTCGGGAACCCGGTGCAGAACATCGACCTGGCCCCGACCTTCGAAACCCTCGGCGGTGCAGCAACTCCGGGCACTGTCGACGGCCACAGCCTGGTCCCGCTCCTCGAGGGACAATCGGATGCCGGCTGGCGCACCGCGTCTCTGGTCGAACACCACGGTCCGGATACGAACCGCTCCGATCCGGACCATCCCGCGAAGAACAGTGGCAACCCGCCCTCGTACCAGGCGCTGCGCACCGTCGGTTACACCTATGTCGAGTACACCGGCGGAGCGAAGGAGTACTACAACCGCACCGTCGACCCGGCCGAGTTGCACAACATCGCCGGCGGTCTCCCGGCCGCAACGCTGACTGCATTGCACGCCGACCTCGCCGCGATGACGACCTGCCACGGCCAGGCCGCCTGCTGGACAGCCGCCCATCGTGCGCACTGACGTACTGCCGATTCATATGGCACTGCAGCACGTCGGTCCGACGCGTCCGCACCCACGGTTGCCGGTGTTCGGGGTCGTCAGGGGGTCGGGTACTCCTGGGTGACGTGATCGCCCCAGATGGGTTCCGGTTCGGAGCTGTCGGGGTTGGCTTCCCAGATCGCCAGATGGGACAGGAAGTGTTGTGGTGCGGCGCCGTGCCAGTGCCATTCGCCGGGCGGGGTGTCGATGGTGTCTCCGGGCCGAATCTCGAGAAGTTCGCCGCCGCGGGACTGGACGAGTCCGCGGCCCTCGGTGACGTGAAGTGTTTGGCCGTTGGCGTGGCAG
>JBPCPG010000266.1:0-8618 GCA_050999445.1 Nakamurella sp. | reverse complement strand
TACGGAGGTGCCCTTCAGCTGTCTCCAGGCGCAAGGCGGACGCCAACTGAGAACGGGCTGCCCGATCGAGGCGGTCCGCAACTGCGTTGAGGTCGTCGGAAAACGGGTTAACAGCTAGCGGCCAGCGTCCAGTTGCGGTCGTTCTGCACCCTGGACGATTGCTTGTCGCAGGCTGCGACTGGTCGCTGCCGGGAGTGCAAGGATGCCCTGGATGAGCTCCAGGGTGGCGGCGAGGGCTGCACCGCGTTCGCCGGCCGGAGTGCCCGGGTCCAGTGCGAGATCCAGCGCCCGGCGTGCTCGGCGAATGCGGTTGCGTTGACCGGCGTCCAGATGGTCGAGGGCGACGGCGCGGGCGTTCGCTTCTGCAGCTTCCCAAGCCTTCTCCGCCGCCAGCGTTGCGGTGATGAACCGACCTGCATGATCCGATGGACAACGCTTCGGATCTTCCGGCTCCAAGGCGCATGCCTGCGCGAACGCCTCGTACCAGGCGACGGAGATCGAATCCTGTGGGTCGATGAGTGCCGGATAGGTCAACAACCTCCGGGCGTCCAGCTCGTAGGCCGCGTAGGCCGACTTGACGGAGCCGAGCAGGGTGACAGCTTCCTCCACGGTGACCGTCGCGGTGGCGGCCGGCGTCGTCGGGGGGCGAGCCGCGCCGGTGGATCCGGCCACGGTGTTGCGGGTGAGCGGGTCGATCAGCCGGACGGCGACGCCGTCGGGGAATACCCCGTCGGCGAACAGTTCGGGTATCGACAAGGTCCCTGTGCGGAGGTCGTAGAAATGCCTGCGGGTGGGGATTCCCCGCCACGACTGCTTGACGCCGTAGGCATACACCCGCATCAGCATGTCGGACCTGGGGGGCAGGACCACGGCGCCGATCAGGGAGTGTTCGCCGTCCAGTGCGAGCCAACAATGGCGTCTGCCGATCCACAGTGATCCGCGGACTGACGCTTGCTGGTCGTCGAACAACGGCCTCCGGTCGCTTGTCTCGTCCCGCCCGCTACTCACGCCAGCACACTATCCGGTTGGGAATCCCCTCAGGCGGTGAACGGTATCGAGCGAATCGCGGGATCTACGGCGGTCACAGCGGATCCAAGCGGCGAGAAACCGGCCGTAGCCTTCGGCTGAGCAAGTGCCGGCCCGCTGCCAACCCGCTTATCAGGTTTACCAAGCTTTACGGGTACGAGATAAACTGAGATAAGACATGTAAGTTGTGCGTGCACTCACGAACCCTTACACGCCCAACGCCGGTGCCGAACCGCAAGCCATCGTTGGACGCGATGATCTGTTGGACTTCTAGAGGCTTTGATCGAAGCGCTACATAAAATGGCTCAACGGAAACTTCCGGTCAGTTTGGTGGTAGCCGAGCAGGTCGGCGAAGAAGTCCTGGCCACCGATCAGTTGAATCCGCGCGAATCCTGCTTCAGGGCGGTGTCGACTGTCAGCGCGGCGGCCACCACCAGCGAGCGCATAGGGTCCGTCAGCGGACGGTGAATCTGCACCATGTACTTGTCGGCAGAGGTGAACATGGTCGTCAACAGGCCCTCCCAGGTCTTGGGGACGCGCGCAACCTCTGCCCCGGTGTGGTCCTGGATCGAGAAGTTCCAGGCTCGCCAGTTCTCTGCGTTGAGCGACCCGATCTCCGAACCGCCCGATTCCAGGCCGAACCGGATCTTGCCGAACACGTTGCGCTGCACCAGGCGACCGATCTCCGAACCGTCCGGAAGCTGGACGATCAGAGTCGATTTGAACACCTTGGCGGGGCGGGTGAGCTGCATCAGCGGCCGGCCGGCGACATCGCGCACCTCGAGTCGGTGGGTCAGGAACTGATCGAAGTCGGTCATGAGCCGGAGCGCCTTCTTGGCTCCGCTCTGACCCACCTCGGTGACCGATCCGATCTGACCGCCGTCCTGTGCGAACACGGCGTACTCGTTGGTCAATTCGATCAGCTTGCGCTTCTGGCTTACGAAAATTGTCTGCTCGGTGAATGGCGAACGATAGCCGGCGGCGACCGGCCCGCTCGTCTGCATGTGTCCATCGAAGCTTTGATCACCGTACGCGTGCCCCGGCGGAATGGCGGCGCTCGCCGGATACCGAGCCTGCTGCGCGTAGCCGGGTTGCGCAGGCTGTTCGTAGTACGGCTGCTGCGCCGCCGCAGTCTGGCTGTGTTCGGTCCACATCGCTCCGTCCCACCATCGGATCATTCCGGCGGTGCCGGCGGGATCGGGGTACCAACCGGCGGGCACTGGCGCAGTCATCGGACGAGTTTCGCATTCTGGAGCTCGTTTCGGGCCGATTTCGACGGACACGGACGCCCAGGATCGGCGCGATTGGGCGTTCAGCCGGGCGACATCGTGCCGGCGGCAAGCCAGGAGCAGGCAGTATGGCTGGATGAGCACCGATACTGCAGCACCGCCCGCGGCCCGTCCCGGCGACGGGCCCACACACCCGTCCGCCGCCATTCCGGCGCGGCTCTTCTCCGAGGACGGGGCCGAAGACCGCTGGCGACAACGCTTCTCGTCGGTCAGAATGACGTTGCCGGATTTTGCGCGAGATGCACCCGACCGCGCGATCTACCTGTCCAACGCCAACGGCCGGTACGAGTTGTACTTCTTCGATGTCGCCTCCGGGGTGCAGACGGTCGCAACGGAACGACCCGACGGCACGGCGCACGGCACGCTGTCGGCCGACGGCTCCGATCTGGTCTGGTTCGACGACACCGACGGCGACGAATTCGGACGGTGGCAACGACAGCCGTTCGGCAGCGCGCCGGGCTCGGCCTCGCCGTGCCTGCCGACGGTGGAGCCGGGTTATCCAGCCGGCCTCGAGGTCGGCATCAAGACCGTTCTTGCCGGGTTCTCGGACGATGACGGCACGCGCATCCACCTGGCCCTCGACGACCAGGATCCAACCCTGGTCTACCAGAACGCCAACGACGGCAGCGTCGATGCGCTGTCGAAAGACGAAACCCTCTGGGTTTTGGCACATTCAGAGCATGGCGACTCCAGATATCCGGCCCTGCGGGCCATCTCGACCGCCGATGGCAAGGTGTTGGCTGAACTCGATGACACCCCTGGTAAGGGACTTGCGGCAATCACCTTCTCGCCGGTACCTGGGGATCAACGAGTACTGGTCGGCCACGAGCGCCGCGGCCGGGACGAACTACTGCTGTGGAACGCCGAGAACGGCGAGGTCACCGAGCTGGAGATTGATCTGCCGGGCGACATCTCCGGCGACTTCTACCCCGACGGCGGCGCTCTGTTGCTGCTGCACACCAGCGC
Organism: Nakamurella sp.; assembly: GCA_050999445.1. Lineage (GTDB taxonomy): Bacteria > Actinomycetota > Actinomycetes > Mycobacteriales > Nakamurellaceae > Nakamurella. The sequence continues at coordinate 5,337 of JBPCPG010000266.1, read as the reverse complement.
CGGTCGGACCACCATGCACCGGTACGACCTGGCATCCAACGCACTGATCGATCTTCCGGCGGCCGCCGGCGTGATTTCGGCTGCGACGGCCCGCCCTGACGGCGCCGTCTGGTACCGCTGGTCCAGCGCCGTCGCGCCGGGTCAATTGCGGGTCCTCGCAGCGGACGCATCGTCGGATTCCACGCTCCTACTGCCGCCCGGCGGGGCTGCGCCTGGTTCGCAGCCGGTCACCGATGTCTGGGTCGAAGGGGACGGCGGCCCGATTCACTCGCTGGTGGCCCGACCCGCGGGGTGTGGTTCGCCGGAAACCGGTCGCACCAACACCGCACTGCCGACGGTCTTCTTCCTGCACGGTGGTCCGGCGGGAGCCGACGAGGACTCGTACGACGCGACCCGGGCAGCTTGGCTCGATGCCGGATTCGCTGTCGTGCACGTGAACTACCGGGGCTCGACCGGATACGGGTCCACGTGGCGGGACGCTCTGACCGCCCGGATCGGGCACACCGAACTCGCCGATGTGGCGGCTGTCCACGACCATCTGGTCGCCGCCGGCATCGTCGACCCGCAGCGGTCGGTGCTGGCCGGATACTCCTGGGGCGGCTTCCTGACCCTGCTCGGCCTGGGATCGCAGCCGAGCCGCTGGGCCGTCGGCATCGCCGGGGTGCCGGTGGCAGACTATCTGCAGGCGTACGAGGACGAGATGGAACCACTCCGCGCCTACGACAGAGCCCTGTTCGGCGGCTCCCCCGACCAGGTACCGATGGCCTACACCGATTCCTCCCCACTCACCTACGTCGACGCTGTCGTCGCCCCGGTCCTGATCCTGGCGGGCGAGAACGACCCACGCTGCCCGATCCGGCAGATCGACACCTATCTCGACGCGCTGGCCGCCCGGGGTGCCACCTACGCCCAGTACCGCTACGACACCGGGCACGGATCGATGGTGGTCAGCGAGCTCATCCGCCAGGTGGCCGTCGAGATTGCCTTCGCTCGTACCGCCCTGGATCTGCCCACGCCCTGACCTCGCGCCGGTCGTTGCGCGAAGTCAGAGGCGGCGCGAGGCTTGAGAAGCGCGGCGGGGCACCGCAGGCAGCGGTCAGGTGCGGAGTTCGGGGAAGTCCTCGAGGCGATATTCGGCAGTCGATTCGTCTGCTCCCGGCGCGTGTATCGAGTCCTCGCGCCCGCGCAATTCCACCCGCCGAATCTTGCCCGAGATGGTTTTCGGCAGTTCCGCGAATTCGAGCCGCCGGATTCGCTTGTAGGGAGACAAATTGTCCATCGAATGCCTGAAGATCAGCGCAGCGGTTCGTCGGTCAGCGGCAAATCCTGCCGCCAGCACCACGTATGCCTTCGGTACGGCCAGTCGGAGGGTATCCGGTGAGGGCACGACCGCCGCCTCGGCCACCGATTCGTGCTCGAGCAGAACCGATTCGAGCTCGAAGGGAGAAATACGATAATCAGAGGCCTTGAACACATCGTCGGCCCGTCCGACATAGGTGATGTAGCCGTCGACGTCCACCGAACCCACATCACCGGTGTGGTAGTACCCACCGGCCATTGCGGCAGCTGTCAACTCGTCATCCCCGTGATATCCGGTCATCAGGGACACTGGCCGGCTGCGCAGATCCAGGCAGATCTCACCTTCACCCGGTTGCCCTGATCCGTCTACCGGGACGACGGCGCCCGTCGTTGCATCGACGAGCGCCACTGCGAATCCCGGCATCGGTCGACCCATTGATCCTTCCTTGACCACCTGGCCCGGCGAATTACCCACGGCGAGAGTGGTTTCGGTCTGTCCGAAGCCGTCCCGAATGGTGACGCCCCAGGCCCGCCGAACCTGTTCGATCACCTCCGGGTTGAGTGGCTCGCCCGCGCCGACCACCTCACGCGGCGGTTTCGCCAACGCCGACAGGTCGGCTTGGATCAACATGCGCCAGACGGTCGGCGGGGCGCAGAACGTGGTCACTTGGTGATGGGCCATGACGCGCATCAACTGCCCGGCATCGAATCGGCTGTAGTTGTACAGGAACACGGTCGCGCCGGCTATCCATGGCGCGAAGACATTCGACCAGGCGTGCTTCGCCCAGCCCGGCGATGAGATGTTCAGGTGCACATCCCCGGGCTGCAGACCGAGCCAGTACATCGTGGTCAGATGTCCTATCGGATACGAAATATGGCTGTGCTCCACCAGTTTCGGCAGCGCCGTGGTACCGGAGGTGAAATACAGCAGCAACGTGTCGTCCGCTGCGGTCGGCCGGTCGGCCGTGAATTCGCCGGACGCCTTCAAGCTCCCGACATAGTCGACCCAGTCCGCTGCCGGGCCACCGACCACGATTCGCCCGAAATCACCTGGCACACCAGCGAATTTCGGCACGTCCTCCTGCCGGGCGATCACGAATCGGGCCAGACCACGATCGACCCGGTCCCGCAGGTCTGCGGTGGCCAGCAACGTAGAGGCCGGAATGAGGACGGCTCCCACTTTGATAGCTCCGAGAATCACCTCCCACAGCTCCACCTGGTTGCCCAGCATGAGAATGATCCGGTCGCCTCTGTGCACCCCGATGCCTGCCAACCAGTTCGCGACCTGGTCGGAGCGGACCGAAAGCTCCTGATAGGACCAGGTTCCTGACTCGCCGCTCTCCTGGACGATGGTGAGCGCCGGCCGGTCCGGATGCTCGGCAGCGATCACGTCGAACCACTCGAGGGCAAAATTGAAATTATCGGGCCGCGGCCACTCGAAGTTCCGAACGGCCGTGTCGTAGTCGGACCGGTGGTGCATCAAGAAGTGGCGGGCAGCGCGCAGTTGCCGCGTGCCTTCGCTTTCCATCATTTCCTCGTCGGCCTCGCGCGTCATCGTCGACTCGTTCCTTCCGTGATCGCCGGCATGGCGCCGACGAAGTCCAGCAGCTGACCGGCCAGCAGATCGACTGCGCTCGCCACGCCGGGGTCGTTCGGCAAGTCCTCGGGATCGAAGGCGGTCACGGCGCTGTTGATCGTCAGTCCGAGCGGTGTTGGCCAGCCTCGGAGCGCGTGGATCACCTGCCGAAGCGTTCCAAGGGTTCCAACGGCCGCTTGCCAACCTTTGGCGACCGCGATCGCGCCGACCGGCCGACCGTCGAGGTAGGGACGGTCATCGGTTCGCAGCTCCTCCAGATAGTCGAGCGCGTTCTTCACCAGGCCGGACACCGTCCCGTGGTAGCCGGGCGAGGAGATGACGACGGCGTCCGCGGAGCGAACCGCCTCCACGTAGTCCCGAGCCAGGTCCGGCAGGGAAGCACCCGAATGGTAGGGCGCGAAGTCCAGCGCACGGCCGGTGAACGACACACACTGCGCCCCTCGCCGGCGAGCCGCTGCCAGGACCGCCCGCAGGGCCCGCTCCGACTGGGAATCCGGGTCGATCGATCCACCGATGCCGACGATCACGATGCTCACCCCACGATCCTGCCCTGACCGACCCGGCGTCACCCAGCCGGGTCGTGCGGTACCCGACCGTCCGCCGCCTGACGCCGCACCCCTTCGACGCCCGGACCTGAACCTGTGCCCGCGGACGGGCGTGGTCAGCACCGTGCGGCACCGTTTTCCGAGACGGGCCGCCGGGCTTCTGGTTCAGACATGGGGCCGGCCGGGTCTGGTGCGCGGCGGCGAATGAAGCGGTGGCGATCGCAGAGGGAGTCGGGATCCACGCCGACGCCGACGAGGCGATGTCAGCCGGCGCCTACGCTGAACCGATGGAACACCGCCGGCTCCGAGCAGTGGACCGGCGGGCTGTCGGCGCAGTGCTGTTGGCCGCGGTGCTGTTCGCCGCCGCAGTGCTACCCGGCCTCACCGGCAAGCAGGTCGCGGGAAGCCCGATCGCCGAGTCCATCCCGGGCGCGCCGACTGCCGGACAGTGTGTCCTTGCGCCGTCCACCTTCCCGACAGGCACCTCCGGAGCAGGCACGCTGCGAGCTTCGGTCCTGACGTACGGCGCCTGCGACGGGCGTCATTTCGGCGAGGTGGTCAAGGTCCTGCAAGCCGATGGTTCCATTCCCGCCGAAGGCCCGATGGACTATTCGTTCAGCCGAGCCTGTGGCAGCGCGGCGGTCGATTACCTCGGTCTTGGCTCGTTGCTACCCGGGTCCACCCACGCCAACGACCTCTGGTGGCCGGTTCTGTACGACGGTGCGACGGCTGGGATACCGGATTCGCATCAACAACAGGGGGGGCAGCATTGGGTCGCCTGCACACTGATTCCTCGAGCCACGAAGGCGAATCCGAGCGGGTATCGCGAACCTACCCGGGGTGGGTTACGGTCCGGCCCGGCACCGGACGGTCTGGGATCGTGCGGCGACACTCCGGTCGCGGAGCGCAATGGCGGCGGATCCTGTGATGCGCCACACCGACTGCAGATCTTCGGTGAGGCAGCCACCACCAACGCCTCGTCCGCATCCGAATTGACCGCCACCTGCGAACGACTCGTGCATGCCGTCACCCGGATGCCGGACGTCACGGCGCGCGGTCGGTTACGCATCACCGTGACCTTTCTGACGTGGAGCGGCAGCGCCGGAATCCTCACGGCCGCGGCCCCGATCGCCACCGGCGAGCAACAGTCGGCCAGTTGCGCTCTCGAGGCGGTAGGACCTGCCCGACTGACCGGATCGCTGCTCGGTGCGGGCTCCAACCCGGTGCCCCTGACCGGCTGACCAGCCGCGGTCGCCGCAGCCGCGCGCGAACACCGTCGGGCATTTTCCAAACCTTCCGTGCAGGATGCACAGTGGAGCCATGTCGACGGTCTTCGAACGGGGTACCGACGGGCCGAAGGTCATCGTGGTCGGGGTGGACGGTTCCACCACTTCACTGCGGGCAGCCGCCTATGCCGCCGGACTCGCACGCCGGCAGTCCGCTGAGCTGATCGTGGTGTTCGTCGCGGCCGGGTCGCCGATGGCAAGCTTGGTTCCCGCGGCCGGACCGGCGATCACCCAGGCGTTGAACGACGTGGCAGCTGACCTGCGCCGACTGGTGGAAACCGGCGCGGCGAACGCGGGCATCAGGGCGCGCCTCATCGAGGCCAAAGGCGACCCCTACGGCGAAATCTCCCGAATCTGCGCGGCTGTGCTGGCCGACGCTGTGGTGGTCGGGCCCTCGACCTCCACGGGGCGCCGCCTGGTCGGCTCGATCGGCATCCGGCTCGTCAGAGCAGGGCGCTGGCCGGTGACCGTGGTGCCCTGAGAGCTCCTACCCGGCAACCGGTCGCAGCGCCGCAGCCACGACCTCGGCGATCTGGACGGCGTTGAGTGCGGCGCCCTTGCGAAGATTGTCGTTGCTGATGAACAACGCCAGCCCGCGTCCGTCCCGCAC
>JBPCPG010000101.1:0-10091 GCA_050999445.1 Nakamurella sp. | reverse complement strand
CGAGCAGCAGGTCGCCGAGCAGTGACCCGGTCTCGTCGCCGCTGAGCATCCGCCAGACGTCATCGGCGCCCCGGATGCCGATGGCGCACCGGTCGGCATCCGGGTCGTTGGCGATCGCGAGGTCGGCGCCCACCCGTTCCGCCAGGGCCAGCAATTCCTCGCAGGCCCCCGGTTCTTCCGGATTGGGAAATGCCACGGTGGGGAAATTCGGATCCGGCGCCGCCTGCGATTCGACGATGTGGATGTCGTCGAATCCGGCGAGATGCAGGGTCTGAACGAGGGTCCGACCGCCTACGCCGTGCAAAGGCGTTGCAGCAACCCGCAAGTCGCGGCTCATGCCGGTGGCCAGCCCGGCCGCCCTTGCCGTGTATGCATCGAGCAGGTCCGCGGGCCACGGTAACGGTTGTCCGGCGGTATCGATCGACACGGCCGGCGGACCCGCCTCGATCGCGGCCTCGATGGCGACATCGGAAGGTCCGACCAGCTGGGTGCCGCCGCGCAGATACACCTTCAACCCGTTGTCCTGCGGCGGATTATGAGAGGCGGTGATCTGCAGTCCCGCGACGGCGTCGAGCGAGCGCACGGCGAAGGCGGTGATCGGTGTTGGTAACGCCTCGCCGGCCAACAGAACGCGAAATCCCGCTGCCGCCAGGGTATTCGCCGCATCGCCGGCGAATTCGGCGGACCGGTGTCGGCCGTCGTACCCGATCACGACGGTGCCACCCTCACCCTCGGCCGCCCGCAGATACGCGGCAATGCCGGCCGCCGCCCGCCGCACCACCGCGAGGTTCATCCCGGCCGGCCCGGCCCGAAGCCGGCCGCGCAGGCCGGCGGTGCCGAACGCCAGGGGTGCCTGCATCCGCGCGGTCAGCTCGGTCAGATCCGGAGCCGATCCATCCATTGCGGCAGCCAGCACCTGCTGCAACTCGGCGCGATCCGCGGCGCAGGGATCGTCGGCGATCCAACGCAGCGCCCGCTCGCGCAGGGTTGCGGTCAGGCCAGGAGCGCCACCGGTGGCCGCACTCATGCCTGGGCGACCACTTCGGCCAGCAGCGCTCCCATCCGCCCGGCGGCCGCGCGTCCTTCGGCGAGGACTTCGGCGTGATCGAGCGGTTCGCCCGTCATGCCGGCGGCCAGGTTGGTGACCAGGGACAGCCCGAAAACTTCCACCCCCGCTTCCCGGGCTGCGATGGCCTCCAGCACGGTGGACATTCCGACCAGGTCGGCGCCCATCGTCCGCAACATCCGGATCTCGGCGGGCGTCTCGAAGTGCGGGCCCCGCAGTTGCGCATAAACGCCCTGTTCCAGGGTCGGATCGATGGTGCCGGCGAGCGCACGCAGCCGGGCGGAATACAGGTCGGTCAGATCGACGAAATTTGCGCCGGCGATCGGCGAGACGCCGGTCAGATTGAGGTGGTCCGAGATCATCACCGGCTGGCCGGGGCGCATGCCATGCCGCAGTCCGCCGGCGGCGTTGGTGAGCACGATGAGCTTGGCCCCAGCCGCCGCCGCCGTGCGGACGCCGTGGGCCAGGGCGGCCACCCCGCGGCCCTCGTACAGATGGGTCCGTCCGAGGAAAACCAGAGCGCGCTTGCCGCCGATGGAAACAGACCGGATCGCGCCACCATGACCCTGGACGACCGGCGGGACGAAGCCCGGAACGTCCGCCATCGGGATCTCGGCGATCGCGTCGCCCAGCGCGTCGGCCGCTGCCGCCCATCCGGACCCCATCACCAGCGCGACGTCGTGATGGAGCACGCCGGTCGCCTTCGCCAGCGCTGACGCGGCGTCTTCGGCTCTGGCGCGAGTTTCGGTCGAGGTGTCCGGTGACATGGACGGGAGCCTAGTGGTGTCGCCCCGCAGTGTCGGCTCGCGCCGGTGACGATGCACCGGCCACCACCGGAACGCCGCTTTCCTGGTGCGCGATGAGGCGAACGCCGAAGTAACCCGCTGCCGCCGCCGCGAGCGCCACCACCACGACAAGCACGATCAGCATCACCCGTCGGCGAGCGCCTCGGTCGGGCTGCCCGATCGGCAGCGAGCGCAGCGCCGACGCGCCGGCGTCGGCCCACGGCGGGGGCGGCAGCGCCGGCGGCGACCCCGTCCACGGGGGCGCCCGGTAAGCACTGGACGATGCCCCGGCGGGACCCCCACCGGCGGTGGGGGGGCCGAGGTGGCCAGGAGGAGTTGCTCGCCATCGTTCGTCGGTCGAGCGCTGATCGACGACGTGTTGCCCGGCCGAGTATTGCCCGGTGGAGCGCTGATCGACAACGTGTTGCCCGGTCGAGCGCTGCCCGGTCGAGCGCTGGCCGGTTGGGCTGCCCTCCGCTCGTGGCGCAGTTCCCCAACGCGGAAGCACAGCCGGACTCACGGCGGGGTGCGCCGCCGCGACCGAGCCGCCGGCGGTCGCCGGCCGGATCGGCGGTTTCCAGGCATGCGTCATCAGCTGGCCGGAATCTGCGGCCGTCCGGAGCAGAACCTGGTGCGCCGTGCCTACCGACATCCGGTTGGCCGGATCTTTTACCAACAGGCCGCGAATCACGCCGCCGAGTCGCCCGGAGTTCGGATGGGCCGGAACCGCGTCCTGGACGACGGCGGTCAGCGTGGCCATCGGAGTGCCGCGATCGAAGGGCGGCACGCCCTGGACGCAGGCGAACAACAGGGCGCCCAGCCCCCAGGCGTCAGATTGTGCGTTCGCCGGGCGCCCGGCCGCGACCTCTGGCGATATGTAGGCGGGTGAACCGAGCAACAGGCCGGTGGCGGTGATGGTCTGCTCGCCGGCGCTGCGGGCGATGCCGAAGTCGGTCAGCTTGATCCGGCCGTCGTCACAGACCAACACGTTGCCCGGCTTCACATCGCGGTGGGTGATGCCGGCCGAATGTGCGGCCAGCAGGCCGGTTGCAACGGCCAAGCCGACTTTCGCAGCACCGAGGTCGTCCATCGGCCCTGCGACGCTCAGGATCTCGGCCAACGAGCGAGCCGAGAGCAGCTCCATCACGATCGCCGGACCGTGCGGCAGGCTCAACATATCGAAGATCGTCACCACATGCGGGTCCGAGACGGACGCGACCGCCCTGGCCTCCCGAATGGTGCGTTCGGCGAGCTGGTCCACCTCCGACTGCGGCATGCCGGCCGGGAAATCGACTTCTTTGATGGCGACCGGCCGGTTCAGAACTTCGTCATGGGCGGCCCAGACCCGGCCCATCGCACCGTTTCCCACGATTGCCAGCAGCCGGTACCGACCAGCGAGCACTCGCGGGGTTGGCTCGCCGCCTGATTCACCAGGGCCTCGATCGGCTCCCGGGGCACCGGTCGAGGGGGAGGACATGATGTCAGTGTCCCAGGCTGGCGGCGACGAAGCAGGATGGCGGTGGTTGCGCTTGTTTCCGCGGGACCGGCACGGGGCGACATCGAGGCTCCGTCAGGTACTTTCGACCGGTGGTGGACATCCGGATCGGCACCTCGGGGTGGAACTATCCGCATTGGCGGAACGATTTCTATCCAAAAGGGCTGACTCAACGACGCGAGCTCGAGTATCTCGCCGGCCGGATGAACACGGTGGAAATCAACGGATCGTTCTATTCGTTGCAGCGGCCTTCGAGCTATCGGCTCTGGCGCGCAACAACTCCGCCAGATTTCGTGTTCGCCGTGAAGGGCGGCCGTTTCATCACCCACAACAAGAAGCTGCTGGACGTCCGGATTGCGCTGGCGAATTTCTTCTCCTCAGGGCCGTTGGCCCTGGAGGAAAAACTAGGACCCTTCCTGTGGCAGCTGCCGCCGGTGCTCCGATTTCTTCCAGATCGCATGGAGGAGTTCTTCATGCAGCTGCCGCAGACAGTGGGTCGCGCCTGCGAGTTGGCGACCGAACACGACGATCGCCTCTCCAACCGGTTCGACCAGGAGCCCGTCGTCGCTACCGAAGTGCTGCTGCCGGATCAGTACCTCCGGCACGCCGTCGAGGTTCGCCATCCGTCATTCGACTGCGATGAATTCTTCGACCTGTGTCGTAGGTTCGGAATCGCCGTGGTACTGGCAGACTCGGCCGGGCTCTTTCCCTGGATCGAGCGCCGCACCGCCAATTTCGCCTACGTCCGGCTGCACGGTTCACAGCAGTTGTATGCCAGCGGTTACACCGCGACGGAGATTGCGACTTGGGCGGCCAGAATCGAGGGCTGGTGCGCCGAGCCGGGTCTCGAAGCAGTCTATGTGTATTTCGACAATGACTTCGAATCGAACGCCGGTCACGACTCGCTTCGGCTGGCCGAAAGCCTGGGCGCCGGCCCGGCTCTTCTGCGACAATGATGCCGACCTGCACTTGACGGCCGTTGCGGCCGATGATGAAGACGGGTCATCGACGCGAACGGGGATCGCATGCTCTATCTGGACGGCATTGTCGGGTTGGCACTGCTGGCATTGTGGGTCTTCTGCATCGTCGACGTCATCACCGCGCCGGACGGGAGCTGTCGCCACCTGCCGAAGATGCTGTGGCTCATCATCGTGATCCTGCTTCCGGAGATCGGCTCGCTGGTCTGGTTGGCGTTCGGCCGCCCCGTCGGTGCGCAACGGTCGTCGAAGACCGGCTTCTACGCCGGTGCGGAATCGAACGGTTTTCCTGAATACGAACGATTGGGCCGAGCTACCTCCGACAGTGCGGAGAATGACGCAGAATTTCTGCGTTTGTGCCGAGAGCGCACGGCAGAGCAGCGGCGCCGGTATGAGCAGCGGCAACGCGACGATCAGGTGTGATCGCAGTTCTGCACTGGTGGATCTGGCGCGAGCCCACGGCGGGGGCTGCGCCTGGGACGGATGGCCGCGGCGTGAGGACGAGGCGAAATGCAGCAAGTGTGAAGGGGGAGTGTCACGGTAGCTCCCAGGTATGCACCGGCTCATTCGAGTGCATGCCTGCGGAGTAGAGCCGGAGCATCTCGGTCAGGGCTTGATCGCGGTTCAGGCCGAACTCTTCGAGACGACGCACCGTCTCGCTCTGCCACCACGATCCATTGCGGCGCAGCCTGCATCGGTCCTCCACGATGCCGAGGTACCGGTCCCGGGTCTTGACCGAGACGCCCCAGCGGGACAGCCCTTCCTCCGCCAGTGGCAGCAGGTGCCGCAACAGCAGTTCGTCCCAGGTCACTTCGCCGAACCCCGGCCAGTAGAAGACCGCATCGGTGCCGTAACGGGCGCCCGCGTCGAAGTTCGTCTTCGCCGCGTCGAAGGACATCTTCGTCCAGACCGGACGATCTTCGGCGGCCAGCATCTTGACCGCTCCGTAGTAGAAGGCGGCGTTCGCCAGCACATCCGCGACCGTCGGACCGGCCGGCAGTACCCGATTCTCGACCCGCAGGTGCGGAACACCGTCGACCACGTCGTAGACGGGCCGGTTCCACCGGTAGACGGTGCCGTTGTGCAGTCGGAGCTCCTGCAGTCGAGGCGCGCTGCCGGCGGCCAACACGGCTTCGGGATCCTCGTCGGTCGTCTCGGGGAGTAGTGCGGGGAAGTACCGTACGTTCTCCTCGAACAGGTCGAAGATCGAGGTGATCCAGCGTTCACCGAAGAACACCGGCGGTCGGACGCCCTGGTTGCGCAATTCCGGCGACCTGGTATCGGTGGCCTGCAGGAACAATTCCGTGCGCGTCTCGGCCCAGAGCCGTTTGCCGAACAAAAAAGGCGAGTTCGCGCCAAGGGCAAGTTGCGGACCGGCCAGCGTCTGCGCCGCATTCCAGGTTGCGGCGAAGTCGGACGGGGAGACCTGCAGGTGCAACTGCACGGAGGTGCAGGCCGACTCAGGGGCGATGGTGTCGGCGAACATCTGGAGCGTTTCCACTCCGGTGATGTCCAATTCCAGATCCTCGCGGCGCGCCTCGAAAATGGCGTCGCCGAGCGCTTGGTATCGAGGATTCGCACTGATCCAGTCACCCCGGAGATGTTCGGGCCGCAGCGTCGGGAGGATTCCGATCATGATGATCTCGGAACCGCCCTCGTTGGCCTTGGACTCGGCTCGGTCCAACGAGGCGCGCAAGGCAACCTCGAGTTCCAGCGTCGAATCGCCGGGCAACGGGCGCGGTGCCACGTTCAGTTCGATGTTGTACCGGCCCAGTTCGGTCTGGTAAGCCGGATCGGCAATCGCCTTCAGCACGCGCTCGTTGGCCATGTCCGGCTGCCAATGCTGATCGACCAGGTTGAGCTCGATCTCGAGGCCGGTGAGCGGACGGTTGAAGTCGAAGGAATGCTCAGCCAGCATCTTCTCGAAGACATCCAGGCAGCGGCGGACTTTCTCGCGGTATCGCTGCCGCTGCTCGCGGGTGAAGTAACCGCTGGAGATGTCGTCGCCCATGATTCCTCCGCTGCGGTCGCCGCCCGCTCACGGGCTTCCGGAAAATGGTGCCGCAAGCATCACACCGCCGGCGACACCGGACACAGCCAACCACACGGGTAACGTGGCGCGGGTGTCGAGACCGGCACGGACCGGTCAGTCCCTGATGGTGGCGCCGGCAGTGGGAACGGAATTGGAACAGATGGACGCATTTCCCAACACTTCTACCGAGACTTTTCCGGGGGCCGGCGCCGCGTGGGCTGCGGTCGACCTGTCCGCAGGCCGCGGTCCGGGGTGGCTCGACGACTACCTATTCGAGGAACTGCCCGCGCTCGTCGCCGTTCGCCGGCATCTGCACGCGCACCCGGAACTGGCCGACGCGGAATCGGCCACCACCGCGCTCATTCTGCGCTCGTTGCAAGCCGTCGGAATTCCGGGCGCGGTGTTGCCCGGTGGCACCGGAGTGGTTGCCGAGGTCGGCACCGGCGATCGATTGGTCGCTCTTCGCGCCGACATCGATGCTCTCCCATTGAACGAGGCCTCCGGCCTGCCCTTCGCCTCGACCGTTCCGGGCATCTGTCATGCCTGCGGCCACGACGTCCACACCACGGCGCTGATCGGGGCGGCCCAGGCACTGGCCGGCGCCGGTCCGTTGCCAGGCCGGGTTCGGCTGATCTTCCAGCCTGCCGAAGAGGTGATGCCGGGCGGCTCGCGCCGGGTGGTCGAATCGGGCGCGCTGCAGGGCGTCGAGCGGATCTTCGCACTGCACTGCGATCCTCGCCTGGAGGTCGGCAAGGTGGGGTTGAAGGTCGGTCCGATCACTTCCACCTGCGATGTGGTCGAACTGCGGTTGACCGGGCGCGGAGGCCATACCGCCCGCCCACATCTGACGGCCGACTTGATCTACGCGTTGGGCGTCGTCATCACCGGGTTACCGGCGCTGCTGACCAGGCGGATGAATCCGCGGTCGGTGCCGGTGCTGGTCTGGGGCAATGTCCGCTCCGGCGTCGCGGCGAACGCTATTCCGGAGGCCGCGGTGCTGCGCGGCACGCTCCGACTGATGGACCGCTCCGGCTGGGATCTCGCCGAGCCATTGGTGACCGAACTGGTCACCGAGCTGTTGGCGCCCACGTTGGCCGGCTTCACCCTCAACTACATGCGCGGCCTTCCACCGGTCGACAACGACCCGCAGTGCGTGGAGATCCTGCGATCCGCCGTAGAGAGTGGGCTGAACCCGAACAGCGCTGCAGCAGCAGAACAGTCGACGGGTGCCGAGGATTTCGCGGTGTACCTGGATTCGGTTCCGGGCGCGCTGGCCAGACTCGGTGTGTGGGACGGAATCGGTCGTCAGGTAGATCTGCACTCGCCGGCATTCTGGGCGGACGAGCGGGCGGTCGGGGTCGGCGTGCGGCTCCTGACCAAGACGGCGCTGGCTGCGCTGGCAGCTCCGGCTCCTGCTTCGCGCTGAACCGGGTGCGCCCCCAACGCGTGGAACACCCGTTGCGCCGCAACCTTCATCGCCGCAGTTGCCCGAACTTTTCGGCGGTGAGTTCAGCTGCCGATGGACCGGCACGGCCGGCGGCGAAGTTCCCGGACGTATTCCGTTGGCGCATCGGCGGCTTCGGCCGCATCCGCGATCACACCGAGGTAACGCGCTGAGGGAACGCCGCCCTCGAAAGCCTGCAGGGCGTACAGCCAGGCCAATTTGTCGCCTTCCAAGGCGTGCACCATCAGGCGGATCTTGTTGTACAGACCCAGATCTGCACCCTCCCAGGAATCAAGGTTCTTCTCGTCGGACGCGGCCATGTCGTACAGCACCACGAAGACGCTGGAGCCCGGCTCTTCGACGACCATCGACAGTGCGCCCTCCCAACCCAGGGCCTCACCGCCGAAGGTGAGCCGCCAGCCCGGGAGCCAGCCAGTGCCGGCGACCGGCGACGACGGGCAGCGCTGCAACATCTGCGCCGGATCCATGTTGGATCCGTACGCCGCGTAAAGGGCCATGGTCGGCAGCCTATCGGGCGCGGGCGCAGTCGCGAAGGACCGTTCGGTGCCCGGCCCGCTCGTTGCGCCCACGCCATGGCCGATACGGTGGTATCGGCCGGAAACAGGCAGGGACGAGACCTACAGGCGAGGATCGATGACACGGATCGTGATCATGGGCGGCGGCCCGGCCGGGTACGAGGCCGCTCTGGTGGCTGCCCAGTACGGCGCCGAGGTGTCGCTGGTCGAGACGGACGGCGCCGGTGGCGGTTGCGTGCTGTACGACTGCGTGCCGAGCAAGACCTTCATCGCATCGGCCGGAGCGCGCACCTCGGTGCGCGAGGCGGGCCGGTTGGGCGTGAACGTGCCGCCGCAGAAGGTCGATGTGGACGTGTCGGCCGTGCATGCCCGGGTCAACGGGCTCGCCATCGCACAGTCCGCGGACATCCGGGCTCGGCTGATCGCCGAGGGCGTACAGATGATCGAGGGACGCGCCGAGCTGGCCGACTCGGCGCCCGGCTTGGCCGCGCACCAGATTGCCGTCACGGGAACTGGCGACGCGGGCGGCTCGGTTTCGAGGCTGGAGGCGGACGTCGTCCTGGTCGCCACGGGTGCGTCGCCGCGGGTACTGGACAGCGCCCTTCCGGACGGCGAGCGCATCCTCACCTGGCGTCAGCTCTACACGATGAGCGAATTTCCCGATCATCTGATCGTGGTGGGTTCTGGGGTCACCGGCGCCGAGTTCGCTTCTGCGTACACCGAAATGGGGGTCAAGGTGACGCTGGTCTCGAGCCGGGACCGGGTGTTGCCCAGCGAGGACGCCGACGCGGCCGCCGTCATCGAGCAGGTGTTCACGGCCCACGGCGGCGTACTGGCCAAGCAGGCCCGCGCATCATCCGTGGTTCGGGACGGGGACGAGGTCGTCGCCACGCTCACCGACGGACGCCAGATTCGCGGGTCGCACGCTTTGATGACCGTCGGATCGGTTCCGAACACCACCGACATCGGCCTGCAGAAGGTCGGAATCGAAGTACCGGCAAGTGGTTTCATTCCGGTCGACCGGGTTTCGCGTACTTCGGTGGCGGGAATCTACGCGGCCGGTGACTGCACCGGGGTATTGATGCTGGCCTCGGTAGCGGCTATGCAGGGCCGGATCGCCATGTGGCATGCACTCGGTGAGGGCGTTCCTCCGCTACGGTTGCGCACCGTTGCGGCGAATGTGTTCACCCATCCCGAAATCGCCACCGTGGGCATCTCCCAGGCGGAGGTGGATGCGGGGACGGTACCCGCGCGCACCCTCAAGATGCCGTTGGCCACCAACGCCCGCGCGAAGATGAACGGCATGAAGGACGGATTTCTCAAGCTGGTGATCCGGCCGGCGACCGGAATCGTCATCGGAGGGGTTGTCGTGGCGCCGGGCGCCTCCGAACTGATCCTCCCGATCGCCATGGCGGTTCAAAATGGCCTGACTGCAAAGGACCTCGCCTACACGCTCAGTGTCTACCCGTCGCCGTCCGGCTCCATCACCGAGATCGGCCGGCGGCTGATGCACTACGACGGGGATCTGGGATGACCACGCGAAGTGAAGGCGGGCTCCACGGTTTTCATCGGGTGTGGCGAATGGTGGTGGGCGCGATCGTACTTCCCATCGCCCTGGTGATCGGCTGGTTCCTCACCGAATTCTCTGGACAGCCCGGTGGCGAAGATCTGGCCAGGCCGTTGGCGTGGGCATTGGAGCCATTCGTGCCCAGCAATAAGAGCGACTGACAGGAGGGCGGGACGCACCGCAGTGTGC
>JBPCPG010000035.1:0-18039 GCA_050999445.1 Nakamurella sp. | reverse complement strand
TGTGTTTTTCGACGGTCTCGGTGAACGCTGCCATCCAGGTGGCGAAGGCAACGGCGCTGCTGATCGAGATCAGCAAGATGATCCAGACGAAGTGGTAGTAGCTGGTGCCGGCATCGCCGGTGGCGATTGCGAAGAGCGCGACGCCGACGGCGCTCAGAATCCCTCCGGCCAGCATGAACGGTTTGCGCACCCGCAGTCGGTCGGACAACGCACCCGCGATGAGCAGAGCCACCGCCTGGGCAATCCAGTACCAGTTGGCCAGCCCATTGGCGCGAGCTTCGGTGTAACCAAAGGCGGTCGCGTAGAACACCACGAACAAACCGACCGCCGTGTAGTAGAAGAGCAGGAAGATGCTGATTCCCAGTGCCGGACCGACGATGTCAAGACGAAGCATCTGACGCCAATGGTTGCTGGACGTCTTCTGGAGGTCGATACCGCGGGCCCGGGCCTCGATCAGTGCCCGCTCTCGCAGGCTGATCATCAATTGATCACGCAGCTGTGGAGCAAGCTCGCGCAGTCCGACGAACGCGAGCACGAAAACGAGAAGGCCGACGATTCCGCACACGCGAAATTGGAACTGCCAGTCCGGATGGGAGTCCAACGTATGGCTCGACACTTCGGTGACCACCAGGCTGCCGATCACCGGGCCCATCGTCCAGAAACCCATGGCCGAGGCCCGACCTAGCTGAGGGGAGAAATCCCGGATGAGCGCCGGAGTTGCGACCAGGATCGTGCCCTCGACAAGGCTGACCAGAGCGAAGAGCAACAAATAGGCCAATTTACTGTTGACATTTGGCAACCCGAAAAGGATCAATGCCCCGGTGATGGCCAACCCGTACACCACGATGTTGGCTCTCCCCCACCGATCGGCCAGCCCGGCGGCAACCGATGCAAGGGCTCCGAGGGCATTCCCGATCACCGAGATCATGATGAAATAATTCAGGGACATGTGCAGGTTGGCGCTGATCAACGTCGCCACCGAGCCCTGTACGTACAGTTCGTAGTAAAGAATGACCGTGGCCACTACGACAATCGCAAGGTACATGGCGCGGGGTCCGTTGGCCGGATAACGGTCGAGTTGGCGTCCCCAGATTCCGCGGTTGGCGACGACGATTGGGAACGCTGATCCACTCGGTTCGACTGATGGCATGGTGATCCGTTCGAATGTCATTGGGCTGGAGCGGCTTCAGCGAGCCTTGGTCACCAATCGGGCGGTCAATGTCGACACCGCACGCCCGGCGCGGGGTGATACGCGCTTGAGCAACCAGTGCGGCACAACCTGGTAGCGGGGCGTCGGCACGACTCTGAGTCCCCGTCTCACTGCGGCCAGCGTCTGCCGGGCAACGACGTCAGGCGAGGTGCCCCGCTTGGCATAGAACGCGGCGGTCTGCTCCTGACGTTCCGCCCATGCGCCGCGGGCGGTGGAGCTCTTGACAATGGCAGTGTTGATGATTCCGGGGCATAGCGCAGACACGCGAACCCTGGTACCGATCAACTCCATGTCCAGCGCGTCGGTGAGACCGACCACGGCTGATTTGGTGGCAGAATATGCGGTGAGACCGGGAACCGGCACCAGTCCCGCCATCGAAGCCGTATTCACGATGTGCGAAATCCCCTCCTGCTCGAGCATCCGAGGGAGGAACGCGTGAAGTCCGTGGACGACACCCATCAGATTGACATCGACGACGCGTCGCCAGTCTTCCAAGGTGGTATCGATCAAGTTTCCACCGTGCCCGATTCCCGCATTGTTGAACAGCAGATCGACCGCGCCGGCGGCGAAGACGACGTCGGCGAGTCGTTCCACTGCGGCGGCGTCCGTGACATCGACGGTGTGCGGCACCGCATTGCCGCCGGCCTGGCAGATATTCGTGACGACGGACGCGACGCTTTCGGCATCCTGGTCGGCAAGATGCACGGTCGCGCCACGCTCGGCGAGCAAGGTGGCGATCGAGCGGCCGATGCCCGAGCCGGCGCCGGTGACGACTGCGGTTCGCCCGTTCAGATCATTGGTTTCGACGCTGCGAGCGGCGCCGCGGCGCCGGACGACGGCCGCCGCCCCAGCGGTTGCGATGGTCATGGCAGCCTGCGTGACAATTCTTTTGTTCAACGGTCACTCCGCTTCGTTGGAATTGACGTGCTGTGGAATCACGTATGGCGCCGAGCACCGGAACGCGGTCAGCTCCGCTGTTCCGAGCGTTGCAATACCGCCGATGTCCGGTCCCCTCTCGGGCTCCGCAGATGCCCCGAACGATTCCCTCCGTTCGGGTGCAGCCTGCGATGGCCCGATCCTGGAAGCAGCGCGAGGATCAGGTGCTGATCTTCAAATCAGGTGCTGACCTTCGAAGGGTGCGAGAACAGCGATGCCGGAGCTCGACCGAATTCGAGGCCTTCTGCCTCGATCGGCCCACGGAAGAGCACCGCATCTTTGGCGTAGTGCTGCCGGAGTCGCCAAGGCGCCCGGTCTCCCTGCAGGGGAAGGCTTTCGCGAGACCTCTCGAAATACCCGGAGGACATCTCGATCAACGGAGAAGTGACCATCGGCTCGGACGGCAGCCGTGGGGTGACTGTCGCGTAGTCGTTGGCATTGAGATAGCCCAGCAGCCTCGCCAAGTAGGACGAGACCAAATCCACCTTCAGCGTCCAGGCGGCATTGGTGTAGCCGAGTGCGAACGCGAAGTTGGGAATTCCGTCAAGCATCATTCCTTTGTAGGCGACGTGCTCGGGAACGCGAACCATCTGTCCGTCGATCATCAGCTCGATACCGCCCAGCGGCAGCAGATTCAAGCCCGTGGCGGTCACCACAACATCCGCATCGAGCGCCGCTCCGGATTTCAACCGCAGCCCGCTCTCGGTGAAGGACTCGACGTGGTCTGTCACCACTTCGGCTCCGCCGGACCGGATGGCGGAGAAGAAGTCACCCTCCGGCACCAAACACATCCGCTGGTCCCACGGTTCATAGCTGGGCTTGAAATGCCGGTCGACGTCGTACCCGGCCGGCAGGCTCTTCGTCACGCCTTTGCGAAGAATGGCTCGTGCTCTTGCCGGATACCTTCGGCACAACCCGTAGAGCGCTGTCGCGATTCGCACGTTCTTCCATCGGATCGCCGCGTAGGCCCGGCGTTCTGGCAGTAGCTTCCGCAGCAGGCCGGCAATCGGATCCATGGCCGGCAGTGCCATCACGAACGATGGCGATCGCTGCACCATGGTTACCCGAGCACCCTTGTCGACCAGCGCGGGTACCAGGGTCACTGCCGTCGCCCCGCTGCCGATCACGATCACCCGCTTGCCGGTCAATTCCAGGTCTTCCGGCCAGTGCTGCGGATGAACCAGCCGACCGGTATAGCTTTCCAGGCCGGGCCAGTTCGGCGTGTAGCCCTGCTCGTACTGGAAGTAGCCAGAGCACAGGTAGAGAAACGAGCAGGACCTGGTGCTGCGCTCCCCCGATTCGGCATGCTCGACCGTCACGGTCCAACGAGCGTCGGCCGTGGACCAATCGGCCCGGACGACTCGGGTGGCGAGTTCGATGTGTTTGTCGACGTCGTAGGCCTGAGCGGTTTCCCTGATGTACCGAAGGATGTCGTCGCCGTCTGCGATCGAGTTGGCTTCCTTCCAGGGCCTGAATTCATACGCAAGCGTGAACATGTCGGAATCGGACCGGATGCCGGGGTATTTGAAAAGATCCCAGGTGCCGCCACTTGCATGCCGGGCCTCGAGGATCGCGTAGGTGCTACCTGGGGCACCTGTTTCCAGATGGCAGGCGGCACCGATTCCGGACAGCCCTGCACCGACGATCAACACGTCCACGTATTGCGGTGTGGTCGAGTTCTCCTCTTCGGTACTGCTGGTCGTCATGGCCCTCCTGTCAACTCGAGCTGAGCGGCTCGCGCGAACTCAGGATGGCATCGTCGAGTGATCTGTGCAACAGTTGGGGTCAATGTTGCACGAAGAACTTTTTTCCCGCGAGCTGCGACACCGTCGTCCACTTTCGTCAGGAGAATTCATGACCACCTTCGTTCCCCCGCTCACCGTCGCCGACCTCGACGACGGGCCGGCGATTGCCGAGCTTCATCGGCTCCACGCGCTGCAACGCAAGGCGTTTCTGGCGAATCCCTACCCGGGAGCCGATGCGCGCAAGGGCAATCTGATGGCCCTGGCAGCGATGGTGATGGGTCACCGGGACGAAATCCGCGCGGCAATGAGCTCGGATTTCGGAGCGCATCCGGAACTGTTCACGGACCTGGTCGAAATTCTCGGCATCGCCGGTCGCGCCGCTTCCGCCATCGAAGCACTCGACGGATGGATGGCGGAGGACGAGCGCCGGCCGGATCCGGCCTTCTACGGAACCGCACGGGCCGGAATCCGCTGTCAACCCAAGGGTGTCATCGGCAACATCGTCCCGTGGAACTTCCCGTTCGATCTGTCACTCGGTCCGCTGGTGGAGATGCTGGCCGCCGGCAATCGGGTGGTGATCAAGCCGTCCGACTACACCCCTGCCTGCGCGGAACTGCTGCAACGCATGCTGTCCGACACTTTTGCCGAAGACCTCGTCGCTGTATCGATCGGCGGCCTCACGCTTGCCAAGGAATTCCCGACCCTGCGCTGGGACCATCTGCTCTACACCGGCAGCCCGGCGATCGGGCGCGAGGTCGCGCGGGCAGCGGCGGAGAATCTTGTGCCGGTGACGCTCGAGCTCGGGGGCAAGTGCCCTGCCATTCTCACCGCAGGCAGCGTTGACGCCGCGAGCGTCCGCAACATCGTCGGCACCAAACTGATCAAGAACGGTCAGATGTGTATTTCCGTGGACTATGCGCTGGTTCCGCGAGCACACCTGGCCGATTTCGTGACGCATGCCGAGCATTACCTCAACGAAGAACTGCCGGGTTACGCCCGCTCCGCGGACTGCACGGGCATCATCACCCAGCGGCACCTGGACCGGATCACGGCGATGATCCAGGAGGCGAAAACGTCAGGGGCGCAGGTGGTGGAGCTCGGCGGTGAAGGTGACGCGGCGAGCCGCCGGCTGCCACTGGTCCTCGTCGTCGACCCGCCGAAGGATTTGCGCATCATGCAGGAGGAGATCTTCGGTCCCATCCTGCCGGTTGTGCCCTACGACGACCTCGACGAGACCCTTGCCGAGCTCAATGCCGGCGAGCGGCCGTTGGGGCTCTACGTGTACAGCAAGGACGCCAAAGTGGCCGAGCACGTCCTCCAGCAGACGACGTCCGGGGGCGCGTGCGTCAACGTCTGCGCAGTTCAGGGTGCGCTGCCGTCGCTGGGCTTCGGTGGAGTCGGCCAGAGCGGCAACGGTCGCCATCACGGCATCGAAGGCTTTCGCGAATTCTCCAACCCGAGAGGAGTGGTCGTACGCGGTACCGGTGACCTCGCCGATGCATTTCTCCCGCCCTACGGTCCTGCGACCCAGGCTATTGTCGACAGCGTGTTCTCCGGCGAAGCAACTGCTCAGGCTGCCGCACCCGGCAGCGTCTGACGCGATTAATGGTAGGCGCCGTCGGTTCACCGAACCGCTCGCGGGTCGGGGCCGGCCCGACGGCGCCGGGCGGAGGGCGGTGTGTTGATCTTGCAGCCCGGTGGCTGCATGTCGGTAGGCGACTGGACATGCAGGGCATCGCCGACGAGCTCGGCGTCTCCCGTGCCACGGTGTTCCGCCAGGTCGGTGGCCGGGATGCGTTGTTGGACAAGGCGTTGTGGGTACTCACCGAACGTACCCTGGCTACTGCCGAGCAACGATGGGAGGCCCGGCGGCCGGAAGGCGAACTGCACACCCCTGGCATCGGCCGGGAGGTCAACGCAATCGTGTCCCAGTCGAAAGGGCTGCGTCGACTGCTGGACGACGAACCGGCATTGACGCTGCGGGTGCTCACCGATCCACGCGGAAGGGTACAGACCGGCATCGTCACCTTCGTGGAGGCTCAGCTCCGCCGCGACATGGATGAGTTCGGGCTGGTCCCGATCATCGAGCCGGGCGCGCTGGCCTATGCCCTGGTGCGGTTGGGAGAATCGTTCCTGTACGCGGATGTGCTCGCGGCGCGGCAGCCGGACGTCGACACCGCGGACCGACTGCAGAGCGCACTGGTGGAAGGTACACAACCACGGTCGCCGAGATAGCACCGCGTATTCGTGCGGTTCTTCAGACCGGGAACTCGGCGCGATGAGGGCAGGTGAAGACCCGAATCGGGTGAGAAGTGTTGCCGCAGTGATGCTGCGGTGGGAAGTCCGGTGCTTGCGACGGCTTCCACCGTGCCGCGGACCAGCAGCCATTTTGCCAGCGCCGCAAATGTCGGCCGGTTCGGCGGCCACGACCTCATGCTCAGCGCACTGCAGTCGGTCGAGGGGGCCCGCATGCTGTCGAGCGTTGTCGAGGTCCCAGTGCCTGCGGAAAGCTGGAGATATTTTCTACCCGATCGGCACGGTCGGATCCGAGGGCGGCGGTAGCGCCACGCCGGGACGGGCATTGCGAAGCAGCTCCCTGATCAACAGCTCGCTGTCGGCATAACCGCCTTCTCCGAAGGCGACATGCCTGAGCACACCCTGTGAATCGACGAGGTAGGCCGCCGGCCAGAAGCTGTTCGAATAGGCGCGCCACGTCACGCTGGAGTTGTCCAATGCCACCGGATACCTGATGTCGTCGGATTTGAGTGCATCTGCCACGTTGCCGCGTTCGTGCTCGTAGGCGAATTCGGGGGTGTGTATGCCGACAACCTCGAGGCCGCTCGCATGGTATTTGGCGTACCAGGAGTTGATGAACGGCAGGGCCCGCTGGCAATTGATGCACGAGAAAGTCCAGAAATTGACGAGGACTACTTTGCCGCGCTGTGCAGACAGGGTGACCGGCTGACCATTGGTCGTGTTGAGCCAACTCTCGATGCCACCGATCGCTGGCGCCGGACCGCAGTTGGCGAGTTCCTTTGCCTGCGAACGGCACTCGACAACGGGACCTGCTGCGTCCGGCGCGGTGCTGGACGCATCCGGCAAGCGGCCGGGCGAGCTGGCGGAGCCCGAAGCGCCGGCGCTCGGTGCCGAGGAAGCCACCGCTGGCGGAGCCGGACGCTCGGCGGGTGCGATCACGGCCGGGGTGATCGCGTTCGGCGGGTTCGCGGTTGGCGGGGTGCTCGCGAGCGTGGGTTCGTCATTCAGATCGCGCAATGCCGCTCGTGCAGCCGGATTGTCCTCCGCGCCGTTCTGAAGGGCCTGGGTGTAGTTCGGAATAGTTCGTTGCAGTCCGTCAGTGAGGTTCAAGCTGAGAGCAACCGCCAGAAGGATCATCGTGGCGCCGCCGACCATACGGAACCGAGCCTGGTATCGGCGAAAGGTTGAGAGCCGCCGGGCAATGCCTGCACCGGCGGAGACGAAGAGCAACATGGGAACCGCGACTCCGACGGCGAATGCGATGGTCAATGCCGTAATTGAACCGGTGACTCGGCCGGTCGTCCCGGCGATGCTGATCGCTGCGAGGACAGGGCCGGCGCATGGGACGAAGAGCGCGCCAAGGCCAAGGCCCAGAAGTATTGCACTTCCCCTGGAATTACCCAGCGGCACCTTCACCCTTCGGGTGAGTGCGGTCGGCAGACGTCGGAACGGCGTTTGCAGCATCTGCTCCAGTCGAGGCAGCAACAGACCCAGACCGATCAGCAGCAACACCACCAGGGCGGCCCACCGCAGCAGGTCCGACGGAAGATGAAGCGCCGACAGGACAGCGGATCCGAGCAGGGTCAGCACCGAAAAGCTGAGCACGACGCCTGCGACGATGATCAGCGGTCGTCCGCGAGGTAATGGCCGATCTGCGGCTGTCGCAGGCGCCCCCGGGCTGCCGCCCGCGAAGAACAGAACCGGAAGCACCGGCAAGATGCAGGGCGAAACTCCGGCGATCAAGCCGGCGAGCAGACCGATCGAGATCAAGGTCCACATGTCAGGTCGCTCCGAATGACTAGGTCGACTCGTTCGCACCGGTTGGCACGATTTCAGTGTGACCGCTGCTCGATCGATGTGGGCTGACGGGCGCTTACCGGAGTCTTACGACCAAGCTCCGGTGGGAGTTCTTAGGACCAGGCTCGGTGGGCGTCACCTCGTTGATGCGTCGACGCCGCGTTCGGCTTTCTCCGGAACCCACGCGATGAACTATGCCGTCACTGTGCTGGGAGCACGCGGCCGAGGCCGAGTAGATGCGGGCTTGCTGACATCAGCGCAGGATCCGCTTCGACGACCTGCGCGCAGCGGACTGCGGATTCGAAAACACTCGCGACGGATTTTTCGGGCGCGCTGTCCAACGCCGGAACGCTAGGACCCTCGATACCCAGCACTCGGACGTCACCCAGGCCGGCCGCGGACAGCTCCACGGCCAATTCTTGCGCACGATGGAAATATGCCGTGGTGAAACTGCGCGAATCGTCCCGATGGATACCCGTCTCGATCAACTGCACGACCTCTGTCTCTGCCTCCTCGTCGAGTTCGCCAAGACCTGCGAGTTCCAGCAGTGCGGCGCAGCGACTGATGGCCGCCACGATCACCTGGCCGCCGGGCCGGGCCACTCGCACTGCTTCGGCCAGCGCCTGTCTGCGGTCGCCGGCGTCGGTCAGGTGGTACAGCGGGCCGAGCAGCAGGACGATGTCGACGGCGTCGTCGTCGATGGGCAGGTTCCGTGCGTCGCCCAGAGTTGAGGTGAACGCGGCATTGCTGCTGGCGTGCAGATGAGCGGCACGCTCCCAACTTGTACCAGCTTATTGACACACCAACATGACGCTGTCATGATCGCTTGTACTACTTCCATGTGACAAGGGGTGAAGTTGTGGCTGGTTCGTCGCTGTGGCTGTTGATGGGCGTCGTACTCGTCGGTGCGGTCGCTGTGATGGCTCGGTTCCGGCTGGCCAATGGAATTTCCGCAGATGTCATGCCGTCGGCCCGTGCCACACCCGTCTGGGTATGGCGCTGGACGGGGATAACCGTGGGGGTGGTTGCTGCCTACCTCTTGGCTGCCGAGGGCAGCCTCGGCCGAGGTCTGCTGCTCGCCGCCCCACTATTCAGCTTTTGCGCACTGCTGGGCGTCCTGGCCGGAGAGTTCTTTCCCGATGCGCGCAACGGCACGACTCGCGAAGCGATGTTGGAAGTGCGGCGCGTTCACGACTATCTGCCCAAACGCCTGTCCAGGGCGGTGGGTGCAGCAGGGTGCGTGCTATTCGGCCTGTTGGCATTGACGACAGCGATGGCTTCCCCGGATGATCAGGGCAGGGCCGGGCGGAGCCTTTCCCGGACCTGTGACGCGATCTTTTCCGAAGGCAGCGGTCCTTGGGTCGGATCCTTTTACAGTGTTCCGCTCGCGATCATCGTTGCCGTGGGCCTGGTCTTGGCGGGAGTGGTCCTGCGTCGCATTCTGTTGCGCGCTCGACCGCAGGATCTGGTGGGACGACTGGGTGAGGACAACTTCATGCGGCGCCGGGCGGCGAGCGCTGTGACCGGAGCATGCGGAGTGCTGATTGCTCTTCCGCTGTTGGGTGTTGCGTCGTTGACGGCTGCAGGGTTGCTGAGAAGTAGCTGCCCGCCGCCGTGGTGGTCCTTGACCGGTTGGGTCTTGATTGCCTCCATCCCCATGTGGTTGGCCCTGTTGGTATTCAGCGTGACGGCGATAGTGCCCGTCAGGCGTTGGATTCGAGGCGAGGCAAATCATGGTTGACCACCCCACCCTTGTCATCGTCACGACCGACCCCACCCCGCCCTACGAGCAGCTACGCCGCCAGCTGGTCGAACTGATCCGGTGCAACGTGATGGCGCCCGGCGATCGACTGCCACCCGTCCGCCAGCTGGCCAGCGACCTGGGGTTGGCGACCGGCACCGTTGCCCGCACCTACCGCGAGTTGGAAAGCATTGGCCTGATTCGTTCCAGCCGCGGCGGGGGCACCAGGGTCGCCGAATCCGTCGAGCACATCTCGGCGCAGGAGCGTCACCGGCTCATTCATGGACAGGCCGCCGACTATCTGCGCCGCGCACTGATGATGGGGTTCGACACCGAGGCCGCGATGAATGCGGTGCAGGAAGCGGCACGCGCCCCCGCGGCGAGAAGAATAGGTGACGCTCTACCGCCGCCCTGATCTCACCCCGGAGTGGCCACCGCAACGTGACGTCCGCTGCACCGGGTCGGGCGGAATTCGGATGGCCGTGCCGGCCGTTGCGTCGGGGATCGCCGACCGACAGTAGCGGTCATTCGGTGGGGATCGACGCTCACGCGCGATGCCCTCGCGGTTCGCCGACGGTGTGCTCGGGCGCCGTTCGTGGGGGCTGCATGATGCTCGGGTAGCCCTGCTGACAGGATGCATGGATGGAATACCGACTCCTTGGCAACACAGGTTGCGCAGTTTCCCGACTCGCTCTCGGCACGATGACGTTCGGCGCCGAGAGTTCGGAGCAAATCGCACACAGCCAGCTCGACACCTTCGTCGCAGCCGGCGGAACGCTGATCGACACTGCTGATGTGTACAGTGCCGGCATCTCGGAGGAGATAGTCGGGAAATGGCTGGCCAGAACGGAAGCGGCAGTGACTGACCGAGTCGTGCTGGCCACCAAGGGTCGGTTTCCGATGGGCGACGGTCCCAACGATCTCGGCCTGTCCCGTCGGCACTTGCAGCGCGCACTAGAGGATTCGCTGCGTCGACTGGGCGTCGACTGCGTCGACCTGTACCAGGTGCACAGCTGGGATCCCCTGACTCCGATCGCCGAGACGCTTCGTACCCTTGACGGTTTCGTCAAGGCCGGCAAGATCCGCTACGTCGGCCTCTCGAACTTCACCGGGTGGCAGGTCCAGAAGGCCGTCGCGACGGCTGCCGCTCTGGGACTGGAGCCTCCGGTCACCCTGCAACCCCAGTACAGCCTGCTGGTGCGCGAGCTGGAATGGGAGGTCGTGCCCTCGTGCGAAGACGCGGGTCTGGGCCTGCTGCCCTGGTCTCCGTTGGGCGGCGGCTGGTTGACCGGAAAATACCGCCGGGACGCCAGGCCGACCGGGGCGACCCGACTGGGCGAGAACCCGGATCGCGGGGTCGAGGCCTACGACCGACGGTCGGCGCAGGACCGCACCTGGCAGGTGGTGGATGCCGTCCAGAAGGTGGCGGACGACCAGCGGGTGTCGATGGCTCAGGTCGCGCTGGCCTGGCTGGCCGATCGACGGGCCGTCACCTCGGTCATTCTCGGCGCCCGTACGGTCGAACAGCTCGAGGACAACCTCGGTGCTGCGGACCTGCACCTCGACGCCGCGGATACCGAACGGCTGGACGAGGCGAGTGACCCGCTGGCCGCTGACTACCCGTACGGCCGACCAGGATCCGAGCAACGGGCCCGGCGCATCGAGGGTGGTCGCTGATCGAAGCTACTTCGGCTCGTACGCCAGGTTCGGCCGCAACCACCGTTCGACCTCAACCTGGTCCATGCCTCGCCTTCGGCTGTAGTCCTGCACCTGGTCCACGTTGACTCGGCCGACCGTGAAGTACCGCGACGCCGGATTGGCGAAAATGAGGCCGCTGACGCTCGCAGCCGGCGACATGGCGAAGGATTCGGTCAGGGCCATGCCCAATCGATCGGCTTTCAGCAGCCCGAACAATTCCTTCTTCAAGCTGTGATCGGGGCTGGCCGGATATCCCAACGCCGGTCGAATGCCACGGAACCGCTCGGCGTGCAGATCTTCCAGTGCCGGGTCCGCGTCAGGTTCGAACCATTCCCGCCGGACCTCTAGGTGGATGAACTCGGCGAAGGCCTCGGCCAGTCGATCCGCCAGGGCCTTCACCATGATCGCCCGGTAGTCGTCCTGCTCGTTCTCGTACTTCGCCGCGAGCTCCTGCGCACCGTGGATGGCGACGGCGAAGCCGCCGAGATGATCCGCCGCGGGGGCGATGTAGTCGGACAAGGCTCGGTTCGGACGGGCCAGCGGTTTCTCGGTCTGCTGGCGCAGCATGGGAAACGCGACCGGTTCGGCCAGATCCAGGACGATGTCGTCGCCCTCGGAATGCGCCGGCCAGAACGCGTACGCGCCATCAGCGGTGAACGACCCGTCGGCGATGATCTGGTCCAGCAAGGTGTTCGCATCATCGAACAGTTCCCGGGCGACCGGTTGGTCGAGAATGGCGGGGTATTTACCTCGCAATTCCCACGCCAGGAAAAGGAACTGCCAGTCGATCATTTCTCGTAGTTGCTCGATTTTCGGGTGGACGACCCGGACCCCGGTGAAACTCGGCCCGGGGAGTTCGGCGAAATCGACGATCTCGCGGTTCGCTCTGGCCTCGTCGATGGTGAGCAGTCGCTTGTGCTGGCGGCCGGCATGCTGCTCGCGGAGCCGTTCCTGCTCCGCCCTGTTGTCCACCGCCAACTGTTCCGCCCGTTCCGGATCCAGCAGGTTCGACACCACACCGACCACCCGGGAAGCGTCGATGACGTGCAGGGTGGATCCCTGGTATGCCGGCGCAATCCGCACCGCCGTGTGTTGCCGGGAGGTTGTCGCCCCACCGATCAACAGCGGTAGCTCGATGCCACGCCTTTGCATTTCCGCTGCCACCGAAACCATCTCATCCAGCGACGGAGTGATCAGCCCGGAAAGACCGATAGCATCGGCCTTCTCGGCCAGGGCGGTCTCGAGGATCTTCGCAGCCGGCACCATCACACCGAGATCGATGACTCGATAGTTGTTGCAGCCCAGCACTACTCCGACGATATTCTTGCCGATGTCGTGCACGTCGCCCTTGACGGTCGCCAGCACGATCGTGCCCTGTCCGCGATCGTCGTGAACCCGACCCTCCTGTCGCGCAAGTTCCTTCTCCGCCTCCATGAAGGGCTCGAGATAGGCGACAGAGCGTTTCATCGCCCGAGCGCTCTTCACGACCTGTGGGAGGAACATCTTGCCTGATCCGAAGAGGTCGCCGACCGTCTTCATGCCGTCCATCAGTGGGCCCTCGATCACCTGCAGCGGCCGAGCCATCTGGAGCCGGGCCTCTTCGGTGTCCACCTCGATGAAGTCGACGACGCCGTGGACGAGTGCGTACGCCAAGCGCTCCGCCACGGGCGCGTCCCGCCAGGACAGGTCCACGGTGCGCGCAGTGGCCGACCCGGTCACTGTCTCGGCGAAGGTCACCAGCCGGTCGGTGGCGTCCTCCCGGCGATCGAACAGCACGTCCTCGACGAGTTCGAGCAATTCCGGCGGGATGTCCTCGTAGACCACGAGTTGACCCGCGTTCACGATTCCCATGTCCAGGCCGGCCTGTACTGCATGGAACAGGAAAGCAGAGTGCATCGCCTCGCGCACCACGTCGTTGCCGCGGAAGGAGAACGACAGGTTCGAGATGCCGCCACTGATGTGAACTCCGGGGCAACGCTGCTTGATCAGCGGCAGCGCTTCCAGAAAGGCCTTGGCATATCCGTTGTGTTCACTGATCCCCGTGGCCACTGCCAGCACGTTCGGGTCGAAGACGATGTCCTCCGGCGCGAAACCCGCTTGCTGGGTCAGCAGATCATAAGCGCGCCCACAGATCGACACCTTGCGGTGCGCGGTGTCGGCCTGACCCTGTTCGTCGAAGGCCATCACGACGACGCCCGCGCCGTAGTCATGAACTCTCCGGGCCTGTTCCAGGAAAGGCTCCTCGCCATCCTTCAAGCTGATGGAGTTCACGACTCCCTTGCCCTGCACGCATTTCAGGCCGGCTTCCAGCACGGACCAGCGGGAGCTGTCGATCATGATCGGAAGCCGGGCCACCTCCGGCTCCGTGGCGATCAGGTTGAGAAACGTCGTCATGGCCTTTTCGCTGTCCAGCAGATCGGCGTCCATGTTCACGTCCAACAGGTTCGCCCCACCGCGGACCTGCTCGAGCGCGACATCCACCGAACCCTGGTGATTGTCGGCCTCGATCAACCTGCGAAAACGCTTCGAGCCGGTGACATTCGTGCGCTCGCCGATCATCACGAAACCGGTGTCCTTGCCGATGGTGAACGGTTCCAGCCCGCTGAACCGGGTTCGCCCCGTGGCAGCCGGCAATTTTCGCGGCGGCAGGCCGGCCACAGCCTTCGCGATCTCGGCAATGTGGGCAGGAGTGGTTCCGCAGCAACCACCGACGATGTTGACCATGCCGGAACCGGCGAATTCTCCGACCAGGTCGGCCGTCTCGCTCGGCGTCTGGTCGTAGCCGCCGAAGGCATTGGGCAGGCCGGCGTTGGGATGGCAGGCCACATAGGTATTCGCGAGTTTGGACAACTCCGCCACGTGCGGCCGCATCTCCAGTGCACCCAGGGAGCAGTTCACCCCGACGACGAGCGGCTTCGCGTGTTCGATGGCGCTCCAGAACGCCTCGACGGTCTGACCGGACAGGGTGCGCCCGCTCAGGTCGACAATCGTGACCGAGATCCAGAGCGGAAGGTGTGGCGCAACTTCACGCGCTGCGGCGATCGCCGCATTGGCATTGAGGGTGTCGAAGACGGTCTCGATCAGCAGCAGGTCGACACCGCCGTCGTCAAGTGCCCGGATCTGCTCGACGTAGGCCTCGCGCACCTGGTCGAACGAGACGGCCCGATAGGCGGGGTCCTCCACCCGCGGAGAAAGGGACAGCGTCACATTCAGCGGGCCGATCGACCCTGCCACGAACCTGCCGCCGAATTCATCGGCGGCCTGACGCGCCAATCGGGCACCCTGAAGATTCATGTCTCGCACCAGGTGCTGCAGTGCGTAGTCCGCCTGACCGATGCTGGTGGCGGTGAAAGTGTTGGTGGTGGTGATATCCGCGCCGGCGGCCAGATACTGACGGTGGACGTCCAGAACGACGTCCGGTCGGGTGATGTTGAGCAGATCCGGATCGCCGTGGACGTCGCGAGAATGATCCGCGAGGATCTCGCCGGTGTAGTCCGATGCGGTGAGTCCGGCGCCTTGGAACATGCTACCCCAGGCTCCGTCGAGTACGACGACTCGTTCACCGAGAAGCTTGCGGAGGGCCTCGGCCCGTTCGTCGCGCCCATTGGACACCATCAGAATCGCCTCCTTTTCGGAGGCGCGCTTCTGCCTGCATCATCAGGCCGAGCGTGGCGGACTCCCGGTCCGTCGCAGCGCCCCTCGGCCTCGGTTAGACGATACCGCAACCCGAGCGGCGGAAGCGGTCCCGCTGCGCCGCTGCCGTCGGATCGTCCTACTGCGGCCGACCCGCGCCTTCTCGGGCTGAAGCCTGCTGACGAACGGCGCGATTGACCTCGATGGCATCCTCGATACGCTCCAGGACGCGACGCAGATCGTCCTTGTCGTAGTTCTCGGGCAGGTTTCGCGTGAGGGCGGCGAGAACCTCGGCCTGGGTGCTGCGCAGGACGTTGTGGTCCTCGTCGAACCGGGCGACGCCGGTCGTCACCGGATCTCTGCCCTCGACCACCCTGAGGAGGGTGGAAATCGTTTCCAGGTCAGGCAACTCGTCCATGTGATCCGCCCTGTGAGTGCGTTCTCGAACCGGTCCGGAAATGATATCGCCCCGACTCCTGGGCCGGTTCGCCGGCGGTCCGGGGACAGAGCGCCTGCACATCTCAGGAGATTGCGTCGCCACCGAGTCCGGCGCGGCCGCGGGACGGATTCGCCGGCTGTGCTTGCCCATCGACCGGGAAATCGGCTCGCACGCCCAGCAACCGGATCGGGCGGTCGTGATCGAAGGTCTCCACCAGATCGAGGGCGGCAGCGGAAATCGGCCCCGCGTCACCGGTGGGCGCAGCCAGCGGCAAGCTCCGGGTTGCGGTGTCGAAGGGCTTGAACCGCACCTTGAGACCCACCCTTATCGCAAGCCTTCCATCCGCCTCGACGTCAGCAGCGACCTGGTTCGCCAGCTTTTCCACCTCTGCGCGGACCACGGACCAGTCGACGAGATCTTGCTGGAAGGTCGTCTCGCGGCTCCGGGATCGCGGGACATAAGGGGCATCGAGAACCTCCGTCCGGCCCTGACCGCGGGCCATGCCCACGTATCGGGGGCCCATGGTCGGACCGACCTGACGGCCGAGGTCCAGTGGGTCCGCTGCCGCGAGTTCATCCACGCGGGAGAACCCGAGGTCGGCAAGGCGCTTCGCCGTCTTGCGGCCGATCCCCCACAGGCTGTCAGTGGACCGGTCGCCCATGATCTGGAACCAATTCGTCGCGGTCAGAATGAAGACGCCCGCCGGTTTTCCGAAGTCCGTGGCCATTTTCGCACGCAGCACGTTGTCCCCGATTCCTATCGAGCACCACAATCCGGTCGCCGCCAACACGGCTCGCTGCGCTTCCTTCGCAAGTTGCTCGGGGGTGTCGGTAGCGGCGCCCAGGAACGCCTCGTCCCAACCGAGCACCTCCACGCGCAGCGGAAGTTTCGAGAAGGTACGAAGGACTGCCATCACCTGGTCCGAAGCTACTTCGTACGCTTCGCGATCGCTGGGCAGGAACACCGCCCCAGGGCATTTCCTGGCGGCGAGGCGCATCGGCATGCCTGATTGCACTCCGAACGCTCGTGCCTCGTAGGAGGCCGTCGCCACGACGGATCGCTGGGTCGGATCACCGGAGCCGCCGACGATCACCGGCAGTCCGGCCAGTTCGGGTCGACGCAAAACCTCGACGGCCGCAATGAATTGGTCGAGATCGACGTGCAGAACCCACTGTTGTGCGATCACTCGCGCCATTGTGCGCGCACCGCTATCGATGGAAACGTGGCCAGCCCCGAGGTGCAGCGCCGGTTCGCCGATCGAATCAGTCGGATCGGGTCGACCAGTGCGCCGGTCGCGACAACGAATCCGGAATGACAGTCATTCCGTCGCCTTTCGCCGCATTGAGCTGGAATTGGGTGAGGAACAAGCTGCTCGACAGATCTGCACCTTGCAGTTCGGCAGCCCGCAGGTCCGCACCGATCAGACTCGCCAGCCGCAGATCCGCCCGCCGCAGGTCGGCACCGATCAGGTACGCGCCGCGCAGATCGGCGCCACGCAGGTCCGCCCGGGCCAACTTGGCGCCCATCAGATCTGCTCCGACGAGGTCGGTGCGGTGCTTGGAACCCTCCCTGCCTACCGCCTGGGCCCGGACCAGCTCGCTGACCTGCACCAGCAGCGCGCCCACTCGTCGCCGATGAACGTCGACGTCGAGGGCGAGCAGCACCGCAGGTTCGGAGTCGGTCAGGCGCTCGGTGTCGCGCACCGCATTCTTCAGCGCCGGGTGCAGCTGGGACGCCGACCGGAGTTCCAGCGACTCGCGCAGGTACCAGAGCAATTCGTGCAGATCTCGCATGACAGGGAAGACCTCGAACATCTGCGTCGCGATGGACGGCGAACTGCGCCAGTCAGCGGCGCCGAACGTGACTTGACTGACCTGCTGACCGGCGCCGAAGCAGTCGTAGACCGTGCACCCCACGAATCCGGTTGGACGGAGGCGGTTGTGAATCCCACAGCGAAAATCCGGTGCCAGATTCGGGCATGGCGTGCCGCCTTTCTTGTCGATGGCGAAGTCGGCCGACCTGGCGAAAGGCAAGGCGACGCAGCAGAGCGCAAAGCAATTCTGGCAATCCGCCAGGAGGTTGCGCCTCCCACCTGTTGGATCCGGCGGTCGAGCCGATGGTGGATCCGGCGGCGGATCGACCGCCGACGGATCGTCGGTTGCCGGGTTGGTCACCATGGTGCAGATCGTAGGGGCGCCCCATCTCCACCGGTTACCCAGAGACCAGCGACCCGCCCAGGCCCTCCACCCGCCCAGACCCTCCACCCGCACAGACCACTCATCCGCACAGACCACTCATCCGTACGGACCGGCGCCCGCACCGACCGTGCAGGCCGGCCTCCGGCGATTGGCGGTGGACGGCGCACGTCTGAAAGGGTGGTCGGCGACCGAAAATCGGCGCGGCGTCATCTCCAAGGCCAAGGTGGGTTCGTTGTCCGGGTCCGAAAGCAGTGATCTTGTCGCCGAGCAGCAGTTCATCACGGCGCTGTACGTGCGGCTGGATCGGATGCGCGAGGAAACGACGCGGCTTCGCGACACCTACCTGCGGGACAGCGACGGAACGCCCGGCGGTCGGGTGCAACGGG
>JBPCPG010000137.1:0-8973 GCA_050999445.1 Nakamurella sp. | reverse complement strand
GTCCGGCAACCGTCGGCTTCACGGCGATCTTCGAACGATGCCCGGCTTCTCGTGCGATCGCGGTGATCTCGACGCTGCCATCGGCGATCTCAGGAACCTCCAGGGCGAACAACTTGCGGACAAGATTGGGATGGGTGCGGGACAACGTGATCTGTGCGCCCCTGATCCCCCTGGTCACCGCCACGACGTAGCAACGCAGTCGCTGACCATGGACGTATGACTCCCCCGGCGCCTGTTCCGCAGCCGGGATGATGCCCTCGATCTCGCCCAGGCTGACCACCACGACGCCGCGCGCGTTCACCTTGGCGTCGGCACTCACGGTTCCGGTGATCAGTTCGTGTTCACGACCCGCGAAGTCGCCGAAGGTCCGCTCGTTCTCGGCATCGCGCAAACGTTGCGCAATCACCTGCCGGGCGGTGGCCGCTGCGATCCGGCCGAAGTCCTCCGGCGTGTCGTCCCACTCCGACAGCACTGCGCCTCTCTCGTCCAATTCGCTGGCCAGCACATTGATCTCGCCGGACTTGCGGTTCACCTCGACTCGAGCGTGCTGGGCGTGTCCTTCGATGTGTCGATAGGCCGTCAAGAGGGCGGACTCCAGCGTTTCGACCAGCGAATCGAGCTCGATTCCTTTTTCCTTCTCAACTGCGCGTAGTGCGGTGATGTCGACGTTCATGTTCAGGTGATCCTTCTCGTTCGCTTCTGGGAAATCTGCGTCCGGCCGACGCGCCGTCCGGCGGGAAGTCATGGGCCCTTCAGTTGTCACCGTCGTCGTCAGAATCCTCGTCGTCAGAATCCTCGTTGTTGGGATCCTCGTCGTCGGGATCGTCCTCGTCGAGGTCAGCTGCCGCATCCTGCCGGAGATCTTCCGCCGTTTCGGCTCCGAGCAACGCCAGCACCTGGCCGGACGGCGAATTGAACTCGACCTCGACCTTCGCCTTTGCGATCGCCGAGTGGGCCAACGTCAGCGGCTCGGTGCCGGAGGGGCCGACCAGGAGATCCACCTCGGTGTCCCGGCCCAGCACGACCCGGCCGAACAGCGAATCGCCATCGACCGTGGTGATCGCGAGCAACCGCCCACGAGCCCGGCGGAAATGGCGCGGCAGCGTCAGCGGCCGGCCGATCCCGGGGCTGGTCACCTCCAGCGTGTACGCCAAGCTGCCCATCGGGTCCGTCGCGTCCAGCTCGTCCAACCGGTCCGAGATGTTTCGGCTGACCGCGGCCGCATCGTCCAGGTCGACGCCGACGTCGGAATCGATCGCCACGCGCAGCATCCGCCGGCGCCCGGCGGCGACCACGGTCATCTCTTCCAGGTCGTAGCCGGCAGCGGAGACGACCGCCTCGACCACTTCTCGCAATCGCTCTTGGTCTGCCGATGCCATGCTGCCTCCCGGCGCTCTGTAGTTGTAGGACGTACTGTCCGAAGTCACTGCGACGCACCGGCAGGACCGCCGGGCGCGGAGACCGATTCTATCGGGCCGGCGTTCCCGCCCGCACCGCCTGCAGGATGGTCCGTGCGCGCACCGGGGAGCGTACGGTGCCGTCGGCGCCGGGTGTCCTGCCATGATGGTCGCGTGCAATCCGACCCGCGGCGCGTGCCGCTGACTCCGGTGTTGGCGCGGCGAGCCCTGATGACGAGCGCAGGTGCTGTCGCGTTGCTCGCGACGGCCGGCTGCAATCCGTTCTCGACCCAACCGAAGATCACCAGGACGGTCACGGCGGCCCTGCCTCCCACTGCAGATCCCACTCCGAGCTTGGTCGCCACCACCCGTCTGCACCTGGTGCGGTTGACCAATGCCATCGCCGCAG
This sequence comes from Nakamurella sp., assembly GCA_050999445.1. GTDB lineage: Bacteria > Actinomycetota > Actinomycetes > Mycobacteriales > Nakamurellaceae > Nakamurella. The sequence continues at coordinate 7,167 of JBPCPG010000137.1, read as the reverse complement.
ATCCTGCCCTGGCCGGGCGGTTGACTCCGATCCGTGAGGACCGGAGCGCCCATCTGAACGCCTTGATCGCCGAATTGGGCCGGACCAGCCCGCAGGCCGCTGCCGCCGAGAAGGAAAAGCCGACGGCGGATCCGACGATTGCCGTGCCCTCGGCGCCCGTCCTGCTGCTGGCCGCTGTGCGCAGCGACGCCACCCAGGCACAGGGAATGTTCATCGATGCCCTTCCACTGGCCTCGCGGTACCGCGCCGCCCTGTTCGGGTCCATCGCCGCCTGTCTGGCAAGCCATCGAGAGGCTTTGAAATGACGGATCCGGCCACACCTACGGCGCCGCAGCCGGATTCCGGCGCGGTCTCGGCAGCGGTTCCGGCCGCGTCCGGCGCCGGAGCGCCTGCGTCGCCGACGAGCGGTGCCGATCCCGGTGGACCCACCGCCGCAGCGCCGATCAAGTTGGCCGCGGACACTGCCGGTGCTCTGCAGGCGGCGCTGGCTGCCGAACAGGTCGCGGTCTGGGCCTACGACCTGGTCGCCGCCTACGACACCGCCGACGCCGCTCTCATCGCCGCCATTCGCGACGGCCACCTCGCCCGCCGCGAGGCGACCGCCGGGACGCTGGTCAGCGGCGGGTCCAAGGCGCCGGCGGCGGCGCCGTCGTATTCGCTTCCCCATCCGGTGACCGACGTGGTTGGCGCGCGCGCGCTCAGCGCCGTGATCGAGGGTGACTGCGCGTCCGCCTGGCGGGCCGTGATCGGCGCGACCGACAACTCAGCACTCCGGAGCACCGCGCTCGCCGGGCTCTCGGACTCCGCGGTCTGGCTGACCCGCCTGAAGGTGGCTGCGAAGACGACACCGGCCACAGTTCCGTTTCCGGGTCAGGGATGAGTCCGTTTCCGGGCCAGGCTTGAGCGCTGCCCGCCCGCCCGATCGACAAGGCCCGGGTCAGCGGGTGACCAGCGCCAGCAAACGGGTGACGACTTCGTCCAGGCCCACCTCGTCGCTGTGCCCTGATCGGCGGTCCTTCAGCTCGACCACTCCGGTCGCCATCCCGCGACCGACCACCACGATGGTGGGCACCCCGATCAGTTCCGCATCGGTGAACTTGACGCCGGGCGAGACGTTCCGATCGTCGAGCACGACCCGGATGCCGGCACCGTCCAGGGTGTCAGCCAGCTGCTCGGCAGCACCGACGATCTCCGGTCCCTTTCCGGCGATCACCAGGTGCACGTCTGCAGGCGCCAGTTCGCGCGGCCAGATCAGGCCCTTCTCGTCGTGCGAGTTCTCCGCCACGGCCGCTACGGCTCGGGACACGCCGACTCCGTACGAACCCATGGTGACCGTGACCCGCTTGCCGTTCTGATCCAACACCTGCAACCCAAGGGCATCGGCGTACTTGCGTCCCAGCTGGAAGATATGGCCCATCTCGATGCCGCGAGCCAGCGACAGCGGACCTGACCCGTCGGGGGCAGGGTCGCCTTCCCTGATCTCTGCCGCGTCGACGACGCCGTCGCCGGTGAAATCACGGCCGGCGGTCAGGTCGAAGACGTGCCGGCCTGGCTGGTCGGCCCCGGTGATCCAGCGGCTTCCGGTCACTATTCGCGGGTCCAGCAGGTAGCGGATCCTGCTGGACCGCGTCGAACCCAGGACTCCCGGCCCGATGTAGCCCTTGACCAGCGACGGGTTCTTCCGGAAGTCGTCCTCGGTGAAGGGCTGTACCTCGGCCGGCGCGAGCTGTGCTTCCAACCGCTTGAGATCGACGTCGCGGTCGCCGGGCAGCCCGATGGCCAGCGGTTCTGTGCTGCCGTCGGGCAGTCGAAGCGTCACGATCAGATTCTTCAGTGTGTCCGACGCGTCCCAGGCCCGATCGGCGCGGGGAAACCGGTCGTTGGACACCGCGACCAGGGTCTCGATCGTCGGCGTGTCGGGAGTGTCCTCCACGTGCGCGGCAGGCGCTCCCTCGAACGAAACAGCCGATGGCACCGGGGTGGTGACGGCCTCCACATTGGCGGCATAGCCGCCGGGCGAGCGCACGTATGTGTCCTCCCCCACCTCGGAGTCGGCCAGGAACTCCTCGGATGCACTTCCGCCCATGGCGCCGGAAACCGCGGCCACGATGACGTAACGCAGTCCGAGTCGCTCGAAGATCCGGATGTAGGCCTCGCGGTGGCGTTGGTAGGACGCAGCCAGCCCGGCGTCATCGACGTCGAACGAGTAGGAGTCCTTCATCACGAACTCGCGGCCGCGCAGAATTCCGGCCCGGGGTCGAGCCTCGTCCCGGTATTTCGTCTGGATCTGGTACAGGGCCAGCGGCAGGCTCTTGTACGACGAGCAGATGTCCTTGACCAGCAACGTGAACATTTCCTCGTGGGTCGGGCCGAGTAGGTAGTCCCCGCCCTTGCGGTCCCTAAGGCGAAACAGGTTCTCGCCGTATTCGGTCCAGCGGCCGGTCACCTCATAGGGCTCACGGGGCAGCAAGGCCGGGAAGTGGACTTCCTGGGCGCCGATCGCGTCCATTTCCTCACGGACGATCCGCTCGACGTTGCGCAGTACGCGGTACCCGAGCGGAAGCCATGAGTAGATGCCGGGAGCCGCCCGGCGGATGTACCCGGCCCTGACCAGCAATTGGTGGCTCGGCACCTCGGCGTCCGACGGATCCTCTCGCAGGGTACGTACGAACAGGGTCGACATCCGGGTTATCAACGCTCAGAACTCCTCGATCGGCGGCGCCACCGGTTGTGGAGGCGGCGCGGGTCAGCCTAGTGGGCAGATCGACATCACAACGCTGGCCGCCGGATCGGTCAGAAGTCCAGCCCGGTGACCCGGTTGCGACGCAGCACCGCGAAACCGAGACCCTCGTACAACCGCCCGGCGCCGGTCGGCGAGTCGGCATCCACTCCGAGTTCTGCGTACCGGCACCCGGAACTGGCCAACGCGACCATCGACTGGGCGAGCAAGGCCTTCGCCAGTCCCCGGCCGCGGATCGCGCGAACGGTGCCGACCCGGTCGATGTAACCGGTCCGGTAGCCGTGCGCCGCCGTCTCGGAGTCGAACTCGTCCACCAGCACGAACCCGACTACCTCTGCGTTCAGCACGGCGATCCGAGAGCAGTCAGGACGAAAGAAGGGGGACTGGGCGAACATATCCCGCCACCGCTCGGGGGTCGCCGACACCGAACCCCAATGGTCGGCGAAGGCCTGGTTATAGGCCAGTCGCACACCCTCGTCATCATCGGCGGACCATCCCCGCACCTCGATTCCGTCGAGGCGCGGGCTGTTGACGGTTCCCAGCGCCGCCCAATCGACGAGCGGGTCCTCCAGCCCGGCACGCATCTCGAAGAAATACCGCCGAACGGTGAAATCGGCGGCTGCGGCAAAGGCGGCAGCGCAGGTCCGACCCGCCTGCAGCCAGATCTTCAGAATTCCGGGCAGGTCGGAAAAGTCTCGATCCCGCAGGATCTTCGCCTGGTCGATCAGGGATTGCAGCAACGAACCACCGATACCGGCACGGCGATATTCGGGAAGTACGGCGCCCGATAGATAAACATTCCATTCCGTTCCCGGCCCGGGTGCGTACAAAGTTGCGAAGCCGACGATTCGGCCATTGTGCAGCGCGGCCAACGAACCCTGAGGAAGATTCATTCCGGGTTGCCGCAGCTCCAGCTCCACTTCCGTCAGATCGACGAACGATTCCGACGGCTCGGCCGCTTCTGCGGCCACCAGAACCTCCAGCACCGCGGCACTGTCGGATTCCAGCAGCGGGCGAAACTTCAGGCCGTCCATGGCTGTTCAAGGTAGCGACAGAAACCTTCGGGGACCACCGAATTTCCGTTCCGAGCCGTTACCCGCCTCGGACGCTGCTTGCGACCGGCACCTGGCACGGGGTCCGGGTGCACCGAGCAGCGGGGTTCCACGGGCATAAGAGCAGAGGGGTCCACGGGCACGGGGCAGCGCGCTAGCGTGTTCCCGGTGTACGTATTGCTACCGCCCTCCGAGACCAAGCGGGCGGACGGGAACGGGCCGGCCCTGAACCTGGCCGAACTCCGATTCCCGGGGTTGACGCCGACGCGGAGCCAGTTGATCGAGGCGGCCGAACGGTTGGCCGCCGACCTTCCGGCCGCACGGGCAGCGCTGAAGGTGGCTGGTTCCCTCGATGGCGAGATCGGGCACAATGCTCGCCTCCTGACGGCCGCAACCATGCCGGCGATGAGCCGTTATTCCGGGGTGCTGTATGCGGTAATGAACGCACCGAAGCTCAGTCGCATCGAAGACTCGCGCGCCGCCGGTCGCATTCTCATCACGTCGGCTCTGTTCGGGCTGGTCACCGGCGGTGATTCGATTCCGCCCTATCGTCTGTCGGCAGGTTCCCGCCTGCCGGGGATTCCCACTCTCGCCGCGCTGTGGCGTCCCTGCGTCACAGCGGCGCTGGCCGAACTCGATGAGCCGATTCTCGACCTTCGGTCGGGCGCTTATGCAGCCTTCGGGTCAGCCGCCAGCGCCATCACGGTGCGCGTCGTGACCGTTTCGCGCGCCGGCGAGGTGAAGCCGGTAAGTCACGACAACAAGGCGGTCAAAGGCGTATTGGCCCGGCTGGTCGCGACCACGCGCGCCGAGATCGACACCCCGGCAAAGCTGGTGACCCTGGCCTGCCGCAACGGCCTGACGGTTCGACGGACCGGGCCGGCGTCGATCGATCTGAGAGCCCCGGGCGCCACCGGGTAATTCGGTTGCGAAGGCGGTCGTGAAACGGTCACAGTTGACACCGAGGCCGCCACCAGCGCGTGGTCGCCCGGCGAGAGGAGGCACCCCATGAGTGTTGCCAGCGGTAGCCCCGTCCCCTTTCTCGCCCGCCTGCCCGGTTCCCGCTTGACACGTCTGCGTCCGCGGTACCGAACAGGGGGCACTTTCCTCCAGGAGCCCCGAAGTGCCACGTTTCCGCCTGTACAGCAACGATTCTCGCGATTCTGATTCTCCGGTTGGATCAGCTTCGTCGAGCTACGACGATGCCGAGTTCGACGATCAGCTGGAATCCGCCCAGCACATTCCACGCCGCCGATCCAAGGACGGCCGTCCTTCGGGACCGACGTTGGTCAGCGAAGGCAAGTCCGGTCGAGTGGTTCCGGATCGCGACCTGGGCGAGCACGCTCCGGATCAGACCGAGTCGGCTCCGTACTCGTCCTACGATGTCGCCGGGCACGGTCCGTCGCCGGCTCCCGACTGGTTGATCACCTCGCTCTCGGCGCGGGACACGCCGTTGGGATCCCTCAAGAGCGGCAAGGAAGCGGACGTCAGCGTGCTGGACCGCTCGATTCCCGGCGGTCCGGGTTGTCTGCTTGCGGTGAAAACCTACCGGGACAGCCGACACCGGATGTTCCACCGCGACAGCGGTTATCAAGAAGGGCGTCGGGTCCGGCGGTCCCGGGAGGGTCGGGCGATGGCCGCCCGCACCACTTTCGGCCGCGACCTGCTGTCGGCGAAGTGGGCCTCTGCCGAGTTCGCCGTGTTGTCGAAGCTGTGGACGGCAGGTGCGATGGTGCCGTATCCAGTCCAGATCCTGGGTTCGGAATTGATGATGGAATTCGTCGGTGAGGCCGATGGCGTTGCGGCGCCGAGACTTTCGGCCCACGACGGCGACACCGACGAGTTCACCGCGCTGTGGCACGACCTGGTGGCCAGCCTGGAGGTGCTCGCCCACGAGGGCCTGACCCACGGCGACCTCTCGCCCTACAACGTTTTGGTGCAGGACGGCCGATGTGTCGTCATCGACCTGCCCCAGGCCGTCGACGTGATCGCCAACCCGCAGGGCGACGCCTTCCTGACCAGGGACTGCCAGGTCATCGCCACCTTCTTCGCCCGTCGGGGAGTTCTGGCTGCCGACGGCGAACTGCTGGCGCTGCACCTCGGCGGTGTCGCCCGCGGCTAGCCTGGGAGCATGCCCCACTTCGACCTCGTCATCATCGGCACCGGCTCCGGAAACTCCATCCCGGGACCGGAATTCGACTCCTGGAACATCGCGATGGTGGAGGACGGGCTGTTCGGTGGCACCTGCCTGAATGTCGGGTGCATTCCGACGAAGATGTTCGTGCACCCTGCAGAGCTGGCCGATGCCTCTCGGCACGGCGCCGCGCTCGGCATCCGCTCGCATCTGGACGCGGTCGACTGGCCCGGAATGCGCGACCGGATCTTCGGGCGGATCGACGCCATCGAAGCGGCCGGCCGCACCTATCGGCAGGGATCCGGCTCACCCAACGTCACGGTTTTCGAGGGCCGAGGCACGTTCACCGGCCACAAGAAACTGAAGGTCGCGCTGCACGACGGCAGCGTCGCCGAGATCACCGGCGACCGGTTCGTGCTCGCAGCCGGCTCCAGCGCCTCCGTTCCGGATCTTCCCGGCCTGTCCGATGGGTCGGTGGCCTTCCACACCTCGGACACGGTCATGCGGATCGACGATCTGCCATCCAGCGTCGTGATCCTGGGCGGCGGCTACATCGCCGCCGAGTTCGCGCACGTGTTCTCGTCCTTCGGCGTGCAGGTCACCCAATTGGCCCGGAATTCCCGCCTGCTTCGGGCCCATGACGACGACATCTCGGCCGCCTATACCGCGGAGGCGTCGGCGCGGTATAGGGTGCTGTTGAACGTCCGCGGAGACAAGGTCAGTCAGACCGGAACGGGTGTCGAGCTCCAGTTCCGCACGCCGGCAGGCCCTCGCACGGAGGAAGCGGAGATGTTGCTGATCGCCACCGGCCGACGACCCAATGGCGAGGCGCTGGGCGTGGCAGCCACCGGTGTTGCATTGGATGAGCACGGGCGGGTTCGGGTAGATGACTATCAACGGACCGGAGTCGACGGCATCTACGCGCTGGGCGACATCAGTACCCATCACCCGCTCAAGCATGTCGCGAACCATGAGGCCAGGGTCGTCAAGCACAACCTTGCCCATCCGGACGCGCCGATTGCGGCCGATCATCGGTTCGTGCCTGCGGCAGTATTCACCGATCCGCAGATAGCGTCGGTGGGCATCACCGAGCAGTACGCGAGGGCGATGAAGATTCCGTACATCACCCACCGGCAGGACTACGGCGGAATCGCCGCCGGCTGGGCTCGCGAGGACACCACGCATTTCCTCAAGGTGCTGGCCGACCCGGGAACGGGTCTGCTACTGGGCGCTCATGTGAT
>JBPCPG010000335.1:0-13098 GCA_050999445.1 Nakamurella sp. | reverse complement strand
TTGCACAGAACCTGACGGTGCCGATTCGAAGACGAAGCGGCCGGTCTCGTCACATTCGGCCGTCAGCGTTGGGCCATCGGTCCGCAACTCCACACGCAGTCGCCCTCCCGGGGCCGCCCAGCCGTCGAGCCGCAGCAGACCGTCGGACTGCGACTGCACAGAAATCATCACGGTCAAGTTGTCGCTGGAGAACGTGACCCGCTTGGCATGTTCGACCGAACGGGTGCCGTCGGCTCCTGCCAAGCTCATCTCGGAGTTGACCAGCCTGGCCACCTCGGCCTCGAGGTTCCCGATCTGCAGGCCGAACAGGACGACATCAGGAAGCATTTCCGGCATCGGATCGAGCCTGTCGTAGATGTCGACCAGGTCGCCGAGAAGGGCCAGATCGCGGTGGTCCATCGGGTTCGTGCGCCCGGTATTGCTCATGACCACTCCTCCCCCTGCAGTCGCGTGCGCAGCTTGTCCAGACACCGCGCCCTGGTGGGGCCGATGGATCCCACCGGCATGTCCATGTCCTTGGCGATCGCCGCATAATCGGGGCGTGGTGCGAAGGCGATCACCGCCAGCAGCCGTCGACAACGTTCCGGTAGAGCTGACACGTGAGCCCACAGCCGGCGCTGCTCGTCGGTCAGAACCGCGGTGCGTTCGGCGGAGTCCGCACTGGGCAGGTCGTCATCGGTCGGCTCGGTACCAGAGCGTTGCGCTGCGGCCGCTCGATCCCGCCACGCTTGCCTGCGCAACGTAACTGTCAACCAACGGACGACGGCCAGCGGATCGGAAATCGACTCGCCGCGCCGCACCAACGCCAGGAAAGCCTGCTGCACGCTGTCCTCGGCCTCCGCCGTGGAGAGCCCACATTGTCTCGCGGTGTGCCAGAGCAACGGGCTCACCAGCCGGACGAGACGGTCGATTCCGCCAGGAATTCCGAGCCGGTAGTCCTGGAAAGCCGCAGCCGCCTGGGTCACCAGATCCCCCAGATCCCGAGCTCTGCCGGTGGCCGCACGCTGCAGCGGTAAGGGCTGCGGCAGCACAGGTTCCGGAATATCGCTGACATTCCGAGCGGACTCGGACTCTGCGACCACCGGTTTCGTCTCCGTCGTCATCGGCACTGCTCCTGTCCCGCAGCCTTTTCCCGCGGCGGAACCAGGGCCTTGCGGCGATCGGCTCCAACCGGGCAGTTCTCCCGGACCAGCCGGGCCAGATACCGTCCCGCGAGCACCGGCGCCGCAAAGCTCGTTCCACTCCAGGTGGCGAAACCGCTGCTGAAATGGTCCGCATCGATGGTGCCGCGCAACTTCCCGTTCGGCCCGGTGAAAGAGGTGTCCGCCGACCAGCCTCCCGACGCGAGTACGGGCGCCGTACTCACCACGTTGGCTCCGGCGGCGTCGCCATTCACCCACTTTGCGTCGTTGGAAAAAAGTGCCACCGATCGATCCGGGTTGAGAGCTGCGACTGCCAGCAGCGGAAGTGCGCCTTCGGTGGTGAACTCGAGCGCGTCGGCGAAGGCGGCCGGGTAGGACCGACGATCCGTGCAGTCGTTACCCGCTGCTGCGAAAGTGATCACCCCCCGAACAGCCAGCTCCAGTATCAAGTGCCTGAGACCCGCCGTGTAGGGGACGTCCTCGCCGGATTCGACGTAGTAGCCCAGCGACAGGACCAGAGCGTCGATCGAACCCGTGTTCTGATCCAGTCGCACACCGAGCGCCATCAGGGCCTCGGCGAGTTCGTCCTCGGCGACGACGCCGTCCCCATCCATGACGCGCAGGCCGGTGATGTCGGCGTCCGGGCAGGTCTGTCGCAACAAACCGGAGATGAAGGTTCCGTGTCCGGCGTGCGTGGCCAGCAAACCGGTCAGCTTGTCGGGAACGGAGCCGTGCGCCTCCGGGTCGGTGGCGATCACGGCCGGATCGTCGACATCCATTCCGATGCTGTCGCCGTTGTCGAGGGTGAGCCTGCGCTGGACCGGAAGCGCGGCGAACCACGGGTGATCGCCGACACCGGTGTCCAACACGACCACATGCGGACTGCAGGATCCCGCCGTGCGCTGGGGCGGCGCGAGCACCACACTGACTGGTCCGTGGCCGCCGGATCCGCCTGCGAGATACTGGTTCACGCCGGAGGACATGCCGCGCGAGAACGGATCACCACCGATTGTCGCCATTCCGCGGGAGAACGGATCACCGCCGATGAGCGCCATGCCTCTGGAAAAGGGATTACCGGAAATTGTTGCGGCGCTGAACATCAGGTGGTCCAGGCCGACGGCAGGCGGCAATTCTGCATCGTCTCCTGCGCGCACGGCCTGCAGCAGGGGCCAGACATCCACAGCGGGCGCCGGGCCTTCACGTGAGGACTCGAACCGGATCGGCACGACCAGCGGTACGCCGGCCCGTTCGGCCAGGGCGAGCAGTCGGGCCAATTTATTGTGGGCCGGACTGTCTCGGACGCCCGCGATCCGTCGGCGGTCGTGCTCGCCGTCGCCTCTTTCGATCTCCGTGAAAGCATCGGGACCTGCTACCCGCAGCTCCAGCGCGGCGGCCAGCTCGGCCACTGCCGCAACCAGCCGCTCCGCCTGCGCCCGGCTCCTGGCGGTGAACAGCAGGGTGTCCCCGCGATAGACCGTGGACGACGGCGGCGGACCACCCGGCAGTCGCACCGCAGTCGCTGGGTCCAGCACCCGCGCGTCGTAGCGGGAGAACGGATTCCCGGCTGCGGATTCCGCTGCCTCTGCGGCTGGGTCGGTCACTGTCGCCTCCGGCGGTGTTGCAGGTCGATCGAGCGGGTCTTTGGTGGTCAGATCGAAGACTAGGGATGATCGCGGTCGTTGCACAGACGGCACAGCTGATCGATCACAGTGCTCGTTGGCGGCAGGTCGAATTCCGACTCCTGGCAACCAGGAGCGCGACGCCGCCGCGGTGATACACGAACTTCGTGAAATCTGCGGAGTCAGCGGACCTGCGGAGTCGGTGAACTACCGCCGGGGACTTTTCAGACGGTTCCGGCCGACCGGCACCAGGGGCCGCCGCTGGGCGATCGGGGGAAAGCCGGCTTGGACCAGGGCCCGCAGGTAAGAGGCGGCAAGCACCGGCGCGGCGAACGAGGTTCCGCTCCACGACGCGAAACCCGAGTGGAAATCGTCCGGGTCGGGCGCGCCCCGCACCCGACCACCGGGACCGGACATCCGAAATTCGGCTCGGGCGGAGCCGTTGCTGCCGATCGGCGCAGTCGACACCAGGTTGACGCCGGCCGCCTCGGCGGTCACCCAGTGACCGTCATTGGAGAACAACGCGACAGAGCCGTCCGGATTCAATGCGGCCACCGATACCAACGGCACGACGGCTTCGTCGGCGAATCCAGGATCGACGGCGAACGCGGCCGGGTACGAGGGGCGGCTCGAAGCGTCGTTGCCGGCGGCGCAGAACACCGCGATGCCCAGGCGCCCGAGCTCAAGCAGGATCTGCTTGAGGGCGGTGTTGTACGAGACGTCCTGGGCCGTCTCCGCGTAGTAGCCCAGTGACAGCACCACCGCATCCGCCCATTCCGGCTCCTCGCGTTGCCGGTCGGCAATCAGGTTCAACGCATCGGTGAGCGTCGACTCCGCGACGATTCCGTCGGAGCCCATCACCGCGAGAGCGACGATGTTCGCTTCCGGGCAGGCCTGGCGGATCAGCCCAGCGATGAAGGTGCCGTGGCCGGAGTGGGTTGCCAGGGCGCCGAGCATGACGTCAGCGATCGCGCCGGAGGCGTCTGCATCGATGCCTCTGATGGACGCCGGGTCGATCTGCGGGCCGACCGTGCGGCCGTCCGCGAGCGCGATGACCGTTTGCGCTGGATGTTCCTGGAACCACGGGTGCTCCCCGATGCCGGTATCCAACACGACCACTCGGGTCCGGCGACCAGGGCCGGGTGCTGGTGGCGCGGGTGTCACGAAGTTGACCGGACCGCGACCGCCGTAACCGGGCACTCCGTAGTTGTCGAGCCCGACTCGGCCGCGGCCGAGCGCAAAAGGGTTGCCACCCGGTTGTTCCGCGGTCGTCATCAGATGGTCCAGACCTACGCCGGCCGCCACGTCCGGGTCGTCGTCGGCGCGGAGCTCGGCGACGACGGACCAGGCGTCGACCGGCTCGACCGTCAAACTTCCGGGATGCAACCGAACTCCAGCTGCGACCCGCTCGCCATTCCACGCGCGCTGGGCCAGCACCCTGGTCAGGGCCGCCCGCACCCGCTGATCGGTCGCCGGGTCAGTGGGGTGGACGACCAGATCTGCCGTCCGATAGACGGTCGGCGCTGCGGGCGGCCGACCGAACGGGACGGTCGCCGGATCGAGAAGACTGCCCTGCCAACGATCCAGGGTCGGAGCGAGGTGGGGCAGCTGATGTGGGGCGCTGGTGGTCACAGTTGTCCTCGCGCGTCAGTCATGGTGGGAGCGGCGGTTCTCCAGAAGCCGGGGTCCTCTAGGAGCGGGGGCGCAGGTTCTCCGGGAGCCGGGGTTCTCCGGAAGCCGCGGTTCTGAACAGGAGAGCGGCGGTCGGCTCACTGATACCGATCCGGACGCCTGGAGGCGGCAGCGGTGACTACTCCACGTCCTCGACCGGCGACCCGGACTCTGAATCCTCAGCCTTCGGGGTCTCCGGGGCGAACTCGACCAGCCCTGCTGCTCCACCCGCGGCATCTGGCACGGCAGGAAGCGCCAGCAGTTCATCCAACGTCTCTCGCTCCAGCCGACGGAAGGTACGGTCCGGAACAGTGCGTTCCAGCACCGCGACTTCAAGCTGCGCAGACTCCAGCGTGCGAGGTGCTCCCTCGCCACCGGCGCCGAGCGAGCTGACCGCCGCCGCGAGCGCGGTGGCCAGGTTCCATCCGCGGACGAAGAGCTTCTCCATCGCGGCGGCCACCGGTTCGGTGGCACCACCCATCACCACATAGCGGGTCTCCTCCATGATCGACCCGTCGTAGGAGATCCGGTACAGCTGGTCGCGCTGCCCGGGCGCGCCGAGCCTGGTCTCACCGGGCGCCGGCGCCGGTTCGCCGACGGACCGGGCCACTTCGGCGACGCAGAGCTCGACCTCGTAGGGCTTCTGGTGCTCGGAGAATATGGAACCCAGCGTCTGCGCGTACGCGTTGGCCAGCCAGCGAGCCGTGACGTCCCGGCGATCGTAGGAGTACCCCCGTACGTCGGCCAGTCGTATTCCGGCGGTGCGAAGATTCTCGAACTCGTTGTAGCGCCCGACCGCGGCCAGTCCGATCCGGTCGTAGATCTCGCTGACCTTGTGCAGCGTCGGCGAGTGGTTCTCGGCGACGAACAGCACGCCGGCAAAGTACGTGGTCACCACCACGCTGCGGCCCCGCCCGATGCCCTTGCGGGCGTATTCGGACCGGTCCCGCATGAACTGTTCGGGGGATGCGTAGACGGGCATCGTCACGGTGCTGGTGCTCCTGCTGTTCGGGGGTGTGCGGTCGGCAAGGGTGAGCGGATCAGCCGCCGGGATTGACCATCCGGCCGGCGATCACTTCTTCGGCCACGACACCGACCTCGGCGTCGGGCAGTCGCCGCGCCCCGGTCGCCGTCACGGCGATCACCACCGGATAGATCTTCCGGGACAGGTCCGGTCCGCCGGTTGCGCTGTCGTCGTCGGCGGCGTCGTACAGCGCCTCGACGACAGCCCGCACCGCGGTGGGCAGCGCCGATCCCCGCTCGAACCGCTTCTTCAGCGCCGATCTGGCGAACATCGATCCGGAGCCGACCGCGTAGTAGTCGTGCTCCTCGTAACGACCACCGGTGATGTCGTAGGAGAAGATCCGGCCGGCATCGGCCACCGGCAACCGGTCGATGTCGAAACCGGTGAACAGCGGCACCACGGCGAGGCCCTGCATGGCGGCGCCGAGATTCCCCCTGATCATCGAGGACAGTCGGTTTGCCTTGCCGTCCAACGACAGTCGTACGCCTTCGATCTTCTCGTAGTGCTCGAGTTCCAGTTTGAACAGCCGCACCATCTCGATAGCGATGCCAGCGGTGCCGGCGATGCCGATGGCGGAATGCGAATCGGCGACAAAGACCTTCTCGATGTCCCGCTGTGCGATGAGATTGCCCATGGTGGCCCGGCGATCACCGGCCAGCACCACACCGTCGGCGCAGGTCAAAGCCACTATGGTGGTGCCGTGCGGCAGCTGATCCGCGAGCGCTGGTACCCGGTTTCCCGGCATCAGATGCGGCTCCGCATTTCCTGGCAGCAGATGCGGCTCCGCCTTGGCCAGGAATTCGGTGAACGAGCCCGGACCCGGCGTCAGATACGCAGCCGGGACCGCCGCAATCGGCCAGTTCGTATCAGAAGAGGTCACTGCCCACCCTTTTGCACGTACGAACGGACGAAGTCTTCCGCGTTCGATTCCAGCACACCATCGATCTCGTCGAGGATGTCGTCGGTTTCCGCGGTCAGCTTCTCGCGCCGCTCCTGCCCCGCAGCCTCGACGGCGCTCTCGTCGTCCGTATCGCCGCCGCCCTGTCGGGTGGTCTGCTCCTGTGCCATCTTCGATCTCCCGTCCGTTGCGTCGGCTGATCATCGCCTCGACGCTGTGATCGACCTTACCCAGCCGGTCCGACAACCGGCCGAACCGACGGGCTACGCCGGTCGCGCCTGTCCCGTGCCGACGGAGAAGGGCAGGTCTGGTTGTCACCACCAAGTCCGGCGCCTGCACCCGGGCTGGGTCAGCAAAGATCAGGTGCGGGCGGTCAACGCGTCGACGAGTTCGCCGGCGTCCGCGGCCGCATCCAGCAACGCGCCGACATGAGCCTTGGTCCCGCGCAACGGATCCATCGTCGGGATACGCACCAATGACTCGCGCCCGACATCGAAGATCACCGAGTCCCAGGACGCCGCAGCCAGCTTGTCCGGATATTTCGAGACGCAGCGGCCTCGGAAGTAGGCCCGAGTGTCCTCCGGAGGATCGGTCATTGCCGACCGGACCGCCTCGTCGGTGACCAGCCGCTTCATCGCGCCGCGGGACACCAGCCGGTTGTACAGGCCGCGATCCATCCTGACGTCGGCGTACTGCAGGTCCACCAGCGCCAGCCTCGGCGCTCCCCAGGTCAGTCCGTCACGGCTGCGAAACCCTTCCAGCAAACGCAGTTTGGCCGGCCAGTCCAGGGTGTCGGCAAGCTTCATCGGATCGTCGGCCAGCTTGTCCAGCACCTCGGTCCAGGTAGCCAGAACGTCGGCGGTTTCCGCATCGACGTCGTCGCAGTAGGTCTGGGCGACGAAGGCTCGCGCGGAGTCCAGGTAGGCGCGTTGGATGTCGACGCCGGTGAACGACCGGCCGTCGGCGAGCTCGACCGTCGTTCGCAGCGACGGGTCGTGGGAGATCTGGTGCACCGCAGAGACGGGGTGGTCCAACTCCAGCGGCATCTGCCAACCGGCCTCGATCATCGACAGCACCAACGCCGTGGTCCCGAGTTTGAGGTAGATCGCCGTCTCGGCCAGGTTGGCGTCGCCGATGATGACATGCAGACGCCGGTACCGATCCGCCTCTGCGTGCGGCTCGTCCCGAGTGTTGATCAGCCCCCGCTTGAGAGTCGTCTCCAACCCGACCTCTACCTCGATGTAGTCGGAACGTTGCGCCAGTTGGAAGCCGGGTGTCGCGCCGGCCGGCCCGATGCCCACTCGGCCGGCACCCGAGAACACCTGACGGGAGGCGAAGAACGGGAGCAGGCCGGCGATCAGCGACGGGAACGGCGTGTCCCGGCGGCAGAGGTAGTTCTCGTGGGTGCCGTACGACGCGCCCTTGCCGTCGGTGTTGTTCTTGTACAGCTGCACCGGTTTCGAGCCCGGTACCGAAGCCGCCAACAGTGCGGCCTGCTCCATCACCCGCTCGCCGGCCTTGTCGTACAGCACTCCATCCAGCGGATTGGTCACCTCCGGCCCGGAGAACTCCGGATGAGCGTGGTCGACGTACAAACGTGCCCCGTCGGAGAGGATCACGTTCGCCGCGCCGATGTCATCGATGTCCGGCTCGGTCGCTCCGAACAACGACGACAGGTCGTATCCGCGGGCATCACGGAGCGGCGACTCGACCTCGTAGTCCCACCGCGGCCGACGGGCCCGCGGTGCTGCCACCGAGGCCGCGTACGCGAGAACGATCTGGGTGGAGGAGATCACCGGGTTGACACCCGGCTCACCCGGAACCGAAATTCCGTATTCGACTTCTGTTCCCATGATGCGACGCACTGTCATGCCCTCGAATCTAGTGCCCGCGCCGCTCTCCTCCTGCCCTGGCGACCGACACTGGCAGGCGCGCTCCGAACAAGCTCGGATACTCCGATGCGGTCAACCACCGGCAACCGACGGCAACACCTGGACCTCGGAGCCGTTCCGCAAGGGGGTGGCCAACTCCTGCAGCGACCGGCAGTCCTCACCATCGACGTAGACGTTGACGAAGCGCCGGACTTTGCCCTGCTCGTCCCGCACCCGGCGGTGCAGTCTCGGCCAGTCCTGCGCCAATTGATCGAGCACCGCGCCCAGATGTGGGCGGCAGGTCACCTCGAGCCGAGCGGCGCCACCACACTCGGCTCGCAACACGCCTGGTACCAGGACGGTCACCAGCACCACTTCGTCGGTCACCGTCCCGCTCCGGCGAGCCGACCGACGCTAGCCCGGCAGCCATTCACCCCGCCACCATTCACCCCGCCACCTCGAAGGCCCGAACGCAGAGCACATCGGGAAGGTTGGCTGCCACCCGACTCCAGCTCTCGCCCTCGTTCCGACTGCCGAACACATCACCGGAGCGGGATCCGAAATACACGCCGGCAACCGCAGAATCGTCGCAGCACAGAGCATCTCGCAACACGATCGGATAGTACGGCTCGGTCGGCAGGCCCTCGGTCATCGCCTGCCAGGTGGCTCCCGCGTCGGTGGACCGGTACACCCGGCAGCGGTGATCAGGCGGGAACCGCATTCCGTCGGCAGCAACCGGGAAGGTGAAGATCGTGCCTGCCGTATGCGGATGCGCAACCATTGCGAAGCCGAAATCGGTCGGCAGACCGTCGGCGATGCTCTGCCAGTTGTCCCCACCGTCGTCCGAGCGGTAGACGCCGTGATGATTCTGCGCGTACAAGCGCTCCGGATCGCCCGCGTCGCGTGCCACCTTGTGCACGCACTGCCCGTACTCGGGCCAGGGATCCGGAAAGAAGTACGCCTTGATGCCCTTGTTCGCCGGACTCCAATTCTCCCCCGCGTCGTCGGTGCGGTAGACGCCTCCGGTAGACATCGCCACCAGCAGTCGTTGCGGATCCGTCGGATGCGGCAGCACCGTGTGGATCGCCTGACCGCCGAAGCCGGCGCCCCACTCGGCTCGGTGGGGATGGTTCCACAGGCCCGGCACCAGATCGTAGTTCCGGCCGCCGTCGCGGGACCGGAACAGGGCGGAGGGCTGCGTGCCCGCGTACACGACGTCGGGCTCGTCAGGCCCGGCCGCCGCGAACTGCCATACCCGCTCCAGCGCCTTTTCCGCGCTCGGTGGCAAGGCCAGCGGCGGATGATCGGGCTCGTTCCAGGTCTGCCCGAGATCGTCGCTCACTGCGACGCTGGGACCGAAATGCGAACTTGTCACGCCGGCCAGCAGCCGAGGAGTGGCCGGTCGACGATCGAGGCCCACCGCATAGACGGCAGTCATGGGGAACTGCGGCTCGCCGACCTCCCAGGAGCGCCTGTCGTCCTCACTGGTGGCCAGGAAAAGCCCCTTCTCGGTGCCGATCGCCAGTACGTGGGTCATGAGTTGCCTCCAACGACAGAGCTGCCGGGCGGCGTCCAACGGGTTTGGTCACCGCAACGAGAAAAGTATGGATCAGGACACCGACAGCCGCCCGATTCGATTCTGGACGTCGCTCCTCGAGCCTGCACGCGCAACCCGCGCGCAACTTCGGAGGGCACGGTCCGTTGCAGCGCGTCCCGATCGGCTCCCGGTCCGATACCAGCGGAACCCGAACCGGTACTGCTCGCGAACTTCACCTGATCCGAATGATCGGCGAGCATTGTGGACTAGGTGAAGGTTCCCTCTGCATCGAGCACCACCCGAATCGGCACCACCGATTCCTGGGCTGCGGCGGCCAGGCTGGTACGGCGGACCGGCTTCGGTGGCACCGGCTCCACCATCGACTCGGTCGCGGCGATGGGCACCGCGAAGTATCTGGCGTCGGCGCTGGCGGCCGACCCGGCCAAGGACGCCGGTGCGCAGGCAACCCCGCCGCCGAGCTTCCCGGCCGTGGACCCGGTCGGCAAGAAGGCCGACCAGGCCGCCCGGAAGGCCCACAACAAGGTGCTGCACCAGCAACTCCAGGAGCTGACCGGATGGTGGGTTCGGCGGATGGTTGCCGTCGAGCAGCCGTTCGGCGAGAAGCTGACCTTCCTGTGGCACAACCACTTCGCCACCTCGGCCAGCAAGGTCCGGCGCGCCGGATGGATGTTGGCCCAGAACGAGAAGTTGCGGACGCTCGGCCGCGGTGACTTTCGGCCGCTGGCACTGGCGATGCTGACCGACGCCGCCATGCTCGACTGGCTGGACGGTCAGAAGAACACCGCCGGCGCCCCGAACGAAAACCTCTCGCGGGAGTTTCTGGAACTTTTCGCGCTCGGCCACGGCGACGGCTACACCGAACAGGACGTCCGCGAAGGCGCCAGGGCCTTGACGGGATGGCGCAGTGCGCCCGACGGCACCACGGCTCTGCGGCCAAAGCTCCACGACGACGGCGCCAAGACCTTCCTCGGGGTGACCGGGAATCTGGATCAGGTGGGCTATTGCGACGCCATCCTCGCCCGACCCGCCTCCGCCCGGTTCCTGGCCACCAGGATGTTCGGACAGCTGGTTTCCGACCACGCCCCCACGGTGGCAGCCGTCAACACGATGGTGACCGGGTACGGAACAGCCGGATCGATCTCAGGACTGTTGGCCGTCACGCTTGGATCGCCCGATTTCGTCGCGGCCGCCGGCACCAAGATCATCTCTCCGGTTGAATGGCTCATCGGCGCTGTGCGAGCGCTACAGGTGCCGGTGCCCGACCAGACGGCGGCAACGAAACTGCTGGGCGCGCTGCGAGGCCTTGGACAACTTCCCTTCTATCCACCGAACGTCGCCGGTTGGCCGTCGGGATCGGCCTGGCTTTCGACCGCGGCCGCCGATCTGAGGATGACCACCGCGGCGTCGCTGGTCAAGAAGGCGAACCTCGAGACCGTCAGCTCCGCGCCGGTGCGCGGTCGGACGGAAGCGGTCGGACACCTGCTCGGAATCGCAGCCTGGTCCGCCCGCACCGCAGCAGTGCTGGCCGATTCGACCGGCGATCCGGGACGGTTGGTCACCATCGCACTGAACAGTCCCGAATATCTGACCAACTGACAATCCGACTGCACAAGCGATCAAGAGGCGATATCGATGGACATACTCACCCGACGCCGATTTCTGGTGGCCTCCGGCACTGCCGGGGTGGCGGCGGCAGCCGTGACCGCCGGATATCTCACCTGGCCCGAACTACAGGCGAAGGCAGCTGTGGCACCGTTGGCCGGTGGAACGCCGATTCTCGTTCTGGTGACCTTGTACGGCGGCAATGACGGTCTGGGAGCGGTGGTTCCGTACGCGGACCCCGCCTATGCCAAGGCGCGGCCCGACTTTGCCTACACCGAGGGAGAAGTTCATCAGCTGGGCGATGGTCTCGGCCTCAACCCGGCGATGAAGGGTCTGGCCGATCTGTGGTCGAAGAAGCAGCTGGCCATCGTGCGGGGGGTCGGCTATCCGAATCCCGACCACAGCCACTTCCGATCGATGGACATCTGGCAGACCGCCTCACCGGCAGCCCCGGTCAACACCGGGTGGATCGGGCGCTGGCTCGACCTGACCGGCGATGACCCGACCAGAGCGGTCAACATGGGCTCCGTGCTGCCGCCACTTGCCGTCGGCGCGAAAGGCGCTGCAGCAGCGCTGCCGCTGGGGAAGCCGACCAGCCTTCCGGCCGCCCTCGGGACGGCGTTCACCGGGCTGGGCAAGGCGGATCCGGCCGATACGCCGTTCCAGGCGATGGTGGCCTCGTCCTACTGCTCCGAGCGGAAGGTGGACGCCACCTTCACCGACGTCGTCGACGGCAAGGACGCAACCGGATCGGACGAGGAGCCCTCGGCCGGCGGTTCGGCCGGCGGCCAGTCGGGCCTTGCTGCCCAATTCGACATGGTCGCCCGCTGCATTCGAGCCGGTGTACCGACCACCGTCTACACGGTCAGCCTTGGCGGTTTCGACACACACGCCGACGAGAAAGGTACCCAGCAAACCCAATTGGGTTCCCTGGATTCGGCGATGTCCGGTTTTCTGGCCTCGCTCGCCGCACATCCCCGGGGCAAGGACGTCGTCGTCATGGCCTACTCGGAGTTCGGTCGGCGAGTCGGCGCGAACGCATCCCACGGAACCGACCACGGCACCGCAGGGCCGATGTTCATCGCCGGCGCCGGCGTCAAGGGTGGCTTCTTCGGCGAGCAGCCGAGCCTGACCGATCTGGTCGACGCCGACCTCAAATCGAATGTGGACTTCCGGACCGTGTACGCCGAGCTGCTGACCAAAGTGATCCGCACCGACGCGCAGCCCATTCTCGGACCGACCGCGGCGCCGTTGGGCTTCCTGGCCTGAGGCCCCGCGACGTGCGGACGGTTGGCGCTACAGATATTGACCGGTGTTGGGGGTGGTGTCGATCGCCCGCGAGCCCTCGGACTGCTTGCCTGACACCAGGGTCCGGATGTAGACGATCCGCTCCCCCTTCTTGCCGGAGATCCGCGCCCAGTCGTCCGGGTTCGTGGTGTTCGGCAGATCCTCGTTCTCGGCGAATTCGTCGACGATGGCGTCCAGCAGGTTCGTCACCCGCAACCCGCCGGACCCGACCTCGCCGTGATTTTCGATGCGTTCCTTGATCGCCGACTTCTTCGCCCGGTCGACGATGTTCTGGATCATCGCTCCTGAGTTGAAATCCTTGAAGTAGAGAACCTCTTTGTCGCCGTTGGCATAGGTGACCTCGAGGAACCGGTTCTCGTCGGTTTCGGTGTACATCCGCTCCACGGTGTGCTGGATCATCGCCTG
>JBPCPG010000185.1:0-12186 GCA_050999445.1 Nakamurella sp. | reverse complement strand
AGGCCGGGGTCGATCAAATTGGTGACGGCGGCCGCGCCCAGCGCGATTCCGATGGCCAGCTCGGCGATCAGGTCTTGCCCGGCAGCGCCGGCGGCCAGCGCCGAGGTGACGATCATCGCCGGACTGGACCCCCGGACACCGTGTTTGCGGGCCAACGCCTTCAGCCCCTGGCCCCCGACCAATTGCTGAAACCCGCCGGTTCCGCCCCGGTCCGCGCGCGGCGCCTCCACGCCGGGTACTCCCAGGTAGCCGATCTCACCGGCTCCGCCATGGGCGCCGGCCCGCAACGACCCTCCCAGGACGAGGCCGAGACCGACGCCACGGTCGAGCCACATCAGCGCGTAGTCCGAGCTGTCCCTGGCCACTCCGTAGGCACCCTCGGCGACGGTCGCGAGATTCACGTCGTTGCCGTGGATGACCAATAGGCCGAGCCTCTCGGTCAGCTCGTCGATGAGGCCCGGCGCCTCCCAGCCGCGGATGTGCCGGGCATGGCGCAGTCTTCCCGTTGCCGGATCGATGACACCAGGAGTGGCTACCACCAGCCGGTGGACGGCGCGCGCATTCAAGCCGGTCTCGGCCAACAGTCCCTCGAAGGCGGCGGAGATCTCGCCGACCGGACTGGCCGTGCGGCGCTGCTGGACCGGAACCGAAAATGTTGCCAGAAGTTCGCCGGTCAGCGTGGCAAGGCCTGCCACACAACCGTTCTGCTCGACGTGCACGCCGACGACGTGGGCCACCCGGGAGTGCACCGCATAGATCCGTGCGTTCGGCCCCGGCCCACCTTCGACCACTCCGGCCGTGGTTACCAGTCCGCGGGATTCCAGCCGCGCCAACAACGACGACACGGTCGGCTTCGACAATCCGGTCAGTTCGCCGACGCGTCCCCTGGTCAACTGTCCGTGTTCGAGCAGCAGCCGGAGCACCACCTGGTCGTTGATCTCCCGCAGCAGCCGGGGTGAGTCGGCGCTGCGCTGTTGCGGCTCCATCAGGGTCATCCTGCTGTGCCGGTGGCCAGAACCTCGATCATCGCGCGCGTGTTGGCAAGACCCGCACCGAAGGAGGCGATGGCGGGCGCATCCCGTGCCTCGACACCGCTGGTACCCATTTCGGCCAACACGGCATCCGGACGTACGGAACGGATCGCGCGCACCACCTCCTGCATCCAGAGATACCGGTGTCGGTCGCTCGTCACGATCAGGATCTGCTTGGCGTTCCGGAGTTGATCGAGATCCGGCGGCAGAGTTGCGGTGACGACGGATTCGGTCGCCGACAGGTCGGCCGCAATGGCGGTCATCGGTCCCCACGGAACCGATCCGACGGCGAAGTTGCGTCCCGCCTCACACCGGACGACGACCAGGCCTCGTCGCAGGCGGGGGAGTGGGCCGGCCGTGAGCAGTGCGCGGCGCGCCACTTTCTCCGAAAGCGCGCGATCGGCCGCCGAATCGATCGGCGCGCAAACAGCGGGCCGGGCGGAAAGGGTCAGTGCACGTCCGGCCGCTTCCACCAGACGGGATTCGGGGAAACGCCCCGTTCGCACCGCGGCGATGAGCGCCGCAGAAATGGCGTCCAGCAGATCGGGGGTGGCTTCGTCCGCCCCGAGACAGAGCAGATCGGCGCCGGCCTCGATGGCCATCACGGCCCCCTCGACCATTCCGTAGGTGGCGGCGATCGCTGCCATTTCCAGGGCGTCGGTGACAACGGCTCCGGAAAAGCCCAACTCGAGGCGCAGGATGTCGGTCAACCACCTGCGAGAAATGCTGGCCGGCAACGTGTCCACCGCAGGTACCAGCAGGTGCCCAGCCATCACGGAGGCAACGCCCGCCTCGACCGCGGCGACGAAGGGCAACAGGGCCGTGGACCGGATGGATTCCAGATCCGAGTCGATGACGGCGACCGAAAGGTGAGTGTCCACATCGGTGTCGCCATGACCGGGAAAGTGTTTGGCGCAGGCTGCGACTCCGGTGGACTGATGTCCGGTCACGAAGGCTGCGGTATGGCGCGCCACCAGTGCCGGATCGGCGCCGAACGATCGGATTCCGATCACCGGATTGAACCGGTCCGCCATCACGTCCGCACACGGGGCAAAGTTGAGGGTGATGCCGGCCTGACCGACGAGACGTCCTACGGCGGCGCCGATCTGCTCCGTCAGTCGGACGTCGTCGGCACGCCCGAGGGCGGCGACGCCGGGAAACCGCGATCCCGTGGCGGCGTCCAGCCGGGTGACGCCGCCGCCTTCCTCGTCGACCGAGATGACCACGTTCTCGCGCTCCGCCCGCAGCGAGTCGGTCAACGACCGCAGCTGTTCGGGTTCGCCGACATTGGAGGAGAACAGACACACACCGGCCAGCGAACCGGAGATCCTGCGCCGCAACCAGTCCGGCGCAGTCGAACCGGTGAAGCCGGGAAGCAGTACGGAATCAGCGAGTTGAGCCAGACTGGGCGAGACTGAAAGTTGCGACGACGTCATCAGCCCTTCACCGCCCCGGCGGTTATGCCGGCCGCCACTTTGCGCTGGATGATGGCGAAGAGCACGACGATCGGCAGCGCCACAATGGTCGATGCGGCCATCAGTGCACCCCAATCCACACCTCTGGTGGTGATGAAAGTATCGAGCCACACTGTAATGGTCTGCTTGCTGTTCTGCTTCAGAAGTACGTAGGCGAAAAGGTATTCGTTCCACGCCTGGATCACGGCGAAGACGGTGGTTGCCACCAATCCGGGAGCGGCCAGCGGAAGGATGATCTTGCGGAATGCCTGGCCGCGTGTGCAACCGTCGACGAGGGCCGCTTCTTCCAGATCGACGGGGACGGCTGCGATGAAGCCACGCAGCATCCAGACGGTGAAGGGCAGCACGAAGGAGAGGTAGGCCAGGGTCAGCCCGATCGCGGAGTCGGTCAGCCCGTATTTGTTCAGCATCAGGTACATCGGGATGATGAGGCCCTCGATGGGCACCATTTGGATGGTGATCACCAGGATCACCAACGCTTTGCGTGCTCGGAACTGCATGCGGCCCAGCGCCAGCGCGGCGACGAACCCGATGATCAACGATCCGAGCGCGGTGGCGGTGACAACGACAAGACTGTTGGCCAGGCTTCCCAGGAACCGAGGCTGGGCGAACGCCCTGCGGTAGGAATCGAAGGTGACAGGGCTCGGAATCCATTGCGGTATCGAGCGTTGCAGATTGATGCCGGTCTTGAAGGAGCTGCTGACCATCCAGAACACCGGAAAGATCATCACCAGGCCGACGAGGACGCCCAGCACGTTCCACAGCGTTTTGGTAACCACCCGCTTCGACCGCCGCCGACGTGGGGTGTGCGCGACGGGTCCGGCCGGTACCCGCGCTGGGGTAGGTCTGTCGACGGTAGCCATCGTCATCGAGACTCCTGCTCGGCGGTGCCGGCCAGGACGCTCCGGACGGCGAAGGCCGAAAGGCCACCCAGCAGCAGGACGCTGATCAGGGAGATAGCGGCGCCGAACCCGAAGTTCTTGTTGGAGAAAGATTCCACGTAGGACCAGATTCCTATCGTATAGAAGGCGTCCTTGTTGGCACCTATGTCTCGCAACAACCAGATCTGCGCGAAGACCCGGTAGTCCCAGATGATGGAAAGAGTGGTGATGATCATCAACGTCGATCTGATCGCCGGCAGGGTCACCGCCGTGAAAACCTTCCAGGCGCCGGCGCCATCCAATCGAGCGGCTTCGACATGATCGGTCGACACGGCGGTGAGAGCGGCGTGCAGGCTGATGATCACAAAAGGCAGAGCGCCCCAGACCACTATGGCGGTGATGATCGTCCAACCGGTGAGCGGCTGGCGAAACCAATTGAAACTGCGGGTCGGCAGCACGCCGACCTTGTTCAGCACATAGTTGAGCACACCGAACCGTTGATCGATCAGCCAGCGCCAGATAGGCATGGCGATGATGGGCGGCATCGCCCAGACGGTGACCAGTGAGAGCAGCAGAAAAATCCGGACCGGGGCGGAAACCTTGGCCAACAGGTGCGCCAGGGCAAGTCCGAGCCCCATGGTGAGTCCGACGGCGACGATGACGAATTTAATCGTGCGCCACAAGGCGGACCAGAAGTCCGGGGAGGACAGCACATCACCGAACTGTTTCAGGCCGACCCACTGCGTCGGCTTTCCCCCGATCAGCTGGTCCAGGCCGTATTCCTGCAGCGAGACGATGATCAGCCGGATCAACGGCACCATCAGGACCAGCGCGAGTACCAAAATCAGCGGCGCCACCATTGCGTAGGGAGCCCACGAACGACGCCGCACCGGCTGGTTCGCCGGCTCGGGTTCGGCGGCCGCCAGGAGGCGGTCGATCGGTGGCGCAGACGACACTGTTGTTCCTTCCCACAGATCCCGACGGCGTTGGAGCGGACCGGCCGGACCCAGCAGAAGCGGAGGGTCCGGCCTGTCCGGTGGTTCAGCTGTTCAGCAGCTCGGTGATCTTGGTGCTGGCGTCCTTGGTGGCATCGTCGATGGACTGCGAGCCCGACAGCACTGCGTCGAACATGTTCTGCAGCACGTTGCCGTCCTCCACCTTCGTCCAGTTCTTCGAGTTGGGAACGAATCGACCGTTCGACGCCGCCTTCGCCACGATTGCCGCAGTCGCGTCGCCGGTTTTCGGCTTGAAGGCGGTGGAATTGGCGATGTATCCCTTCCCGGCGAGCACCGCCTGGTACTTCTGTCCGGTCAGCATCTTCGTGTACGCCTTGGCCAGATCTGCGTTCGGGGACTTGCCGTTGATCGCGATGTCCGAACCGCCGAGGAACTGGGGCAGCACGGTTCCCGGCTTCGAACCGGGCACGGTGAACACGCCCACCTTGCCGGTCAGCTTCGGGTTGCCCGACTTCGGGTCCACCACGACCCCAGGTTTCCACGAGGCGTCGATGAACATCGCGGTCTGGCCCTGCGCCATGACGAGTGCGTCGTTGGCCTCGGTCTGTCCGTCACCGCCCCGCGAGGTGGCATCGACGAAGCTCTTCAGGCGCTTGAGGCCGGCCTTCGAGGCGTCCGAATCCAGCGCTGCCGTCCATTTGCCGTCACTACCCTGCTTGGCGATGTCCCCGCCCGCGTCCCAGATGAACGACATGCCCTCGTACCAGTACTGGCTGGGGAAATACAGACCGGAATAGCTGTCCGGCTGACCGGCCATCAACTTCACCGCGCCGGCCTGCAGGGCGTCGAGGCTGTCGAACGGCGGCTTCACACCGGCCTTGGCTGCGACGTCGGTGCGGTAGATCCCGACCCGGACACCGGCGTAGTAGGGCACCGCGACGAGTTTGCCGTTGTAGGTGGACGATTCCTTCAAACCACCGAGCCAGGTGCTCGAATTGTCGAAATCGGCGGCTTTCAGTTCTTCGAGAGCCCCGGCACCGGCGAATTGCGCGACCTGGGTGTTGCCGAGTTCGAGAACGTCCGGTCCTGCGCCGGAACCGTCGGCCAGGCCGGTGGTGACCTTGGTGGTGTAGTCGGTCCAGGTCTGCTCCTGCAGATCGACGGTGACACCAGGATGCGCGGCGCTGAACTCCGCGTCCAGTCCGACGATGTTGATGTCCTTGAGGGTGTCACCCTGCATCCAGACGTGCAGAGTCGTGGCCTTTCCAGGGGCGGCCGGCGCCGCGGAACTGGCCGCAGCAGAGGCGGATGCGGCCGGCGCAGACGCCGGTGGACTGGCCGCAGCAGAGGCCGCTACGGCCGGCGCAGACGCCGGTGGACTCGCAGCTGCCGACGTACTTGCCGGAGGCGTACTTGCGGCCGACGTACCTGCCGCCGCCGTACTGGCCGAGGTGGAATTTCCAGCGGCCGTGCTGGTGGATCCACATGCTGCGGTGGCGGTCATCAGGGCGGCCGTGGTCAATGCGGCCACCAACTTCAGCGCCGGGCGCGCTGTTGTCATCGGGTCTCCTTGGCTGTTGCGCCGTTGGAAGCGGCGAATGGTTAGGTAAGTTTCCCTATCTAATTGCAGCGGGGGGCGCCCGTCAAGGGTTGTGGCGAGATGAATTTCCGGAGAACTCGATACGGGCGAACCCGCCCGGCGCTGCCGCGACGCGCAGCGGATCACGCCAGGGGGCCGCGCATCAGGCCAGGCCGGGTAGGCCGTCCAGGCTGACGGAATTCTTCTCCGACCTGTACCGGACCAGCCCGGCGTCGCCCTTCTTGGCGTTGCTCACGTCCAACACATTTCGGTCTTCCAGATACAGCATTTTCGGAACCGCGTAGCCGCAGGTGTCCGAGATGCGCTGCACCGTCACCACGATGATGGAGCGGACGCCTGGATGCTCCGAGAACAGTGGCGCCAAGTCGGGAAAACGCGGATCATCCGGCAGCACCGCCTCGCCCCGGCCGTGCAGGCGCACGATGCTGGGCCGGCCGTCGAAGGCCATGAACATGATGACGATCCGGCCGTTCTGACGTAGGTGGGCGACGGTCTCAATGCCACTACCGGTCAGATCGAGGTAGGCGACGGTGTGTTCGTCCAGGACCGCAAAGGTACCGGCAGTGCCCTTCGGTGACACGTTGAGCAGGCCGTTGCCGTCCAGAGGCGCGGTGCCGACGACGAACAGAGGCTGCGCCGCCATCCACGTCGCCAGTTGATCGTCGATACCTTCGTAGGTCTTGCCCATGTGTGAAGAATACCCGGGCAGCTCCCAGGAATTCCGCTCACAGGTGGACCAGGCAGCCTCGCACGCGCAACTTCAGTGCCACGGCATCGGTTTCCCGGACCCGGTTCCATCGCACGTCGACCTTGTCCAGGACCGGAAGGGTCAGCAGAAAGGACGGGAGAGCGTTGATCCCGTTCTGCCGCAGATCCAATTCTCGCAATCGCGGCGAGTCGGTCAAGGAAGCCGGAACGTGAAGCCGATTGTTCCGAAGATTGCAGTGACGCAGGTCCGGCCCTGCATTTGCTGCGGCGGGCAGGTCGCGGATGGAATTGCCGCGCAGGTGCAGCTCGCGCAGTTTCTCGAATCCGCAGATTGCATTCGGAAGGTTGTGGAGCCCGACGGATTCGGCTCGAAGTTTCGCGAGACTGTGTAGGCCGCTGATTGAATCCGATAAGCGGCCCAGCGGATTTGCATTGACGTTCAGGTAGACGAGTCGACCCAGCCGGCCGAGCTCTGTCGGCGGCTCCACGAGCCGACTACCTTGCCGGCATTCCAACGGACCGCACAACGCTATTTCCGGTGGTAGGCGGACAGTAGGTTCGACGCCAGGTCGAGCACGCGCAATTCGCGCAGTAACCCGATCTCCCCCGGTGCTTGGGACCGTTGATTGTCGTACAGGTAGAGATGAGTGGCCCTCGGCGCGGACGGCTGCCACGTGAGGAGCCGTCGTCGGCTTTCGTCGATGACGACCGTGTTCATATCGGCTCACTGTTGTAGGTGAGCGCGGCAGAAATTAGTAGCGAGCGCGGCAGGAGTTCAGAACTGATCAGCGGTTTGCTGCGATAGCGCTTGCCACCGAGAAGCATTCCGCCAGTTCGCCGTTGGCCGGGTTGTTCGCGCAGCGCCGCTCGTACGCCATCATCACGACGCGGGGCACCCAGCCTTTTGCTGTGGCGGTGTTGCCATTGGTCGAGAGCATGGACGCAATCTCGTCCTTGACCCGTTTCTCGGCCCTGATTTTCAAGGACGGGGGCGACTTGAGGGTGGCGCCGAGCCGGGTGGCGGTGGCAGGGCTGGAACCGTGTGCGGTGGTGCTGGTCATTTCTTCTTCCTACGGTGATCGGGTGCTGTCGGACTCGACGCCGGCGCGGCTGGTCCGACGCCAGTCCTGCGCGCCATCGCCTGAGAAGTTCAACGGCGCGAAACGCCCCAAGATTCCATCTGTTGGGAAGCGCAGGTGTCCGCCGCGTCACAACCCGCACCGGCTGTGCCCGAGGGATCAACAGCGGTCCTCGGCTGCTGTATCAGCGGGCCCACGCACAGCGCCACGCCCATCACGCCCAACACCCACGTCCAGCGGTTCGACAGGAGACATCCATGGTTCCCACTGTTCCGGAACTGCGCGTCCTTACCGTCCTCGTCGCCGCTGGTCTTCTGCTCACTTGCTGCGGAGGCAAGGAAGCCGGCCCAGCGACATCCGCCGAAGCCTCCATCCGGAGCGCCGGAGCCGGGTCCGTTCCCGAGGTATCCTTCGCCGCAGGCGCATCGGGCACCGGCTACGACATCACTCGCACAGTCGGCCCCGACACCGCGGTGCGGGATCCGTTGTCTATCTGCCGAAGGGATCGCCCCAGGGGTCGCCTGTCGACTCCTGGGTCGGTTCGCCGGCCCACGGCGGCAAGAAGCTGCAAACGGTGCCGTACGGCAAAGTCGGCGACTACTCCCCGGTGGACGTGGTGAATCCCACAGGGAGCCTGACGACGGCTCCGGGCCCGGCCTACCGGCTCAGCGTGTACGCCGCCGGAAAACCAACCCGGCAGAGGAACTGCTTTCCCGGACCGCGGATGCGTGGCCGGGCCAGAAACTGACGATGGTGGTCGTGTCGAACCATTCGGAGCAGGGCCGAGCCGGCTTGCAGGTCTTCGGCGACGATCGAGGTTCCATGGGAAGACGATAGGTTTCACCGTCCTGCACGATCAGCAATCGATGGCCGACGCCTGCGCCGGCGACCCGGTGCTGGGACCGATCGACCCCGAACTGGTGGCCGGTGAACGCGCCTACGGTTTCCTCTACGGACGGACCCTGAAGGCGGCGAAGCTGCTCGTGCTGCCGACAGGAAAGTGACCAAGGATTGGCCGGGTTCAGTTCGCGGCCCCTTGGCGGGGCGTGGCCAGCAGAGCCGGTAGATCGATGCCGTGCCGAACGAACCGATCCGCATGGGGCGGGTAGCCCTCGGCTCTGACCAGTGCGTTGTCGCGGCTGTTGAAGATGTCCGCGACTTCCACCACCCCGCCCTCCACCCGGCCGGGTAGAGCGACGATCTCCCGTACCCGGCGATGGCCGCCCGGATCCATGCCCAGCTGCACGACCAGATCGATGGAGGTCGCCACAGTCGGCACGACGAAGGCTGCCGTGACGTTCTCGCCGGCCAGCAGGGGCAGGGTGCAGAGCTTGATCACGGCCTCGCGCGCCGAGTTCGCGTGCACCGAACACATACCCGGCAGGCCCGAGTTCAGCGCGATCAGCAGATCGAGTGACTCCTCCTGCCGAACCTCCCCGACGATGATGCGTGACGGCCGCATCCTCAGCGCTTCCTTGATCAACCGCCGTAGCCGGATCTCGCCCTGGCCTTCGAGGTTCGGCTGCCGCGTCTGCATCGCCACGATGTCCGGCAGGTTCGGGCGGAGCTCGAAGACCTCCTCGCAGGTCACGACGCGCTCGCGGGGCGGTATCGAGTTGATGAGCGTGTTCAACAGGGTCGTCTTGCCGGCTTGGGTGCCGCCGGCGACGATGATGTTCAGCCCGGCTACGACGGCAGCTTCCAGGAACCGGGCGGCGTGCGCGGTCACTGATCCGCGGACCACCAGGTCCTCGATGCCGTTGGCCGCCACCACGAATTTACGGATGTTGAGGCTGAGGTGTTCGCGGGTGATGTCCGGAATCACCGCGTGCAGGCGAGAACCGTCCGATTATCCGTAACTCTCTAGCAGAACGGCTCCATAATCGCAGATGAGAACGTTTGCTACATGTAGTTGACGATAACGTATAGTCGACGGATGATGCGAATGGACCGAGCGGAGCGTGGTCCGCCGTTCGCTGTCATGCGTTCGGCCGTTGGCGTGTTGGACCCGCGGATGTGGCTTTTGTGCCATAATTATGGGCGTGAAGCCACAGTCATGGTTAGAAGCCTTCTCCCAGCGGCACCTGGTCCAGCTGAGTCAGTTCAGGGGTTACCTGGATGACGCGGTTGCGGCGGAGTACAGACATCAACGTAGCGATTTCCCAGATCGCAAAACTCCGCCGGGCGAGGTTCTCGGCATGGGTGTGCGCGATCGGGCAATCCGCGCGGCAGAGAACCACGTGTTTCAGCGAGGCGCTCTACAGGTGATCCCAAAGGCCGGGTGCCGGGGAGTGCACCTGCGCGACCGGGACAGCAACATCGTCATTTCTACGAGGCGGTGGCCGGACGATGACAGTCCGGTGGTGAGGGCGATGGGGGGTCAGTTGAAGTCTGTCGATTTGGTGCCCAGTCTGTTTCCGATTCCCGCGGAGTGGGACATCGGTCCGGCGAAGGCGGCGTTGTACTGGAACGACAGGGATGACATGCTGGACGAGTGCTACGCCGTGCTTGTCCGCGGCCTAGACGCCCCGTCGGAGCGAGCCGATATCTATGCGCGCGTTCGTGTTCCGAGTTGGGCAGAGATTCACGCCATCAAGACCACCAGGCCGGTGGCGAAGGCGAACAAGTCGTCGTTTGGTTCCTTGGTCACGTCGAAAAAGGCGGACGTTTCCGGTTCGGGCGTCACGGGCACTACGGGACCCTAAATACAAGAAGTGGAAGGTGCGCAGGTGGCCAGCGAAGTTGCGGCACGTGTCTACGGGTACCGCGTTCGGCAGGCTCGCACAATCCGGCGGCGGTCGATCAAGTCGCTGCGTGAGCTTGTGGACTTCACGCCCACGCAGTGGGGAAGCCTCGAGCGACTGGAGCGGAGCACGGTTTCCTCATCCGTCTTAACCACGATCGCGAACTCGCTGGCCTTCCCCGAGGCGTTCTTCTTGTCGCCGGCCGGGCGTCGGGTTGACCCGAGCAAGATCCTTCTGCGGGCTCGGCTTTCCATCACGAAGTCGGAAATCGATTCTTTGGCCACCAACATCGAGCTGCACGAGGAACTGCTCGGAGGCCTCGAAGAGCTGTCGACCAGCCCACCGCTTACCTTGCCTTGGGGACTTCCGCCCAATCTGTCCGTCGCGCAAGCGGCGAAGGCCACCAGGCGAAGCCTCAACCTGTCCGATACTGATCCCGTTCCCCAGGTGCTGCATTCGTTAGAGACCGCTGGGATAGTTGTTGTGCCCGTCGGTTTCGACATGACCGACGTGAAGCACGACGCCTATACGTTTTGGACCGGCGAGTTCGGCGAACGGCCCGTGATCTTCCTGCGCCACATCGACTCCTGGGAGCGCACACGGTGGTCGGCAGCACATGAACTCGGACACCTGGTTCTGCACAGACACCGGGAACGTGGCGACGATGATCTTGAGGCAGAGGCGAACGCGTTCGCCAATGAGTTCCTTGTCCCCGGGGATCAACTTCGAGCCGAATGGCCGAGGGTCGTCACGCTGAGCACGTTGATCACGTTGAAGATGCGTTGGCGGATGTCGTTGCAGTCGCTAATCAAGCACGGCGAGGGTCTGGGACTATTGGACGCTGAACGGGTTTCGGGTCTCTACAAGCAGCTTTCCGCTCGACTAGACCCGGAAACGGGGCAGTCGTGGCGTCGGAAGGAGCCGGGATGGAGTTCGGAGTCTCCCGAGCGCCCGCAGCTGCTGGCGGCGATGTTCGAGGCGGCTAATAATCAACCCGCGACCGCGAAGAGGCTGGCGAGGGTCGCGGGCGGCTGGGCGCCCGATGTGCTGTCGGGCTTTGACGTCAACGATGTGGAGCTATCGAGCACAGTCGTCGCGGTGGAGCCGGAGAATATCGTCGGCGCGGTCAGTATCCGGAGCAACGTAATTGCGTTCGGTCGGCGCAGGTAGGTGCGGTGGCCACCACCCAGCGAGTCGTGTTTCCCGACGGATCGGTCAGCACCACGGTGCTTGATGGCGACCTGCTGCCCTGTGGTCCGGCAGAGGACTACCTGGCGTTTCTCCGGCTGGACAGCTCACCGAATACGGTGCGGGCGTACGCGCACGCGATCGCGCTCTGGCTGACCGTGGTGGCGGCCAATGGCCACACGTGGGACCAGTTCCCGGGTTCTGCGTTCGGAGATTTTCTTCGCTTCGTGAAGACCGGTGATACGCCGGGGACTGCGCGGATCGGGCCGCCGCCTGCGCCCAGGTCGCCAGCTACCGTTCGATTGCGTGGCGCTGCGGTGCTGGCGTTTTATCAGTGGCAGGCCGCAGCACACGGCGTGCTCGGGCCCTATCAGGTGTTGTTCAGTTCCCGGTCCCGGCGGCGGGCGTCCCGGTATGTCGGCGCGTTGACTGGTATCGCCGATCGCGGCGCGGATCGATCGAGACCGTTATATCGGGTGCGGTCTGGGCCTCGCGGCCGGACACCGGTACTGCTACCTGCCCAG
>JBPCPG010000129.1:0-8762 GCA_050999445.1 Nakamurella sp. | reverse complement strand
GGGGTTCGGCCGGCGGATCCAGGCGTCATCACGCTGCAGGTGTTCAACGCCGGCAAGACCAGGGGTCAGGCCAAGACCGTTACCGACGATCTCCGGGCCGCGGGCTTCTCCTCCATCCTGGGCGGTTCGAACGATCCCCTGTATCCCGCCTCGGATCTGGTCTGCACCGCCGAGATCCGTTACGGCCAAGCCGGAGTGGCAGCGGCCCGCACCATGTTGATGGTTGCGCCCTGTGCCCAGATGGTGCTCGACAACCGACTGTCCGATTCCGTCGACCTGGCGCTGGGTGATCGGTACACCTACGCGCCGCTGCCCGCTCCGGTCCTCGCCCAGCTCAAGGCAGTCCACGACGCCGCCATTCGTCCCGCGGTGATCGAGGGACAAACTGCGGCTCCCCGGCCGCCGGCCGCTATCCCGCAGCTACCCTCGGTTCGCTGTACCTGACCCGCCACTGTCATGCTCCTGGCAGGCGGCGACCGCGTCGCGCTCGGATCTCAGTAGGATCCTCGCGACTTCCACTTCGTCGAAGTTCGGCGCTTCCGCCGAGCAGCAAGTGTCGGACCAGAACATCCAAGCGGCAGGGAGATTGCATCGTGGTCATCGAGCGGACCGGTCAGGCCTTCGGCATCGATATCGGGGGCACCGGCATCAAGGGCGGAGTGGTCGATCTGGCCACCGGAACGCTGATCGGCGACCGGATGCGCCGGGATACTCCGCAGCCGGCCACGCCGCAGGCGGTCGCCGACACCGTTGCCGAGGTGGTCGGCACTTTCGATTACCAGGGTCCGTTCGGTGTCGATTTTCCAGGCGTGGTGCTCGGCGGAGTGGTGCAGACGGCAGCCAATGTCGATCCGAGCTGGAAGGGAACGAGCTTGGTCGACATCATGTCCACCAAGCTTTCCGGGCCCGTGACCGCTCTCAACGACGCTGACGCGGCTGGTCTGGCCGAGGTCCGCTACGGTGCCGGCCGTGGACATGACGGGGTGGTCATCATGGTTACCTTCGGAACGGGCATCGGAATCGCCATCGCCCACAACGGCCAGCTGATTCCGAACTGCGAACTGGGCCACATGGAACTCGACGGCCACGACGCCGAGACCAAGGCTGCGGCGTCGGCGAGGGAGCGGGACGACCTGACCTGGGAGCAGTGGGCCAAGCGGGCGTCCAAGTACCTGTCGGCCCTGGAGAACCTGATGTGGCCCGAGCTGTTCATCCTCGGCGGAGGCATCTCCAAGAAGCCGGACAAATGGGTTCCATTGCTCAAGTGCCGCACCCCGCTGTCGGTCGCTCAACTGGTGAACAACGCCGGCATCGTCGGAGCCGCGTTGGCCGCTCACGAGGCTCACGCACTCTGATCCCCCAGGGCGTCGGGCGGTTCGGACCGATCGTTGGATCGAGGCGATCGCCATCGCTGCGCTGCGCTTATTGTCCTGAAGGTCGTGCTGATCCGGGTGTCGCCGTTACACTGGAACAGTCGTCCGCCGGGCAGCCCCTCTGACCTGGTCCATCGTTCGCAAGGCCACGCGTCGTAGGACGCCGCCCAGCGGGGACACGACGGCTATCTTCGTGAAAGGGCTTCAGTGGCAGGCGCAACAGCTTCCTCTCCGCAGATCAACACCCACAGTTCAGGAAACCACGCCGAGCAGAATGTTCCCGGGCCGGTTCTCACCGAACCGGTTGGTAGTGAGTCTCCGTCCGCAGCCCCCGCGGCCAAGTCTCCGGCGCAGAAGGCAGCCCCTGCGAAAAGGGCTCCCGCCAAGAGCAAGCCCCGCCCGGTGAAAGTGGCTGCACCCGCGGTTGTGCTCCCGGATGCGGACCCGTCGACGAGCGATTCCGCGGACCCGCTTGATCTCGAGGCCAATGCAGAGGCACTCGCCGAGGTCGAGATCGTCGAGGTCGAGATCGTAGAGGTCGAGACTCTGGACACCGAGATCATCGAGGTCGGTGCCATCGAGCCCGATGCCGAGGAGGACGAGACCACCGACGAGGAAGAGGCCAAGAAGAAGGTAGCGACCACTGCCACTTCCAAGGCCGAGTCGGACGAATTCACCTGGGACGACGAAGAGGAGTCCGAGGCACTCAAGCAGGCCCGCAAGGACGCGGAGCTGACGGCCTCCGCCGACTCCGTTCGCGCCTATCTCAAGCAGATCGGCAAGGTGGCCCTGCTCAACGCCGAGGAGGAAGTCGACCTCGCGAAGCGGATCGAAGCCGGTCTGTACTCGGTGGAGCGGGTGCGCCAGTCCGCCGAAGCGGCGGAGAAGGTCACCACCCAGATGCGGCGGGACCTCAGTTGGATTCGGCGCGACGGCGAGCGGGCCAAGAATCATCTGCTGGAAGCCAACCTCCGGCTGGTCGTCTCCTTGGCCAAGCGGTACACCGGCCGCGGCATGGCGTTCCTCGACCTGATCCAAGAAGGCAATCTAGGCCTGATCCGCGCGGTCGAGAAGTTCGACTACACAAAGGGCTACAAGTTCTCCACCTACGCCACCTGGTGGATCCGCCAGGCGATCACCAGGGCGATGGCCGACCAGGCGCGCACCATCCGGATCCCGGTCCACATGGTCGAGGTCATCAACAAGCTCGGCCGGATCCAGCGCGAACTGCTGCAGGACCTCGGCCGCGAGCCGACGCCAGAAGAGCTCGCCAAGGAAATGGACATCACCCCGGACAAAGTCCTGGAAATCCAGCAGTATGCGAGAGAGCCCATCTCGCTGGATCAGACCATCGGCGACGAGGGCGATTCGCAGCTGGGCGACTTCATCGAGGACTCGGAGGCCGTTGTCGCGGTCGACGCCGTTTCGTTCACCCTCCTGCAGGATCAGCTCCAGGCAGTGCTCCAAACGCTTTCCGAGAGAGAGGCCGGTGTCGTCCGGTTGCGCTTCGGCCTCACCGACGGCCAGCCCCGGACGCTCGACGAGATCGGCCAGGTCTACGGCGTCACGCGGGAGCGCATCCGTCAGATCGAGTCCAAGACCATGTCGAAGCTGCGCCACCCGTCGCGTTCGCAGGTCCTTCGCGACTACCTGGAATAGGCGGCACGGCCGTCTGCCGTCAGAGGTGACGCTGCTGCAGCCCGGCCACCAGGATGGCGATCACGATGCAGCCGCCGAACAGCAACGCCGGACCGCGGGCCAGTTGGCGGCCCAGATCCTTCGAATACTGCTGTCCGATCTGGAATGTCGGCTCGAAGGGGCGCTGCCGGGCACGAAACTCGACGATCGCCAGGGCCGCCAGCGTGATGACCAGGGCCACGAGAGCGGGTGCGTGCATCAGCAAGGCTGGAGCGGTGAGCAGACCCCACAGCAGCGCGCCGATCCGTGGGAGCACCATCGCTGCGCCGATGGTCTCGGCGCTCGCGAGTCCATAGCGGTCGGCAAGGTTCGGATTCCCGGCAAAGACGCGTGCCATCGCGCATAGACCGCTGATGGCCGCCACCGCGCAGACGAAGGTAACAACCGCCAGCGCGCCCGATGCCCAACGGGCCCCGGCCATCAGCACCCAGGCCGCGTACGGGATCCCTGCCAGTACCACCCACCTGATCTGGGCTGAGCGGTTTCGCCGCAGCTGCCGCAGGTGCACCGCCAGCACCGCCCGTCGACCCGTGCCCGCGAGTGGTCGTACCGCAGCCTCGGAGCGTCTACGACCGGGTGGTACCGCAAGAATCGCGGCGAGCGGCTCGAGCGACTGGTCCTGGAACGCCAACGCGACGGACGATGACGATCCCGATCCGGCGGCGAGCGAGTACAGCGGAATCGACCCGATACCCGCGAGGCCGGTGACGCCGGCCGACAGCGCTCCGATTCCGGTGAACACCGCAGCGGCCCACAACACCGTCGGACCGACGGGGCCGACGACGAGGAACTCAGCGGCAACAGCAGCACCCGCGGCGGCCGCAGCGCCGACCAGCCACCCGCGGCCGGTGGCGGTTGCGCCGGCTCGTCGCTGTCGCCGCATCGTCGTTCCGCCGACCGAGATCACGGCTCCGACGCCCACGAGCACGCAGGCAAGGGCGTCCGAGCCGCGGTAGCCGCCCACCCCGGCGACCGCGGCCCCCAGCACCATCCCCGGCACGACAAGCATCGCCAACACCCCCCAGGCGCGGCGACGCAACAAAACTCCACGGTCGAGGGGGGTGGACAGCAACCAGGCGCGCCATTCACGGGAGGTGGACACCGGGCCGAGGGCGCTGCAGACGCCGCCGAGCAGCGCCGTTCCGGACAGCAACAGCAGGGTTGCAGCCGGCCAATTCAGCAGTGGGGTGGAGCCGGGCGCCGCGGTCAGGTCCTGCCAGGTTCCGAAAACGATGCCAGGGCCGAACCACACCAGAGCAACGCCGATCTCGTACCGGTTTCCGCTGCCCGCCCGCTTGCGACCGCGCCTGGCTGCGACGCGCAGGTATCGGGGAAAGCTACCGGGGCGCCGGAAGGCGGGAATGCGTGCTGGCATCAGAACTCCGGCGGTGCCGGTGCATCGCCGACTTCCCATGTCGTCGC
Source organism: Nakamurella sp. (assembly GCA_050999445.1). Lineage (GTDB taxonomy): Bacteria > Actinomycetota > Actinomycetes > Mycobacteriales > Nakamurellaceae > Nakamurella. Next base: position 4,269 of record JBPCPG010000129.1, on the reverse strand, counting down.
CGACTCCGCCGGTGGACGCTGCAGCTCCGACTCGGACAGGTCGTCGGTATCGAAGACCACGTCGCCGGTGAGTTCGACCACCGAATCGGCGACCCGCGCGACCAAAGCCTCGTCATGGCAGGCGAGCAGCACCGAGATCCCCCTGGAGCGCTCGTCGGCGATCTTGGTCGCCAACCACGTCCGGCCCTGCACGTCGAGATTCTGTTCGGGTTCGTCAAGGATCAGCAATTTCCGTGGACGCACAAAACAGGAAGCGAGCCCCAACCGCCGTCGCTGTCCTTGCGACAACGTGAACGGAAATCTCCCCTGCAGGTCCGAGAGGCCGAGTTCGCCGAGCGCTGCGTCAACCACCCCGCCGGGATCGTCGTTCCCGTGCGCCCGTGCCATGAACTCCAGGTGCTCGCGCACGGTGAGGTCGACGAAATCGGCGCCGTCACCCATCGACGATGCAACGGCTGCCCGGGCAGTCGGCAGGTTGTCCTGATAGGGCCTGCCCATCAACATCACCTGGCCCGCATCCGGCGGGTCCCCGCCTGTCACACACCTGAGCAGGCTGGACTTCCCCGATCCGTTCGGTCCTGTCACGGCGACCACTTCCGCCACTTCGACGGTGAAGCTCACGTTGACCAACACCGGAGTGTTCCCGAACGACTTGCTGACTCCGAGGAGTTCCAGGACCGGCGTGCTGCCGGACACGGTCCCGAGCTGACCACCCTGAACAGCGTCTCGTTCCCGGTCGGTCGCCCCACTCACAGCCAACTGCCGTCGCGCGGGCCCCGCAGCCAGTTCGTCTGCGGCTGCGGTTGGGCCTTGATCGCCACGATCGCAGTCGCCCGCACCACGACGCCGCTTCCCGGAGTGGTTTCGTGCAATCTGTCTTCTCCGCAGGCAATGGCGATCCACCGGTTCGCCACGGCGCTGGCCGCCGCCGAATCGGGAAGATCACGTCCGACGACAACCCTGCTGCCGCTCGACAGTTCCAGCCAGACCTCGTGGAACTCGACGACGTCGTCAGGCACTCGTGCACGCATTCTCGGCAGGGAGCTCGGGCGGTGGCCCCTGGCCGAGCGTCGGTTCGGTGGGTCCGCCGAGCAGCGCGGGCAGCTCTGCGGGCGGCGCACCCAGCACGTGCTCCGCGAGGAACCCGAGCACCACCTGATACCAGAGCTTGGCGTGACCGGGAGTCAGCACCCAATGATTCTCGGACGGGAAGTAGAGGAAGCGATGCGGCGACCGGCCGTCGGAATCAGCCGGGAGAGCTGATTTCGACAACAGGTCGTACCAGAGCCGGAGGCCCTGACCGATGGGCACCCGATAGTCCTTGTCGCCGTGCGCGACCAGCATCGGGGTGCTGATCTGCGACACGAACCGGTGCGGCGAGTGCGCGTCGGTCATCTCCGACGACATCTCGCGGTCCCAGTAGTACCCCGCATCGGTGCTACCACCGAATTCGTCGAGCGCCCACAGGCTGGCATGGGTGACGATGGCCTTGAACCGGTCCGTGTGACCGGCCACCCAGTTCGCCATGTAGCCGCCGAAGGATCCACCCATCGCCGCCGTGCGGGAATCGTCGATGTCCGGCCGCGCTGCCACCTCGTCGGTGATCGACATCAGATCGGTGAACGGTGCGTCGCCCCACCTGCCCCACCCGCGTTGGACGAACTCCTGTCCGTACCCGGTGGACAGAGCCGGATCGGGCAGCAGGACCGCATACCCCGCGGCCACCATCAGCCAGGGAGCCCAACGCCAGGACCACGCGTTCCAGGATCCCAGCGGCCCGCCGTGGATCCACAACAACAACGGCACCGGATCCGCCGCGTTCGCGCCGTGTGGCAGGGCGAGCCAGCCCCGTATTCCGGTCCCGTCGGTGGCGGCGGACCGCACCTCGACCAGCGATCCGGGCAACTCGGGCGCAATCGCCGGAGCCGGCAGCGGCGTCACCGTTCCCGCATCGTCACCGGAGAGCGAAATAGCCACCGGATGCGACGGCGCCAGGTAACTGGTTCGCATCGCGTACAGGGCAGAGCCGTCTGGCGCCGCCACCAGGTCGGTGTAGGTCGAGTCGTCGTGCGTGAGTTGCCGGACCTCACCGCCTGCGAACCCGACCGCGAAGACCGGGCCGCGGCCGTCGGAGTCGGCGGTCAGCACCAGACCGGTGCCATCGGCCAGCCAAGCCAGACCACTGGGCCAGCGATCCCAACCATCGAGCGGTCGATGCACGGATCCGTCGGTGATCTCGATCACCTCGACTGTGACGGCGGGGGCGGTCTGCGGCGTCGATCGGCGCTCTCGGAAATAGGCGACACGGGTGCCATCCGGCGAGAACACCGGGCCGGACAGGTCTGCGTCCTGGTCGGTTCGGAGCACTCGGCGGCGCCCGGACGCCAGGTCGATGAGCACGATCTCACTGCTGGAATCCCCGGCGCCGACCGGCCGTCGCCAGCCGGTCACCACGAAGCGGCCGTCCGGACGCAGGTCCGCCTGCTGCTCGATCAGCGCCGACCCGGGAACAGGCGTGAGGTCGCGCAGCGCCAGCCGGCCGTCCGGCGCGACGTCCGACTCTGCGGTCAACAGATGTGGCTGGTCCGGCCCCAGATCGTGATCCCAGAACCGCACTGGGTAGCCGTCGTGCAGGATTGCCGAAACTCCGGCGTCCTTCCGGTTCTTACGTGCCGTGTCGTCCGCCGCCAGGTCCGCCGAGCCGGGTAGCACGAGCGCCGTCGCCACCACGACCGGAGCCTGCGCGGCGGTCAGGACCCCCGTGAAACCGCCCGCTCTCGAGGCGATGATCCTGGCCTCTCCACCGTCGGCGGGCAGCAGCCACAACGCCGTGGTTTCCGGCGACGCATCCTCGTCCTGCGGATCCGGCCGTTTGGCGGTGAACAGCACGTCGCCGGTATCGGTGAAAGCCGCGGACGACTCGCCGGTTCCGCCCCTGGTGAGCCGAACGGCCGGCTCCACGCCCCTGGGATCGACTCGCCACAGAGCGCCCTGGTAGCGGTGCGCCCTCTGGTCTGGAGTGCTGACGGACACGACCAGTTCCGAGCCGTCGGGCGACATGATCAACCCCGACATACGCGGCAGTGCGACGAAGGCGTCCAGATCCGAGAAGGGAGTCGGCGACCGGTTCCCATCGGCGACGCCGATCTGCTCGGTAGCTGTGGCGCCTGGAACGATGCCGGCACTCTGGTGCTGAGAATTTCTCACCCTGGTGTCCTATCACGGCCGACTGACAAGGCAGCGAGGGTGGCAGCCGAAACTACTGCAACCTGATCAGCTCCAACCAATCACCAAGGGGACGACAGGCAGCGCGAGCAACAGGACCGCCGCCACATAGACGCAGCTCAGCGCCCACGTCGCCAGCGGGATCGGCCGCAACAGTCGCTCGACTCTTGCCGAGACCGCGCGACCGGCCACCGCAGGAGTCTGGGATCCGACCAGGCCGGACTCGGCCACCCCCGACAGCGCCACGGTAGCCAACGCCCTGGCCAGGACGGCCGGGGACGAGCGGCGGGTTGCCCCATCATCGGCGAGCATCTCGGTCAGCTCCGCCACCGACTGTCCGGCTGCCCGGACGCCGGGGAGCCAGCCGACCGCGGTTGCCCAGGCCTGGAAGGGCAGCACCAGAAGGTCGTGCCGGCTGCGGATGTGGGCCCGCTCGTGGTCGACCACTGCGATAAGCTCGGCGCGATCCAACAGGTGCAGCATGCCGGCGGACAGCACGATCCTGGAGTGCCAGCCGGGCAGGGTGTAAGCGACCGGGGCGGGATGGTCCAGTATCCGCACATCGACCAGCAGGTCCTCGACTCCCCTATCGGTGGCAACCCTGGCGACCCGCTCGGAGCTCAACGGTTCGCCCGGTGGGCCGGCCGGAGCATCTCCGGTGAGCAGATCCAGCACCAGTCGGTGGGTACGGCGGCGGCGCGCGGTCAGGATGGCACTTCTCACCAGCACGCCGAACAGAATCAGGGCGATCAACGTCGACGTGGTGCCGGCAACAATTCCGTGCCCGGACATCCGCTCGAGTGGGTGGCCTGCCGAAAGATCGGTGAACCAGGTGCGCGACGCGCGGAGGAGGTCGGCGCCCAGCGGTTGGAATGCCAGCACCACTCCGGCCCCGACCAGGCAGAGCCCGGCGGACAGGCAAACGGCTTGCCACAACACGAGCGCCGCCCGCGGAGCGCGCCGCGGCCACCGCGCGCGAGCCAGCGCCGCGCTCACCGGAGCAGCCAGCAGAATCGCTGTTCCAGCCAGGCCGGCGGCCAGAAC
>JBPCPG010000280.1:0-2687 GCA_050999445.1 Nakamurella sp. | reverse complement strand
CGCGCGGATACGCACCGCCAACCCGAACGATGGGTTGCCCGCTCACTTCCGCCGAGTGGTGAGTTTCAATCCTCGCGGTGGCCGGTTGAACGATGTGCAACGCCGGGCCTGGAACGACCACGCCGATTACTGGTACCTCGATCCCGAGGTCTTCGGATCGGCGGATCCCTTTGATGCCGATCGCGTCTTCGGACGGTCCGCTCCCCTGGTGGTCGAGATCGGCTCCGGAATGGGCGAATCCACCGCAGCCATGGCCCTGGCCCGGCCGGATGTGAACCTACTCGCCATCGAGGTCTACAAACCCGGTGTGGCGCAAACCTTTCATCATCTTGCGCGCAGTGGAGCGGACAACGTCCGGGTCATGCGTGGAGACGGTGCCCAGATTCTGAACGATCTGATGGCACCCGGATCCCTCGCCGAGGTCTGGTTGTTCTTTCCGGATCCGTGGCCCAAGACCAAGCATCTCAAACGCCGATTGGTCACCGCCGACTTCACCGCGCTCGTGGCCTCCCGACTCCGCAAGGGCGGCGCCTTTCGGTTGGCCACGGACTGGGCGCCGTATGCGGAGCAGATGCTGGCCGCCTGCACCAGCACAAAGGCATTGCGCAACGCTGGCGCGGGGTGGGCCCCGAGGCCCGACTTCCGGCCAACGACCAGATTCGAACGACGCGGGCTGGCTGCCGGACGTGAGATCTACGACGTCGAGTTCGTCCGGCGCTGATGCCATCCAACGCCGAGGCCGGGTGCGCAGTTGGACCCGCTGAGGCCGAGGTGCGCGGCTACCCGGTGGCCGGCGATCTGGGTCACTGTCTGCGGGATCGCCCCGCAAATGCCACCATTCGCAATCATTGCTCCGCGGAAATCGAACTGTTGTCGCCGCTGTCGTGCCGCGAGATGTGACGCGGCCGTAGGTAGCAGCGAAGGGATCCAACATTGCCGCATCTCGGCTCGAGGGCCTTGCGGGCCTCGAGGAGATCAGCTAGAATCGAACGTATGTCCACTTGCAGCGACTCGGTATTGGCATCTCCTGCCGCCGTGGTCCGTGGCAGTGTGGCTGACCTGATCGACGCGGTCAACAACTTGCAAGCCCACCAACCGGACAGCATTTTGATCGACCAGATCGGTGCGCTGGAGCAACTGAAAGCAGCGTGCGCTGCTGCGCAGGCGCGGCTTACGCACACCTTCGCAGTCTCCCAAACCGCGGCTGGCGCCGCCCGGAAGCAGAGCGCGGACACCACCCGACGAAGCATCGCCGCCCAGGTCGCCCTGACCCGTCACGACTCCCGCTTCCACGGGCAACGACACGTGGCTACCGCCTTCGCGCTCGTCGACGAGATGCCAGAAACGTTGAGTGCGCTGCGGCGCGGCGACACCACCGAGCGCCGAGCCCGCATCGTCCTCGAGCAGTTCGCCTGCCTCACCCCAGCCGACCGACGTCATGCCGACACTGTCATCAGCGGTGACCTGCTCAGACTCGGCGATCGCACTGCTCAATCGCGCGCTGCAGCCATCGCTTACCGCCTGGATCCGGAAGCCGTCATGGGCAAGATCCGCGGCGCAGTCAAAGATCGCCACATCTCACTGCGCCCAGCACCGGACACCATGACCCGCTTGTCGGCGCTGCTGCCCGTCGCGTACGGCGTCGCTGTTTACGCGGCTCTGAGTAAATCGGCCGACAGCACCATCGCCACCGGCGATGGTCGCGCCCGCGGCCAGATCATGGCTGACGAACTGGTATCGCGGGTTACCGGTCAGATGGTGACCGGCTGTGATAGCTACGGCGCACCCCTGCACAGTGCTCCCCAGAACGGCGCGCCCCCGCACAGTGCTCCCCAGAACGGCGCACCCCAGCACGGCGACGACGTCACCGGTTCCAACAGACGCCCGCAAAGCGATTCATTTGACGACGCCCCCAATCGGGCCGACGCCAATCGGGCCGACGCCAATCGGGCCGACGCCAATCGGGCCGACGCCAATCGAGACAACGCCGACCCGGCCAACGGCGACCCGGCCAACGGTGACCCGAGAGCCGATGGCACCGGCGACCTCAGCTTTATCAGCTCCGACCTTGCAGAACCGACGGGCTTCGCAGCTCCCGAGGTCGACAGTGTGTTGGGCTGCGGTTGTGTGCGGTCCGGCGGCCTCCAGCTGAATCTGATCATGACGGACCGCACTCTGTTCGGCGACGACGAAGCCGCGCACCTGGTCGGGCACGGACCAATTCCTGGAGCATTGGCCAGAGCCCTGGTGATCGGGAACGCCGACGCAGCCACCAAAACCTGGGTGCGGCGGCTGTACACCGACCCCACCGGCACCCAGTTGATGGCGATGGACTCCCGACAACGGCTATTCCCCGCCACCGCGCAAAAATTTTTGATCCTGCGCGACCAGACCTGCCGCACTCCGTGGTGCGACGCACCAATTCGGCAGATCGACCACCTGATCCCCTTCGCCAGTGGCGGTCCGACCCACATAGGGAACGGGCAGGGACTCTGCCAAGCGTGCAACTTGCACAAGCAAGCTTCCGGCTGGCGAAGCTGGGCCAACCGCGACGGAACAGTCCATACCAACACGCCGACCGGCCACACCTACCTCAGCAGTCCACCGCGAATACCTGCGTCCCCACCATGGCCGGTCGAGGAGTTCGAAGAACGCCTCGCTCAACGACTTCTCGACAGTGCATAACA
>JBPCPG010000127.1:0-6122 GCA_050999445.1 Nakamurella sp. | reverse complement strand
GAGTTCCGTTCGCGGTACCGCTGTTTCGTCGTGGACGAGTACCAGGACGTCACACCGCTCCAGCAGAAGGTGCTGGATGCCTGGCTGGGCGGCCGCGACCAATTGACCGTGGTCGGCGACGCCAACCAGACCATCTATTCGTTCGCCGGCGCTTCACCTGCCAATCTGCTCGACTTCGATCGCCGGTATCCGCACGCGACGGTGGTGCGACTCGTGCGCGACTATCGATCGACACCCCAGGTGGTCACCCTCGCCAACCGGATCATCGCCGGGGCGCAGGGCAAATCGGCCCGTTTGCGGCTCAAGTTGGTGGCCGTGCTTCCGGACGGCCCGGAGGCAAGCTTCGACGAACATCCCGATGAGCCGGCGGAGGCCAGGGCGGTCGCACAGAAGGCAGCAACCCTGATCAGCGGTGGAATGCCGGCTTCGGGGATCGCCATCCTCTACCGGATCAACGCGCAGTCGGAGTCCTATGAAAAGGCGCTGACCGACGCCGCGGTTCCTTATGTGATCCGCGGCGGGGAGCGATTCTTCGCCCGGCCCGAGGTACGGCAGGCGGTCATCGCACTGCGCCAGGGCGCCGCGGCGGACGTCGACCTCCCGCTGGTGCCGGCGGTGCGGCAATTGCTCCAACACGTCGGATTGACCGATGAGCCACCACCGGCCGGAGCGTTGCGAGATCGCTGGGACTCGCTGCTCGCGCTCGTCGGAGTGGCCGAAGAACTGGTGGATGCACAGCCCGACGCGACGCTCGGTTCTTTTGTCGCCGAGTTGGAGCAACGGTCAGAAGCGCAACATGCGCCCACCGTCGAAGGGGTCACGCTGGCCTCCCTGCATGCGGCGAAGGGACTGGAATGGGATGCGGTGTTCCTCGTCGGTCTCATCGACGGAACACTGCCCATCCAACACGCCGAAACTCCCGACGAGATCGAGGAGGAACGGCGGCTGTTCTATGTCGGTGTGACGAGAGCGAGAACCCGTCTGGCGATCTCCTGGGCCTTGTCGCGAACCGAGGGCGGACGACGCGGGCGCAAGCGCAGCCGATTCTTGACAGGTCTGGCGCCGGAGCAGATCCCGGTCGGCCGGGGTCGGGCCGCCGGGCGCTGTCGGCTGTGTGGCGGCCCGCTCAGTACACCGGCCGAACTGAAGATCGGCCGGTGTCAGAACTGTCCGTCGACGGCGGACCCTGAGCTTGTGGATGCATTGCGCAGTTGGCGCAAAGAAGCGTCCAGCCATGCTTCGGTGCCTGCCTACGTCGTGTTCTCCGACGCCACGCTGCTGGCGATCGCCGAGCGCCGACCCACCGATGATGCTGCGCTGCTTGCGATTCCAGGCATCGGCCGGACGAAGCTCGATTCCTACGGCGCCGATGTCATCGAGATCGTCGCCGCCACGCGCTAGTCGCACAAGGTCCCCGGAGACCGAATTCGTGCCTCGATCGGCGCCGAGAAGAATTCTTCGAAGATCTTTGTTTAATCGGTTGCGCGCCTGGTGTACGGGCGCATATGGTCGATCTCGTTCCCAGGAACACCCGCCTCCCCGCCAGGACGAGGCCGCGATATGAGGAGGTGCCGGACCGTGAAGATCAATCTGACGAACCAGTTCGGCGCAGCCGGTGTCGCGGTTCACGGAGTCGACGGCATCGCCATGTCCCGAGTCCGCCCACTGGCGCACGGACTGGCAACGCCCAAGGGCTTTCCGGGTCCGGCCGGGGACGAGCAGCTGAGGTAGAACCCAGCACAACGCTCACCTCCGGCCGCGGATCCTTCCCATTCAGGGATGGATACCGCGGCCGTCGTGTTTCCCGGACACCCGCCGCCCGCCGACAAGACCTGTGCGGGGCCGTCCGGCCTCGAACATCATCGCTGCTCCGCAGGGGCAACGGAACAAAGAGGACCTCATGCTGCTTCCCAGGGCGATGGATAGAACAGACCAACACTGCTCCGCAGGGGCCGCAGAACGAAGAGGGTCATTGCTGCCCAGCACGACAAGGGAACACGCCGGCGATCGCCAACAACCAGATCGCTGCAAAGGCACCGGAACAACTTTCTCGACCGGAGGTGAGAGAACCTTGATCAGCCTGCTTTCCGAATTCGAGCCGGATTCGTTCGTCGATCCGACTCTGGGGAACGATCTTCCGTGCCACAAGGGAGATCCCGACTTGTTTTTCGCCGAGCGCCCCGACGAACTGGAGAAGGCCAAGGCCCTGTGTGCGGACTGCCCAGCGCGGGCAGCCTGCCTTGCTGCCGCTCTGACTCGCGCCGAGCCCTGGGGAGTGTGGGGTGGGGAGATCTTCGATCAAGGAGTCGTCATCGCCCGCAAACGACCCAGGGGGCGGCCTCGCAAGGTCGCAGCCTGACCGATTGGATGATCGTTTTCAAGCAAACCCGTTGTCCGCAAACAAATCTGTCCGCCCGGAGACGGTCGGACCATTTCCTAAGGTGCTCAGAATGAATCTCATGATCGAGGAATTGACGCGTGACCGAATGCGGCGCACGCTGCGGGACGCCGAACAGCGCCGGGCGGCGAGTCGATCGCGTCGACGGAAGGAAGCGCACATCGTTCCCGCCAGTACGAACTGAACGAGCGCAGAGCACGGCCGTGTGCGGCCGTGCTCTGCCTGCCTGATTCGTATCCTGCCTCGCTCGGCGGTGCGATCCGCATCCGGCTCGACTGCGGTGCCGGTGCGTCCCCTGCACCTGCGGGGTAACGTCCGGGAATGGCCAGATCCGAGCGTGCGAGTTCCGAAAGCGTAGGCGCGGCAGGGGATGCCTCGTCGGCTGTCGATGAGCCTGTCGTCGTGGTCTGTGTTCTTTGTGGCATAGCGGCGAGCGGGCCGACGACTTTATGGATGTTCGGCAAGGACCGGTCTCGGGGTGACAGCTGGTACTGCCCGCACTGCGCCCGCGAGAATCTGCGTTCGGTCGAGGCGAAACTGGATCGACAGTGGTGGTGACAACGGACAGTTGTGGTGCGAACGGACAGTTGTGGTGACAACCGACAGTGGTGACAACCGACAGTGGTGGTGACAGCTGCGGCGGATGCGCGACGGCCGACGGACTGCGCAGTATTTCGACGGCTCGAGCGGCAGGCGACTGCGGCGGCTAATCGAACAGCTCCGGTCCGGACCCGTCGGGATCGGCGAATCCGGGCTGCCAGCGAAGCACGATGGCGCGGAACGGCGCGGTTGCGCCCAGTTGGCACAACACGCCGATCGAGCCGAAAGTGACGCGATGGATCATCAGATACGACGGCGGTAGGTTCAGATTCCGGGCCAGCTTCGATTCTTCCCCGGACAGGCTTGACATCCTTGCGGCCTGCGCCTGCATCCACTTCCTGTTGAAGTGAAACGTCTCGTGACGCAACGGTTCCGCGAATGGAGTCAGGTAGTTCAGCAGTGCCTCCGGATCGGGGGAGAACCCTTCCGGAATGAAGCCCTCTGCTCGCAGTCCGACCAGAACCTGGTCGGCCCGGCCGTCCAGAGCCAGCCGGGACAGTCGCCCCACGATTGCGGGGGAGCCATTGGGCAGCCGCGCGATCGAGCCGAAATCGATGACGCCCAATCGTCCGTCGTCAGTCATTAGATAATTGCCCGGATGTGGATCGGCGTGCAGCAGGCCGACGCGTTCCGGCGCAGAGAAGTGCAGCTCCGTCAGCAGTCGACCGGCAAGGTCGCGCTGCTCCGTGGTGCCGGCTGCGATGATCTTGCTCAGGCCGGTGCCCTCCAGCCACTCCGACACGATCACCTTCGGCGCACTGGCCAACACCTTGGGGACCAGGAATTCCGGATCAGCGTCGAAGGCCTTCGCAAAGGCCCGCTGGTTGGCGGCCTCTGCGGCGTAGTCCAACTCCTCCATGACCCGTTCCCGGATCTCCGCCAGCAGCGGCCGCATCTGCATTCCCGGAATCAGCATCCCGAGGAGCGGCCCCAGGCGGGATAGCTGATCCAGGTCTGCTTTCAGAGCGGGACCTGCCCCGGGGTACTGCAGCTTGACCGCAACCTCCCGGCCGTCCTTCCAGGTGGCTCGATGCACCTGTCCGATGCTGGCCGCGGCGACGGCGTTCGAGTCGAAGGCTAGAAAGCGGGCGCGCCAGCCGGTGCCGAGCTGTTCGGCCATGAGTCGGTTCACGGTGGCCGCCGGCATCGGTGGCGCGGCGTTCTGCAGCTTGGCCAGTGCCTCGCGGTAGGGCTCTGCGTATTCGTCCGGAATGCCGGCTTCGTACACGCTGAGCGCCTGGCCCAACTTCATCGCGCCGCCCTTGAGCGTCCCCAGTACCTCGAAAACCTGCTCAGCGGTTCGGCGTTGCATCTCGGCGGACACGTCGCCGCGATCGCGACCGATGAGGCGCTGTCCCCAGCCGAGCGTCACCCGCCCCGCAGCCGAAATCGGAAGGCTCGCCAGGCGCGCCGTCCGGTTGAATGAACCACGAGGAATGTCGGACACATCCTCATTGTGTCTGAACCCGCGCCGATGGGCGCGGAATTGGCGAGCGCGGGTTCGAAGATTCTCGGTTGCGCCCGTCCGGCGCCGAGCGGTGGCAACCGCAATCAGGATGCATCGCCCACGACCGTCGTCGGGGCGCGAGCTGTCCCAACGACCACTCGACGGTGCCGTCCAGGGTGCTCGGCATGCAGATGCCGTCGAGGTGGTCCAGTGCCTCGGAGGTGGCGAGCGCCGAAGCTGCTCCGACGAGCGCAGCGGGTGGAACAACCAGCTCCTGCCGCAGCCCTTCCTCGAACATCGGCCTTGCGCTGTCGAGATCCGCTCGTTGCCGCAGGGCGCAGACCAGACAGCTGGAACGCCCGGGCAACACGAATGGGCCGACCACCGCGCTGGTCAGCCCGGCTCGTACCGCTAGGTGGGGGGTGCGCTGTTGGCTCAGTTCAGCGGCCAGCGAAGGAGCCGGCGGTCCGTCGCCCGCCAGCACCATCAGATCGATTCGGTGGTGTGGCGCCGGCTGATGCACCTTGACGCCCGGAGCCACCCGACGCACGTTCGCGGCCAGTGCTGCCCCGTCGGCGCGGGATGGTGACATCCGTTCGAGCCCGACCGACGCTGGGAAATCGGGGACGCTACCCTCCGGGACCACCGGCCTGGCCGCCGTCCGCGTCGGTGGCGGCTCCGGTAGGTCGGCCAGGCGCAGTGCCCGATCCGGCTGCTGATGAACATGGCCGACACCGGAGGTCGCAAGGCAGGCTGCCACCGCCGTGGCGATCCGTCCGCTGCCGCGGACCACTACCACGGCGTCGTGCCGTGCTTGGAGGGCCCGCTTCGCCACCGAGACGCCGTGCCGGTGCACCAGGCTGTCGCGCTCGGGCTCGAGAAACGGCCCCGGTGACATGCCCGGAAACGACCAGTCGCCGGCACAGACCAGCAGTCGTGCGTCTCGGAGCCGGGTCAGCAGGCCATGCCACACCGCGGGATCGGCGTCATGCGCACGCAGAACAGCGCCGGCGGCGATGGTGCCGTCCAGATGTCTCAAGATGCTGACCGCATTGCTCGGCGCACGCCGCAGCAGGAGCCAGTTCGGCGGCTCGCCGCCGATCTGCACGCCGGCTTCGCCCAGTGCGACGACCGGCACACCGCCGACCAGCACGTACATCTCGGCCAAGTCGATCGGTGCAGCCAGTTCCGTGGTCACGCGCAACCCCCAGTCGCTCGGGCGGCGACCACGGCGGCACGCCGGCCGGACGGAGAACCCTGGCCCGTTCCCGGACGCTCCCCGTCGGCTCAACAGTGACAGACCGGACGGCAGATCACGGATCCTGTCCACACCGGGTCGTGCAGTGGGGGATGGCCGGATCGGCGGGCGCAGCCGGCCGCCGCCGCCACGAGGAGTTCGGCGCGCCCGCCCGGGCGAATCAGGCCTTGCCGAGGATCCGGTTCATCTTGGTGCCGCAAACCGGACAGATGCCCTTGGCCATCCGGCGCCCGTTGGTCTCGTGGACCTCCCCGTCGAAGTCACGCTTTTCCTTGCACTTCACGCAGTAGCCGTTGTAGGTCTCGGTGTCGGCCATCAGCCTTTTCCTTTCTCCAGGCCGCCGGCGGCAGTACCGCTGGGCGGACGTATGACCGGGAGATCGTCCCGGAGCCGTGGCCCACCGTACCCGCAGATCACCT
>JBPCPG010000222.1:0-10353 GCA_050999445.1 Nakamurella sp. | reverse complement strand
GCCCGATGCTGATCCGCAGCACCATGATCACCGGCGGAGTCCGTTCCGGCAAGTCCACGAAGGCCGAATCCCTTTTGGCGGAACGGGTTTCGGTGACCTACCTCGCTCCGGGGCCGATTCCGGACCGCACCGCCGACCCGGACTGGGCGGAGCGGGTGGACGCTCACCGGCGCCGTCGACCGGCCCACTGGGTCACGGTGGAAACCACCGACGCGGCTGCCGGCATCCGCAACGCGAGCGGCGCCGTGCTGCTGGACTGCCTCGGCACCTGGATCACGGCCGTGATCGACGAACTGGACGGCTGGGATCGCCCCGATGTGAAGTGGCGCACCGAGTTCGACGGCCGGGTGGGCGATCTCGTCGACGCCTGGGCTTCGGCGCCGGGGCCGCTGGTGGCGGTGACGAACGAGGTGGGTATGGGAGTAGTGCCCGAACACCGGTCCGGCCGAGTGTTCCGCGACCTGCTGGGCACGGTGAATCAACGGGTCGCAGCTGCCAGCGACGACGTGCTGCTCGTCGTCGCGGGCCGGGTTCTGCGACTCTAACCAGCGGCCGCGGCCACCAGCAGCGCGGCCGCGGCCACCTCGATACCGGCACCCAGAACGTCGCCCGTGACGCCGCCGAATCGCCTGCAGCATCGCACTACCAAGCCACCGACCACGATCGCGGCCAACAGCACGGCGGCAGCCCCCTGCCACCACGGACGCTGCGACAGGGCCATCGCGCCGCAGGCGACGCCGATCGCGAGCACAGCGCCGATCCACCCGGCACCCCTGGGCACCACCCCGGCCACCAGGGCGCCCAGCCCGCCGGGACGCGCAGCCGGGATGCCTGCCGCGCAGGTGATGAGCAGCGAGCATCGCGCCAGATCCAGCAACACCACCCCGGTCAACACTCCCCACGGCCGGGCCACCACCGCCGCCAACGCACCGGTTTGCAACGCCACCGTCAGGACCAGGGTCGCGACCCCGGCCGGACCGACGTTGCCGCGTCGCATGATCTCCAATGCCCTCGCCTTGTCGTACGACGCGGTCAGTCCGTCGGCGGTATCGGCCAGCCCGTCCAGGTGCAGCGCCCGGCTACCCAGCGCAAAACAGCCGACCACGAGCACAGCGACCACCAGAGGCGGCAAGAGCGCGAGGGTGGCGATCGAACCGACGAGGCCGGCCGCCACCGCGACCGGGAGCACGGCGACGGGCGCGGCGATCATGGCGATGCGAGCGGCCGACCGATCGGCGACGGTGGGCGCGCCGACCGGAAAAGCCGTCAGGGTGCCGACCGCGAGACGCAGTCCGTCGGCCAAGGCGCGGCGCCGCGGTGTCAAGGCTGCAGATCCGCCAGCAGAGCCATTTCGCCCAACAGAGCAGCCGCGGCCCGAACCAGTGGTACCGCGGCGACTGCCCCGGTGCCCTCGCCGAGGCGTAGACCGAGGTCGAGCAACGGCGTCAGGCCCAGATCGGCCAGAGCGAGCGATTGGGCGGGCTCCGGCGACCGATGGCCGGCGGCGAACCAGGCCTTGGAGCCGGGCGACAGGCGTTCGGCCAGCAGCGCCTCGGCGACCGCGATGAGGCCATCGAGCAGCACGGGCACTCCGGCCGCAGCGGCCGTCACCAGAAAGCCGACTGCGACGGCGAAGTCGGCGCTGCCCAGGGCCGCCAGCAGATCGGCCGGTTCGGATCGACCGGCTGTTCTGGCCACGGCGGCATCGATCACCTCCTGTTTCCGGCGCAGTCCCGCGTCGTCGACGCCGGTACCGCGGCCCGTCACCTTCCGGGCGGAAAGGCCCAGAACGGCTGCGATGAGGGCCGCGGCGGGGGTGGTGTTGCCGATGCCGAGATCGCCGACGATCAGCAAGTCGGCGCCGGCCGCGATCTCCTCCTCGGCGATGCTCGCCCCGGCCGCCAATGCACGGTCGATCTCGTTCGCGGTGCACGCATCCTGGTCGTTGATGGCGCCGCTGGACCGGCGGATCTTGTAGGCGCTGACGGCCACCGGCAACCCGGCCAGATCATCGTCGACCGCGATGTCCAGCACCCGCAGGTGGACGTTGTTGATCTTGGCCAGTACCGAGATTCCGGCACCGCCCGCAAGGATGGTCCGCACCATGGCCGGCGTCACCTCCCGGGGGTAGGCCGACACTCCGTGCGCGGACACCCCGTGATCGCCGGCGAACACGACGGCCCGCACGTTGCCGGGCACGGTGGGCGGGCAGACACCCTGGCAGGCGGCGAGCCAGATGGCCACATTCTCCAACTCACCCAGCGCGCCAACGGGTTTGGCGAGTGCTTCTGCTCGGGCCGCAGCCTGCGAGCGAATCTCTGCCGAGGGCGCCGACGGCGCTGATGGCACAGGAACAGACATGGCAGAACCTCCAGGGGGATCGTGCGCCCCCGTTGGATGGAGCTTGGCCCGCTCGGTGTCTGGCTGAACCGCCTGTGCGACAACAAGTTGTCGCAGACGGCTGACAGTGGCGCGACCGCGCCGGATTTCCACCGGCTTCCCGAGAGGCTGGACGATCCAGAACGCTAGTGGTCCGGATCGTTCTGGGTCAATGTCGGGCTCGAACCGGTGTCAGGTGCGGTTCGGAGAACGGGTGTGGACCATCTCCCCTGTTGCGGTCCGCAATACCGAATGCACTTCGCCGTTGGCTATCTCACGCCACTGCAGATTCTCGAAATCGTCGCCGAGCACGTGCGCCAACAGAATCCGGAGTGTGTCCCCATGGCTGACGATCACGACGTTCCCGGTCGACTCGGCGACCCACGGGGTGGCCAACACGGCTCCCACTCTGGCCAGCACATCACGCATCGACTCGCCACCGGCCGGCCTGACGTCCACGAACGGAAGCGCGTCGCCGTATTCGTCCACGGCGCCGAGCGTCGCCTCTTTCCACCGCGCCCTGGCCCGCTGGGTGGACAATCCTTCCAGCAGACCGAACGACTGCTCGCGCAGCAGGGACGTCGAAATGGGCGTCAGGCCCAGTGTCCGGCCGATGATTTCCGCGGTCTGCTTCGCGCGTCGGAGGTCCGAGGTCAGCAGCCGGACGGATCCGGTGCCGGCCAATGCATCCGCAGCCAGCCCGGCCTGCGCTCGACCCAACTCGGTCAGCTCGGGATGGTCCGTCTGGCCCTGCAACAAGCCCGCTTCGTTCCATGCCGACTGACCATGGCGGACAAGATGCAGCGTCGGAGAGTTCAGCATCGTTCTCAGTCCGTAGCCAGCGGATCGAACGCGGCGACCGAGCCGATCACCGTCACCGCGGGCGCGACCAGACCGGCCGTTCTCGTCACCCCTGCGATGTCGGCAAGTGCGGCCCGAACGGCTCGCTGCCCCGGATGACCGGCGTCGGCGATGGTGGCCGCGGGTGTTGCCGGATCCATTCCGGCGGAGATCAGGGCGTCCGAAATGGCCCCGAGATTCGCCACCCCCATCAGCACGATCAGGGCGGTGCCGGTATGCGCCAATGCGGCCCAGTCCAGCGTGGAACGCGGATCTCCGGGCGGAACATGGCCGGTGACCACGGTGAAGCCCTGATTGAGACTGCGGTGGGTGACCGGAATGCCGCCCAACGCCGGAGCTGCCAATGCTGACGAGACCCCCGGCACCAACGCAACTTCCACCCCGGCTACGGCACAGGCCTGCCATTCCTCACCGCCACGACCGAACACGAAATTGTCGCCGCCCTTGAGCCGGACGACATACTTGCCGGCCTTGGCGTGCGCGATCAGGAGTCGGTTGATCTCCTCCTGCGGCGTGAAATCTCCGCGCGGAATCTTCGCCACATCGATGATCTCGGTGCCCGGTTTGACGTGCTGCAGAACAGCCAGCGGTGCCAGCCGGTCGACGATCACCACGTCGGCTTCCTGCACTGCCGCAAGGCCGGCCAGGGTCAGTAGCCCCGGATCTCCCGGTCCGCCACCGACGAGTACGACCCGGCCGCCCGGTGACTTGCGGCCACCATCAGGTTCCGTGGCACGCAGGCCCGTACCGGTCACCGAGATCCGCCCCATCTGCGCCGCTCGATCAGTGATCAGGGCATCCGCATCGGCATCGCCGGTCGCGGCGAAAACGAGCCAGGCTGCCGCCAGGTCGGTGTCGGTCACCGGCCGCTCGTGCAATCGGATCAGGTCGCGGAAGGCGAGATCGGCTACCGAAGGAACCGCTGCGACCGGCGCTTGGTCGAACACGATCACCTCGGCGCCGGCCGCTCGCAAGGCGGCGATCCGGCCGAGCGCCGCCACGCCGCTGCCGACCACCACGACGCGGCGGCCGGCCACCGGCAGGTCGACCCGCAGGCTGTCCGTCGGGCCGCTCATCTACTCACCTCGTGCACAGCCGGGAATTGTGCCGCACTGCGGAACGTCCGACTGCCATGGATCGGGAGCAACGTGGTCAAGGTCTCGAGCAGTCGGCGCGTGACCGCCGGTTCTCGCACGGCAATACGGATCCATCCGGGACCCAGACCCGGGAAGGTGTCTCCGCGGCGCACCGCGAACCCGGCGTTTCTCAGTGCGACCCGCACCGACCCGACGCCCGCCATCGAACTCGTGTCGAGAAGGACGAACGGCGTACTGGGTGCACCGCTCACCACGAGCCCGAGATCCGCGAGCCCGTCCACCAACACCATTCGATGCGCAACAAGAACTTCGGCGCCGGCGCCCGCCTCGGCCACAGCCGCCGGCTCCAGGCACGCCACGATCGCCGCCAGCGCGGGGGTCGAGACCGACCACGGCGGCTGTTGTACGCGCATCGCTTCCAGCACACCCTCGTCGCCGAGCGCGTAACCGACCCGCAGACCCGCGAGGCCCCAGGTCTTGGTCAACGACCGCAACACCACCAGACCGGGCAGGTGGGAGTCGGCCAACGACTCCGGTTCGCCCGGCACCGCATCCATGAAGGCCTCGTCGACGACCACGACGCGGCCTGGCCGCAACAATCCTCGGATCGCGGCGCTGCTGTGCAGGACGCCGGTTGGATTCGTCGGATTGCCGATGACGACCAGATCGGCGTCCGCCGGAATCTGCGTGACATCGAGCGCGAAACCAGTTGCCGCCGGGAGGATCACCCGGCGCACCCGATGGCCCGCTGCTCGCAGCGCGACCTCCGGCTCGGTGAACTGTGGATGCACGACTACCGGAAACTGCTTGTCCGCCAGAGCTCGGGCCAGCAGGGTGAACGCCTCGGCGGCACCCGAAGTCGGCAGTACTGCAGATGCAGGACGCTGATGACGGGCGGCGATCGCGGCGATGGCCGCGTCCGGTCGCGGGTACCGGGCAAGGTCGGTGAGCGTCTGGGTCAGTCGCGCCGTCAGCCAGGCCGGCGGAGCGGTCAGTCGGACGTTGACGGCGAGATCCACCATGCCCTCCTCGATTTCGGCATCTCCGTGATACTCCAGGGCGTCCTCGCCCGCCTCGACGACCGGAACGGTACTTCCGACTGCGACAGCAGATTTCGCTGGCACCGCGGACCGAAACGCCTCAGGGATGGTCGCAATCGGCTGCGCCGCGTGTACGGCACGGGCGAAGTTGGCCGCCAACAGCGGATATCCTGCCCAGTGAGTGTGCAGATACGAAGCATGAACGGTCGGCAGACCGGTTTCGGCCGGATCCATCTGAAAGCCGACCGGTACCCCGTCCACCAACCACGCCGGAAGCTCACCTCGTGCCGGATCGACGACGGTGCGGTGGAATTCGTGTCCGGTGACCCGAAATCCCGCGGGCGCCAGCACCGAATCCGTCGGCATGATCGCAGAGCGATAGGAAAGGGTGAGTTTCGAGGTCATGCTGGCGGTCGCCGGCAGCGCGGAGACCATCGGAGCACCGTCGACGGCGGCGCACAGGTACAGCAGCCCGGCGCATTCGGCGACTGTCGGAACACCGGCCTGGACGGCTGCCCGTAACGCATTGCGCATCGCTTCATTGGCCGAGAGCCCGACCGCGTGCACCTCGGGAAAGCCCCCGCCCAGATAGATTCCGGCCGTTCCGTCCGGCAACGAGGTATCGACCACCGGGTCGAAGACCACCGGGTCGAGACCGGCGGCGCGCAGCAACTCATCGGTTTCGGTGTACCGGAAGGTGAAAGCCCGGCCGCCCGCGACCGCTACCACCGGCGGCCGAGACCGCAGCGGTGGCAACAACCATTCCCGCACTTCCGCCGCCGGGTCCCAGGCGGATCCTTCGAGATCGCGGGCACTTCGCGCGATTCGCAGGATCTGATCGAGGTCCACCCGGCCGGCGATCTGCCCGGCCAGGATGTCCAGCGCCGCCCGGGCATCGTCACGCTCCTGCGCCGGTATCAGTCCGAGATGTCTGGAGGGCGCCGCGATGCCGTCATTCCGATCGAGCACCCCCAGCACCGGAAGCCCGGTGGCCTCGAGCGCATCGCGAACCTCTCCGGAGTGCCGCGCCGAGCCCGCCTTGTTCAGGATGACGCCTGCGATGCGGACCGAGGTGTCGAAGGACGCCAACCCGTGTACGAGCGCCGCCACCGTCCTGGAGGCCGCGGAGATGTCGACCACGAGAACCACTGGCGCCGCAACGATACCGGCCACGTGCGCAGTCGAGGCGAACCCTTCGCGCCCGATGGCGCCGTCGTAGAGTCCCATCACTCCCTCGATGATCGCCAGGTCCGCCGGCACCGGCGTCGCCGCGCCGTGCAGGAGCAGTGGCACCAGTCGGTGCTCGCCGACCAGATGCGGATCGAGGTTGCGGCCCGGTCTGCCGGTCGCGAGCGCGTGATAGCCCGGATCGATGTAGTCCGGCCCGATCTTGTGTCCGGAGACGACATGCCCGGCCCTGCGCAGCGCAGCCATCAACCCCGTGGCGACGGTGGTCTTCCCGTGCCCAGAGGCCGGTGCTGCGATGACCAGCCGCGGCAGCGCGGTCACCATTCGATCCCCCGCTGGCCCTTCTGACCGACATCCATGGGGTGCTTGATCTTCGTCATCTCGGTCACCAGATCGGCGACCTCGATGAGTTTCGGATCGACGCGACGGCCGGTGATCACCACATGTTGATGTCCGGTTCGGCTGATCAGAGTATCTACCACATCATCGATGTCGACCCAGCCCCAATTGATCGGATAGGTGAACTCGTCGAGGACGTAGAGGCCGTGCGTCTGTTTCGTCAGCCGACGCTTGATCTCCGCCCAGCCTTCGGCGGCCTCGGCAGCGTGGTCCGCCTCGGTGCCGGTGCGACGACTCCAGGACCAACCGGAACCCATCTTGTGCCACTCGATCGGCCCGCCCACACCTTGCTCCGCATGCACCTTCGCCAGGGTCTCCAGCGCGGTCTGCTCGCCGATGCGCCATTTGGCCGATTTCACGAATTGGAATACGCCGACCGACCAGCCCTGGTTCCAGCCGCGCAGTGCGAGACCAAATGCGGCCGTTGACTTTCCCTTGCCGTCTCCGGTGTGAACCATGAGCAGGGCTCGGTTTCGCCGCTGACGCGTCGTCAACCCGTCCTGCGGAACGGATTCCGGTTGTGCTTGTGGCATCAGGCGGCCCTTCCGCTCCCGGTGGAGCCCTTCGCGGTCGGAACCTTCGTGGTGATGTCAGAACTCCTGGCCAAATCCTTCCGCCCGGTGCCGTGCACGGTCTCCCGCACCGCGCCGAGCAGCGATTGGGCCCCTACCTCCTCGAGCGGAACATATTGCGCGACCAGCATCTGGGCCAGCACTGCGGCCAGACCCATTCGGAATCGTCCGGTCTCACAATCCAGCACCAGACTCGAAATTCGTTCTGCGGCAAGCAGTTCAGCCGCCTGACGGGAGCGACGCAACGCGTCGGACCCAGCGGTGGCGCGCCCGTCCGTCACCACTACCAGCAGCGGTCGGCGACGCGGATCCCGAATACGTTCCAGCCGGAGCGTTTCCCGGGCGGTCAGCAGTCCTTCGGCCAGCGGCGTCCGGCCGCCCGCCGGAAGGTCCGCCAACCTCTTTGCAGCGACTTCCACCGACGATGTCGGCGGCAGGGCGAGCGCGGCGGCCGAGCCACGGAAGGTCACCAGCCCGACCTTGTCCCGCCGCTGGTAGGCGTCCAGCAGCAGTGACAACACCGCTGCCTTCACCTGCTCCATCCGCTTCCTGGCTGCCATCGACCCGGAGGCGTCGACACAGAACAACACCAGGTTCGACTCCCGGCCCTCCTTGACTGCAACGCGCAGATCGTCGGGACGGAGCACCAAGCGCGCTCCGGAGCGACCCCGTGACAACTGGTGTGGCGCAGCCGCTCGAACCGTCGCGGTCAGATGCACAGTGCCGCTCGCGCGGCCGACGAGCGGCGACGAACCGACGGTGCGGCCGAGCGATGTGATGGCGCGAGATCTGCGGCCCGCCTCGCCGACGCCGGTGCCGGCGACGGTGAACAGTCTGGTGCGAAAGGCATCTCCCGGGATGAAGGTGCGACCGGGGCCGCCTTCGTTGCCGGCAGGCAGGGCGGGTGCCACATCGGGGACGCCGTCCGGGTCCGCTGCCTTCGATCGCCCGGCGTCCGGGCGGCGTCCGGCCGGATCGGACTCTCCCGAGTCAGCCGGTGCGTGATCGTCCTGGTTCTGCGGGAGGTTCTCGTCCTGGCCCTCCGCGCCGGGCCGCGGCGCGTTCTGGTCGAGATCAGTTGCCGCGTCTCCCGATTCGTCGGGACCGGACTCGTTGGAGCTTGACTCACCGGGCTCGGGCTCACCGGGCTTCGGCTCGTCGGGGTCCGGTTCCTGGTCACCGAGAATGGCGTCCAGCAGCGCCTCGTCCAGCCCCGGAGCGTCGAACGGGTTGCGGCGGCGCCGATGTGGCAGCGCGAGCCGCGCAGCTGCGCGGATATCGGCTCTGGTCACGGTCGCTCGTCCGTGCCAAGCCGCATGCGCGACCGCCGCCCTGGCCGTGACGATGTCGGCCCGCATGCCGTCCACCTCGAACGCCGCGCAGACCTCGGCGATCTTGACCAGGGCCGCATCGGACAACGAGACAGACGTCAAAGCTGTCCGGGCCTGTCGGATCCGGGCCGAGATCTCATCCTCGTCCGTCGTATACCCAGCTCCGAACCCGTCGGGATCTGCATCGAACGCCAACCGGCGCCGGATCACCTCGGCGCGCAGAGCCGGATCTCGTGGAGCGCGGATCTCCACGGTCAGCCCGAATCGGTCCAGCAGTTGCGGCCGCAGCTCTCCCTCCTCGGGGTTCATCGTGCCCACCAGTACGAAACGGGCGGCGTGGGCCACCGACACACCATCGCGCTCGACGGTGGAGCGTCCCATCGCCGCAGCGTCGAGCAGCAGGTCGACCAGGTGGTCGTGCAGCAGGTTCACCTCGTCCACGTAGAGCAACCCGCGGTGGGCGGCCGCCAGCAACCCCGGCTCGTATTCGGTGACTCCGGCCGAGAGCGCCCTTTCCAGATGCAGCGACCCGATCACTCGGTCCTCCGTGGCACCAACCGGCAGCTCGACGAGCCGGGCCGGCCGTCTGTGCGTAGCGCCCGGGACTGCGTGCCGATCGGAATCGGGACAGCCAGGGTCAGGATCGGCCGGATCGCACGAGAATCGACAGCCGTCGACGACATCGACAGCCGGCAGCAAGGTCGCCAGCGCTCGCACCATCGTCGATTTGGCCGTTCCCTTCTCACCGCGGACCAGCACGCCGCCGATCGCCGGGGACACGGCGCACAGCGCCAGGGCCAACGCCATGTCGTCGGAACCGACAACGGCGGTGAAGGGATAAGAACGCATGGCCGACTGCGGCCGCCTCTCGCCTCGTGCGGGTGTCCACGCCCGCGCTGATCGCTCTGCCGCCCGCGGAGCAGGGGCAGGACAGGCACAGACTTCCTGGCTTTCTGCACTACCGGCTCGGCCTCCCGGAAGTACAGGTTCACAGTGGCGGGACCGCTCCGGATTTCTCACGCCAACACCTGACGCGACCCACCGGATTCCTCTGCAACTCGTCGCGCCGATGATCGCACAGTCTGGCCCGACGAGGCGCTCCTGCCCATGGCGCTCCGTCCCGAACGGCACGCTGGCCGAAGGGGCGCTTGCCGAACCGACCGCTGCGCCCGGATACGGACAACCAGGCGCACCGTGGTCCGCTTCGTGCGCCACTTCGACGAAGCGGCGATTGAACTCGGCCCTCGTTGCGCGTGGACTAGGGTCGCAAGAACATGAATTGCACCAGTGCCCAACCTGTCGATGGCCCCGGTCCGCGGGTCACCGTGGTCGGTATCGGCGCCGACGGTTGGGCAGGCCTGAGCGAGCAGGCTCGTGAGCTCATCCTGGCCGCGCCGCTCGTGGTGGCCGGGCATCGGCAACAGACGTTGCTGCCAGACATCGAGGGGCAAGATCGTCGAAGGTGGCCCACGCCGATGCTGCCGTC
>JBPCPG010000216.1:0-2569 GCA_050999445.1 Nakamurella sp. | reverse complement strand
TGGATGCCGGAGCACTCGGTGAAGTAGGTGTCCTTGTTCGGGAACTGGTTGTGCACCTGCGACTGAGCGCTCGGGTCACCGCCGTAGCAGTGCCATGCGACACCGGCGGTGTACTGCGCGGCGTTCGAGTTGCCCAGAATGGCCGAGGGATAGCCCGGGTCGTCCCAGTTGTGGTCGTAGGCGATGATCTGCGTGTTCAGGCCCGCATTGCGGATCGCCGGGCCGAGATTGTTGGCGATGAAGTTGGCCTCGTCGCCCGAGGACATGGTTGAACCCGGGTAGCTCGACGGCGAGTATTCAGGTTCGTTCTGCGGGGTCAGCAGCGACACCGGCACGCCCGCGTCGCGGTAGGCCTGCAGGAACTTGACGAGGTAGTTCGCGTACACCTGGTAGTTGGACGCGTTCAGCGAGCCGCCGATCATGTTGCCGCTGTTCTTCATCCAGCCCGGCGGGCTCCATGGCGTCGCGAGGATGGTCGTGGCCGGATTGATCTGCCGGGCCTGCTGCAGGATCGGCAGGACGTAGGCGTTGTCATGGCCGATCGAGAAGTTCGACAGCGAGGGGTCGTTCCCACCGTCGTCATAGCTGTACACCGAGCGGGCGAAGTCCGACGCCCCGACCGGCTGACGCAGGAAGTCCAGCCCGATGCCCTGGTTGGGATCGAACAGCTTGGTCATGATCGAGTTTCGCTGCGGCGAATTGGCGACCAGCCAGGCCGACGAGTCGGTGAACGAGGCACCGAAGCCCGCCATCGACTGGTAGCTCGTACCCGGATTGACCGTGATCGTCTGGCCTGCGGAGCCATTGCCTGCGGCGAACGCGGCGCCACCTTGCGGCGCCAGCAGCTGGGAGTGATCCGCAGTGGTCTCCCATACCGACACGGCCGCGCCCGTTGCGGCGTGGGCCGCAGTGGCGCCGACCGTGGCCGACCCCCCGGCGATGAGCGCCACTGTACTGAGTGAAGCGACGATGCTTCTTACTTTTGACACGATTTTCCTTCCCATCTCCTGTAACATTCTGAAACAATCTCGAACGTTTCTGACACGAGAAGGAAACCACTCACACATATGGCTGTCAATGGGAACGGTGAGGTCAAAAAAATGCGTTGTCCGCTAGGGTTTCCCCAGTGAAAACCGCGGCGGTAACGACATGAGCCGACAAACCGGCGGGCGGGCGACCGTCCGCGATGTCGCCGCCGAGACGGGCGTTTCGATCGCCACTGTGTCCCGGGTTCTCAACCACCGGGGCCACGTGGCACCGGATACTCGCGCTCTGGTGCAGGGGGCCGTGGAGCGGCTCGGTGGTCGTGCGCCCGAACCGCGCGCCGCCCCAGCGGCCAAATCCGACGGAGCGGTCTTTCTGCGCTGCCCGTATCTGCTCACCGACTACTTCGGCCTGATCGTGTCCTCGATCGCCGAGACGCTGGAGTTGCACGATCTGCAACTGGTCCTCAATGCCGGAGAGGCAGCGCAGGACACGGCCGTGCTGCCCACTCTCGCTGAACGACCCGGAATCAGCGGCGCCCTTCTCGTGCTGCCGCCCGAGCCCAGCGAGCAGCTGGCCGTGCTGAGCGCCTGCGGATTTCCGTTCGTCGTGGTGGACCCGCGAACGCCTCTGCCCCGAGACATCGCGGCCGTATCAGCGGCCCACTTCGCCGGCGCCCGCAGCGTCGCAGCACATCTGAGCGGCCTGGGCCATCGCCGCATCGGAGTCATCGCCGGGCCGTACAACTGGCTTGCCAGCGACGCGCGGCTGGCCGGGCACGCCTCCGCTCTGGCCGACGTCGGAGTGCTGCCCGACCCCACACTGATACGCCACGCCCAGGCCACCGCGGAGCTCGGCTACCAGGCTGCCGGCGAGTTGCTCGACCTGCCGAACCGGCCGACCGCGCTGATCGGATTCAACGACAAGGTGGCGGTCGGCGCCCTGGCCGCGGCCCGTCAGCGCGGGCTGCGCGTCCCGGAAGATCTCTCGATCACCGGCTTCGACGACATCGACATGGCCAAGGCCACCCGACCGATGCTCACCACAGTGCGTCAACCGTTACAGGAGATGGGCCGCATCGCCGTCAGCCTGCTCGTCCGACTCCTCGAACACCGCCAGCTTGACGCGCTGCACGTCGAGTTGGCCACCGAACTGGTGGTTCGCGGTTCCACCGGCCCCGTTGCCGCTCCATGAGTCGGCAACGGGGCTCGAAAGCTCCGAGCGCACCGAGTGCACCGAGAGCACCGAGAGCACCGAGAGCACCTGATCAGCACGTGTTCCCCACGGATCAACGAAGGAGTGAGCGTTGAAGATCAATCCGAAGGCGCCGAGCGCGAACGGTCCAGCCGAGTTTTTCACCGGCGACGTCTGGTTCGACGTCATCGCCAAAGGTGAGGAGCCATCCAGGCTCCGGGTCAACACCGTCCGGTTCGCTCCCGGCGCACGCACCGCCTGGCACTGCCACGCCAACGGCCAAACACTTCACGTCACCGAGGGCCGCGGACTCGTCCAGTCCCGCGGCGGCGAACTTCTCGAGATTCGGCCCGGAGACACCATCGACACCCCGCCCGGCGAATGGCACTGG
>JBPCPG010000196.1:0-4645 GCA_050999445.1 Nakamurella sp. | reverse complement strand
AAGCGCCCAAGCGATAGTTGACCGAGACCACGGTGACGCCGCGGCGGGACAACTCCTCGCCCGTCCACAACTTCATCGAGGCGGCTCCATTGAGGAATCCACCGCCGTGGATCCACACCATCACCGGCTGCCGCGATGCAGCATCGGGATCCGTCGTCCAGACATTGAGGTAGAGGCAATCCTCGCTCTGCGGTGCTCCGACGTCGAAACCGGTGTTCGCCGTTTGGATGGCAGCGTTGCCGAATTTCGTGGCGTCTCGCACGCCATCCCATCGGGCGGGGGTTCTCGGCGGCTGCCAACGCAGTTCACCGACAGGCGGCTGCGCAAAGGGCAGACCGAGGAACCGGTGGACGCCGTTCTGCTCTGCGCCGCTGAGAAGTCCCTGCTCGATCCGGATGTTCCTCATCAGCACGGCCTTTCGAGTGCGAACGACGATGGAATGCAGGAGCGACGTCTGCCACCGATCCAGAGGTTCTGGTGAACGACCCGTCGTAACGGTCTTCGCAAGGTTAGGACAGGCTCGAGCCATACGCAAGGGTGCGTTTCTGTTTGCGCGGTCGTCGGATCAGTTTCGGTACGCCGGAGCGCGCCCGGGTCCTCCGGTGACGCCGGATGCCAGTAGGGGCAGGGTGCGCCGGCGCACGATCTCCGACAGGACCACCACGCTGGTGGATCGGACCACCGATGAGCATCGGCTCAAACTGAGCAACGTGGCCTGCAAATCGTGGTGAGAACGTGCAGCCACCCGACACAGGACATCGCCGGCGCCGGTCGTGACATACGCCTCGAGCACTCCGACGATGCGCTGCAGATCGCCGGTGATCTCGTCCAGGGCTCCCTGGGCGATCTCGAGCGTGACGAAGGCCGCCACCGCATATCCGGCCGCGGCCAGATCGATGTCCGGACCGTAGCCGACGATCACTCCGGCCTCCTGCATCCGTTGCAGCCGGGCGTGAACGGTCGCTCGGGCGACCGAGATGAGTCGGGAGAGTTCCAGTTCGCCGGCCCGCGGGCTCTCCTGCATGACTGTCAGCAGGCGAAGGTCCAGGTTGTCCAAAGGGTAGGAATCCATCGGTCTCCTCAGCCAGTCGATCAGATGGACAGATTGTAGAGCTTGCTCGGCCATGAGCTGAGCAGCGGATACAGAATGGGTAGCGGAAAGGGTCATCGTTGTGCAGCTGGCCAGGTCGGAGTTTCATGGCTCGGGACTGCGGCGACCCGGCCGCGTCGGGCGCATACCAGGAGACCGGCCGATGACCATCGAGCAGACGCTGACCAGCGACGAGAAGCTTGCCGATCTCAACCTCGACGAACTGCGTCAACTCGTCGGTCTTGTCGAGTACGACGCCGCGGCCGACCCTTTTCCGTTGATCGGTTGGGACTCGATCGGTTGGGTCGTCGGCAACGCCACCCAAGCCGCGCAGCACTACCAGTCCGCCTACGGCATGGAGATGGTCGCATATTCGGGACCCGAGACCGGCAATCGCGACCACAAGTCGTTCGTTCTCCGCAGCGGCGGTGTGCGCTTCGTCCTCAATGGGGCTGTTGCACCCGACAGCACATTGGCCGATGTTCACCGGCGGCACGGTGACTGCGTGCAGGACGTGGCGCTCGAGGTGCCGGACGTGGACAAGTGCATAGCGCACGCCCGCGCCCAGGGAGCGACCGTGCTCGAGGAGCCCAACAACGTCTCCGACGAGAACGGCACCGTCCGTCGGGCTGCCATCGCGACCTACGGACAGACCCGGCACACGCTTCTCGACCGCTCGGCCTACCGGGGTCCGTACCTGCCTGGCTACGTTTCCCGTACCGGAACCCTCGTCAAACCCGCCGGCGCACCGCGGCGGCTCTTCCAGGCACTCGACCACGTCGTCGGAAACGTGGAGCTCGGCAAGATGGATGAGTGGGTGGGCTTCTACAACCGGGTCATGGGCTTCACCAACATGGCCGAGTTCGTCGGTGAGGACATAGCCACCGAGTATTCGGCCCTGATGAGCAAAGTGGTGTCCAGTGGCAACCATCGGGTCAAGTTTCCGCTCAACGAGCCGGCCCTCGGGAAAAGGAAATCACAGATCGACGAATATCTCGAGTTCAATACCGGGCCGGGGGTGCAGCATCTCGCACTGGCGACGAACGACATCCTGGGCACCGTCGATGGGCTGAGTGCGCAGGGAATCGAATTCCTCACGACGCCCGATTCCTACTACCAGGATCCGGAACTGCGCGCCCGCATCGGAAACGTCAGAGCACCGATCGAGGAACTGCAGAAGCGCGGGATACTGGTCGATCGGGACGAGGACGGCTATCTGTTGCAGATCTTCACCAAGCCGATTGGTGATCGGCCGACTGTATTCTTCGAATTCATCGAACGGCACGGCTCGTTAGGGTTCGGCATCGGAAACTTCTCGGCCCTGTTCCAAGCCATCGAGCGCGAACAGTCGTTGCGTGGGAATTTATGATCAGTCGGGAACATCTGCCGTCAGGCGCAGAACGGAGAAGACCATGACCGATCGGCCATTCGCCACGGCGGAAGCCGGGAACGAAGTTGCGGGCGGTGAACCGGTGGCCTCCGAGCTCGAGTACCAGTCGGGGTTCGGTAACGGTTTCGAGTCCGAGGCCAGAAAAGGGGCACTCCCGATCGGGCGGAATTCACCGCAACGGTGCGCCTTCGGCCTGTATGCCGAGCAGTTGAGCGGCTCACCGTTCACGGCGCCGCGACGGAGCAACGAGCGATCGTGGTTGTACCGAATCCGGCCGACGGTGCGGCATTGGGGAAGATTTCGGAGGGTCGAATCGGAACTGTGGTTGACCGCGCCGGACATGGCCTGGGAGGTGCCGCCAGGGCCGATGCGGTGGGATCCGATTCCGGTGCCGGACGAGGCGCTGACCCTTCTGACCGGAGTGCGCACCATCACCTCGGGCGGCGACGTCTCCTCGATGGCAGGTGCTGCGAACCACATCTTTCTGATCACGCGGTCGATGACGAATGAGTATTTCTACAATGGCGACGGCGAAATGCTGTTCGTGCCGCAGCAGGGGAGCCTGCGGTTCTGGACGGAATTCGGCATCATCGAAGCCGAACCCGGCGAGATCGTGGTGATTCCACGGGGCGTCAAGTTCCGGGTGGAACTCGTCGAAGGACCGGCGCGTGGTTATCTGTGCGAGAACTACGGCGGCTCGTTCACGCTGCCCGAACGTGGACCGATCGGGGCGAACTGCCTGGCAAATCCGAGAGATTTCCTCACTCCGGTGGCTGCGTACGAGGAAGTCGACGCGCCATCCAGGCTGTACGTCAAGTGGGGCGGGGCCTTGTGGTGCACCGATCTGGACCATTCTCCACTGGACGTGGTGGCCTGGCACGGCAACTACGCACCCTACAAATACGATCTGCGCCGGTTCTCGCCGGTCGGTCCGCTGCTTTTCGACCACGCGGATCCATCGATCTTCACCGTGCTCACCTCCCCGTCGGAGACACCGGGAACAGCAAATGTCGATTTCGTGATATTCCCGGATCGCTGGCAGGTCGCCGAGAATACATTCCGTCCACCGTGGTACCACCTGAACATCATGAGCGAATTCATGGGTCTGATCCACGGTGTGTACGAGGCGAAGCCGGAAGGTTTCGTGCCGGGAGGGTTCAGCCTGCACAATTCCATGCAACCGCACGGCCCAGACACCGAGGCTTTTGAAAGGGCCTCCTCCGTCGAACTGGGTCCGGTGAAGCTGGCCGGGACGATGGCATTCATGTTCGAAACCCGTTTCCCGCAGCGGGTCAGCAGGTATGCCGCGCTGCTGCCGCAGCTGCAGCAGCACTACGCCGATTGCTGGATCGGCCTGGACAGGCGTTTTCCGACGGCAACGACATGAGCGCCGACGCGGTCGGAGGGGGCGACATGAGCGCCGACGCGGCCGGCGGTGTGGACGATACCCACCGCCCCGACCTCGATAGTTGGGTCGAGTCCGCAAACGGTCACCCTGACTTTCCCATCCAGAACCTTCCCCTCGGAATTTTCGCGAATACCGCCGACGGCCAGGACGAGTCGAGCCGCAGGGGCGGTATTCGGATCGGCGATGAAATCCTGGACCTGCGGGCCCTGGCCGACAGCGGGCTGCTGTCCGGGGCGGCGCAGACTGCTGCCGCGGCAGCGTCGCAGAACAGCCTGAACCGATTGTTCGAACTGGGCGCCGAGCCCCGGAAGGCCCTGCGCGCCCAGGTGTCGGCCCTGTTGACTCGGCGGACGATCAACGAGTCGGCAGTGGCCGGCATGTTGTGTGCCGTGGCCGATGCGCGGCCGGCCCTACCGGTGACGATCGGGGACTACACCGATTTCTACGCCGGCATCCATCACGCGACCGCTGTCGGTGAGGTGTTCCGCCCGGAGGATCCGTTGCCGCCCAACTACAAATGGGTACCCATCGGCTACCACGGACGCGCATCGACCGTGCGCCCCAGCGGAATTCCGTTCCGCCGGCCGAGGGGCCAACTCAAGGGTCCGGACGATCCGGCACCCTCGTATCTTCCCAGCCGTCGATTGGATTTCGAACTGGAGTTGGGGGTGTGGGTGGGTACCGGAACCGAGCAGGGGAGCCCGGTGTCGATCGGTCGGGCCGCTGAGCATGTCGCCGGATACTGCCTGCTCAACGA
>JBPCPG010000193.1:0-6275 GCA_050999445.1 Nakamurella sp. | reverse complement strand
TAGGCGCCCCAGACGAACATCGGGAAGGTGACGGTGGAGCCGGCGTTGAAGTTGGTGATGATGAAATCGTCGAACGACAGCGAGAAGCTGAGCAGGGCGGCGGAGATGATGCCGGGCAGCACCAAGGGCAGGGTCACTCGAAGGAAGGTTTGATAGCGGTTGGCGTAGAGATCCATTGCCGCCTGCTCCAGGCGGGGATCCATTCCGGCCAGCCGGGATTTCACCGTCACGATCACGAAACTGATGCAGAACATCACGTGGGCGATGAAGATCGTCAGCTGACCCAGCGGCACGCCGATGTTGATGAACAGTGTGAGCAGCGACGACCCGGCCACCACCTCGGGAGTGGCCATCGGCAGGAAGATGAGCAGGTTCGCCACCGCGCGGCCCCGGAAGCGGTGACGAGCCAGGCCGAAGGCGGCCATCGTGCCGAGAATGGTGGCGACCAGCGTCGCCAGCACGCCGATCTTCAGACTCACCAGCAGCGACTCGCACATGCCGGAGACATCGCAGGGGCTGCTCCAGGCATCCAACGAGAAACGAACCCAGGTGTAGTTGTACCGGCCGGTCGGCGAATTGAACGAGAAGAGCACCACGACGAAGATCGGAATGAACAGATAGATCAGGCCCAGGACGCCGAGGAAGATCACCAGATGATCGCGGATCCAGCCGCCGCGTCGCCTGGCCGGACGGGGACCGGGCAGGGCGTTCGGGCGCGCCTTCGTCATCGTCACCATCAGATCAGGTCGTCCGTTCCCGAGCGCTTCACGTATACGGCGACGAGCACCACGATCGCCACCATCAGGACCAGTGACAGCGCGGCAGCAGCTGGATAGTTGCGTTGCTGCAATGCAAGTGAGTCGATGACGTTGCCCGTCATCGTTTCGGAGGTGGACCCCAGGAACTGCTGATTGACGTAGTCGCCGGCTGCCGGAATGAACGTGAGCAGGGTGCCGCCGACGACGCCGGGCAACGAAAGCGGCCAGGTCACCTTCCAGAAACTCGACCAGGCGTTGGCGTACAGGTCGCCGGAGGCGTGCAGCAGGCCCGGGTCGATCTTCTCCAGCGAGGTGTACAGGGGCAACGTCATGAAGGGCAGGAAGTTGTACGTCAGCCCCAGGATCACTGCGACCGGCGTGGCAAGCACTCGGCCCTGGGTCAAGCCCATCCAATCCGTGAGGTGCAGAAGGCCGGTGGCCCTCATGATTTCGACGACCCAACCCTCATCCGCCAGAATCTGCCGCCACGCCAGGGTCCGGATCAGAAAGCTGGTGAAAAAGGGTGCGATCACCAAGGCCAGCATGACGTTTCGCCACCGGCCGGCCTTCAGCGCGATCGTGTACGCGAGCGGATATGCGATCAGCAGCGCCAGCACCGTGGCGACAGCGGCGAAGACGAAGGCACGGGCGAACTGCGGCCAGTACTGGGTGAGAACGTCACCATAGGTCGCCCAATGCCAGGTCAGGCTCAGCCCGGTGGACAGATCCCCGGTCTGCAGCGAGGTCGATGCCAGGGTGAGGGTGGGCAGCACGTAGAACACGATCAGGGCCAGGAACGCGGGCAACAGCAAGAAGTACGGAGTCAGTTTGCGGCTCGACCGCGGGGCGCCTTCGGGCCCGGCCGGACCGGCTGCGACGCCTGCGACGGCGACGACGCTCACGCCGTTGCGCCTGCACCGGTCATACCGCGACCTCGGCGGCGACCGCCTGCTCGCCGGCGCCCGCCTCCAGCCCGAAGGTGTGCTCCGGGTGCCAGGACAGGCACACTCGCTCACCGGTCCGCCGCAGCTGCGTCGCGGTGTTCTGGCTGAAGACGGTCAACTCTTCGCCGCCGCCGGTGCGGACCAGATATTGGGTGGAAACGCCGACGAACGACGCGTCGACGATCGTTCCGTCCACCGCATTGGAACCTGGTGGCTCCGCTCCCCGATCGATGATCTGGATCTTCTCCGGCCGCACTCCGATTTCGATCTTTGCTGCGGTTGATTTGGCTCTGGCCGTCGGCATCGTCAGCCGGGTGTCCTCGAACTTCAGGATCAGCACGTCGGAGTTCTGGCTGACGATCTCCGCCGACATCAGATTTGACTGGCCGAGAAAGCCTGCCACGAAGGCACTCTGCGGGTTCTCGTAGAGATCGACCGGTGCACCCAGCTGCTCGACCTTGCCCTTGTTCATCACCGCGATGGTGTCGGCCATCGTCATGGCCTCCTCCTGGTCGTGCGTGACATGGATGAAGGTGATACCCACCTCGGTCTGGATTCGCTTGAGTTCCAACTGCATCTGGCGGCGCAGCTTCAGGTCGAGCGCACCGAGCGGCTCGTCCAGGAGCAGCACCTTGGGTCGGTTGACCAGGGCGCGCACGACGGCGATCCGCTGTTGCTGGCCGCCGGAGAGCTGGGCCGGCTTGCGATTGGCGAGGTCGGCCAGCTCCACCAACTCCAGCATCTCCATCACCTTCGCCCGAATCTCATCCACCTTGCGGCGGCGCAGTCCGAACGCGACATTCTCGAAGACCGTCAGGTGCGGGAACAGTGCGTAGTTCTGAAAAACCGTGTTGGTGGGCCGCTGATGGGGCCGCAGGGCGGAAATGTCCTTTCCTCCGATGTAGATCACGCCACTCGTCGGATTCTCCAGGCCGGCCACCATTCGGAGCGTGGTGGTCTTTCCGCAACCCGACGGACCCAGCAGGGCGAAGAACGACCCCTCCGCAACCGAGAGGTCAATCTCATCGACAGCGCGGAACCGACCGAAGGACTTGGTCAGGCCGCGGAGCTCCAGCCCCGCGCCCAATTCCGCGGACTCCGGCGACAGTGCCATTCTCAGGCGCCGGAGAGTTTGGCGAATGCAGCGTTGTAGCGCTTCTCCTGGGAGGCGTCCAACTCCATGAAACCTTTCGCCTTGGAGAGCGTCCTGCTGGTCGGAAAGATCAATTCATTCTGCGCGATCTTTGGGTCCTTCTTGGCCAGGATCGCCTGGGTACCGACGACCGGGGTGATGAAATTGACCGCCTCCGCGACCGGCGCCGCAACCACGGGGTCATAGTAGTAATTCATCAGCATCTCGGCATTCTTCTTGTGCGGCGTGCGCACCGGGATCACCAAATTGTCACTCCAGAGGAGGTAGCCGGCCGGGGGCAGCACATATTGCAGGTCCGGGTTGTCGGCTTTGAGCTGGACCACGTCCCCTGTCCAGGCCAGACACGCAGCAACATCGCCGGCTACCAGGCTCTGGGCGTAGTCGTTGCCGGTGAATTGCCGGATCTGCTTGGCGTCGACCGCGGACTGCAATTTGGCGAGCGCCTTGTTGAACTGGGCGTCGGTGAAATCCTCCGGATTGTGCCCCAGATCGAGCAGTGTCATACCGATGGTGTCGCGCATCTCGGTGAGCAGGGTGACCTTGCCCTTCAGCGAGGAATCGGTCAGCAACTGGTCCACCGAATCGATGGTCTTGCCGCCGGTCACCTTCGGATTCTGCGCGATGCCGGTCAGGCCCGACTGCCAGGTCAACGAGAATTTCCGGCCCTTGTCGAACGGAACATCGAGCAGATGCGGCTGCAGATTCTTGATGTTGGGAATCAACGAGTGATCGAGCGGCTGCAGGTAGCCCAGCTGGTTGAGCTTGGCAGCCATCCAATCCGTCACCACGAAGAGATCGGCGTTGATCACTCGCCCGGCGGCGAGCTGAGGTTGGATCTTGGCGAAATACGTATTGTTGTCGTTGACGTCCTCGGTATAGGTGACCTTGATGCCGGTCTTTGCGGTGAATGCCTCGATGGTGGGGTGCTTGCTGGCGTTGCCGCCGGCCACGTCCATGTATGCCGGCCAGTTCGACCAGTTGACAGACTTGTCCTGATCGGAGAGGTCCGCAACCGTTGCAGCGCTGCTGGCCGGCGAGGAGGACCCGGGGCCGGAGGTCGTGATCGACGACGACCCTGGTGCCGACGACACAAGCTTCGACGACGCGGCGACCGAACCGGTCGAAGAGCCGGCGACAGCAGCACTCGAGGTGGTCGGCGCCGTTCCGGTGATGGCCGAACCGCTCGAAGTGGGGCCGGCGGCATTCGTGCCCTTCACTCCGCAAGCGGCCAGGAATGCCACCGCACTGCTCAGACCAGCGCCCCGCAAAACCGTCCGTCTGGACAGTCGAGACCTGCCGTAGGCGGCCGCGGACAGCAGCGCGGGTGGAATTCGATCCTCTTGGCGCGGCATTGGCAAGTCCTTCCGGTTCTCCAGGGCGAGTTCGATCGCACCCGGGCGGATCCTCACATCGGTGAACCCACCCGTGCAAACCGGAGCCGGCCCCTCTGCGGCGAAAGATTGATCCGGCTCCGAGCAATCCAGGCTATCCAGGGCCGTCGAGTGGATCGAAGATCTTGGAGCGTCATCACGGTTATCGCAGCTTTGACACACCGACGCAAGGTTCTCCGTGTTTCGATCTGAAGTCGTCGACGGAATCCCTTGCGCAGCGCGGACACGTCGACGACTATCAGCACTGTGTCCAGATCCTCAACCAGCCTGACAGCGGACGGCGCTCGGTCGGCAGCTGCTCGTAGTCAGACTGTGCAGGTGACGCTGGATGAGGTGTCGAAGGCGATCATCGAGCAGTTGCAGCAGGACGGTCGGCGTCCGTACGCGGCCATCGCCGCGGCGGTTGGGTTGTCCGAGGCGGCGGTCCGGCAGCGGGTATCTCGTTTGATCGGTTCCGGGGTGATGCAGATAGTGGCGGTCACCGATCCGACGCAGGTCGGCTTCTCCCGGCAGGCGATGATCGGGATCAGGGCCGAGGGCAACGTCGGCTCCGTGGTCGCCGCTTTGTCCGCCATGGACGAGGTGGACTACGTGGTGATCACCGCCGGTTCGTTCGACATCCTCGCCGAGGTGGTCTGCGAGGACGACGAACATCTGCTGGGCCTGCTCAATGACCGCATCCGCCCCATCGACGGGGTGCGTTCCACCGAATCGTTCCTGTATTTGAAGTTGTCGAAGCAGACCTACACCTGGGGCACCCGGTGACTGCGCCGCCAACCTTCCCTCCGCCACCCCCAACCGGACCTACCCAGGGAACAACGATGAGCGACCCGACCCGCACCGGCAGCCCGGCAGGCAAGGCCACCGACCACCTCTGGATGCATTTCACCAGGATGGCCGCCTACGACACCGCGCCCGTCCCGATCATCGAACGGGGTCAGGGCAGCTACATCTGGGACACCAACGGCAAAAAGTACCTCGACGCGCTGTCCGGGCTGTTCACCGTGCAAGTCGGCCACGGCCGGCAGGAGCTGGCGAAGGCGGCCTATGACCAGGCGAGCAAGCTGGCGTTCTTCCCGATCTGGTCGTACGCGCACCCGACCGCCGTCGAGCTGGCGGACCGGTTGGCGGCGTTGGCGCCGGGAGATCTGAACAAGGTGTTCTTCTCCTCCGGCGGCGGTGAGTCCGTCGAAACGGCGTGGAAGGTGGCCAAGCAGTACTACAAGCTGGTCGGCAAACCGAACAAGCACAAGGTGATCTCACGGGCCGTCGCCTATCACGGCACCACGCAGGGCGCGCTGTCGATCACCGGCGTCCCACCGTTCAAGGAAGCGTTCGAACCGTTGGTGCCGGGCACCTTCCGGGTACCCAACACCAACTTCTACCGGGCACCGGAATTCGTCGCCGACGACGAGAAGGCGTTCGGGTTGTGGGCCGCCAGCCGGATCGAGGAGGCAATCGTCGCCGAGGGACCGAACACGGTCGCGGCGGTGTTCCTGGAACCGGTGCAAAACGCCGGCGGGTGCTTCCCACCACCACCGGGCTACTTCGACCGGGTACGCGAGATCTGCGACCAGCACGACGTTCTGCTGATCTCCGACGAGGTCATCTGCGCTTACGGCCGGCTGGGCACCATGTTCGGCTGCCAAAAATACGACTACCAGCCCGACATCATCACCACCGCGAAGGGTCTGACCTCCGGGTACTCGCCGCTGGGCTGCGCCATCATCTCCGACCGGGTGTACGAGCCGTTCGGCAAACCCGGTATCAGCTTCGCCCACGGCTACACCTTCGGCGGCCACCCCGTCTCCTGCGCGGTGGCCCTGGCCAACCTGGACATCTTCGACCGAGAAGACCTGCTGGGCAACGTACTACGCAACGAGAACGCATTCCGGACAACGCTGGAGAAGCTCTACGACCTGCCGATCGTCGGTGACGTCCGCGGCGACGGCTACTTCTACGGCATCGAACTGGTCAAGGACAAGAAGACCAAGCAGCAGTTCACCGCCGCGGAGAGCGAACGGGTGCT
>JBPCPG010000181.1:0-2707 GCA_050999445.1 Nakamurella sp. | reverse complement strand
ACAGTGCCGATTTGCGTCATCGAGATGGGTAGCCGCGCGAGGAACGCGACCGGCAGGAAGGCATGGCCGGCAAGCCGGGGCAACACGCGATAGTGGGAGACGAAGGTCGTCATGCGCAACTCCTGGGTTCGACGAACCGGGCACCGTCCCACCCCCGGCGCCAACAAACCCTGTGCAGATCGAATAATACCGGACCATCTCCACCAACTGCCCCGTTTCACGAAGCATTCCGCGGTCGGAATGCAGGTTCTCCGGCTGCAGGTCTTTCCGCGGCCAGTCCACCATTCGCGAACGGATCGCTGGGAATCCGCCGGCTGGGACACTGGTTGGTAACGATGACGATCCGATGCCACCTGCGCCGACTGCGACCGGCCACGGCCTGACCCAAGACCGACCACGACCGCCGCACCCAGCACCGCAACCCCGACCACCGCAGTGCGCACCACCGAGCACCCAGCACCCAGCACTCAGCACCCCCGACCCAAACTCTGCACACCGACCCAAGCAAGGACCCACGTGACCGACGGACCATTGATCGTCCAGTCCGACAAGACGCTGCTGCTCGAGATCGGGCACCCCGACGCTCCGGCCGCACGCGCGAACATCGCCCCGTTCGCCGAACTCGAACGTTCGCCCGAACACATCCATACCTACCGGATCACCCCGCTCGCCCTGTGGAACGCTCGGGCGGCCGGTCACGACGCTGAGCAAGTCGTCGACGCGCTGGTCCGGTGGTCGCGATTCCCGGTGCCGCAGGCGTTGCTGGTGGACGTCGTCGACACCATGGCGCGCTACGGCCGGCTCATTCTGCAGACTCATCCCACGCACGGTCTCATCATGATCAGCCGGGACAAAGCCGTGCTGGCCGAGATCCTGCGGAACAAGAAGGTGGCACCGATGCTCGGTGCGCGGATCGACGAGGACACCGTTCTGGTGCACCCATCCGAGCGCGGTCGCCTCAAGCAGGTGCTGCTCAAGGTCGGTTGGCCGGCCGAGGACGAGGCCGGTTACGTGGACGGCGAGGCGCACCCCATCGAACTCGACAATGCGAACTGGACCCTGCGTGGTTATCAGTCCGATGCGGTGGAAGGGTTCTGGGCCGGCGGTTCGGGCGTTGTGGTACTCCCCTGTGGCGCCGGTAAGACTCTGGTCGGTGCGGCCGCGATGGCCAGAGCCGGTGCCACCACGCTGATCCTGGTCACCAACACCGTCTCCGGTCGGCAGTGGCGGCGCGAGTTGTTGGCCCGCACCACGCTCACCGAGGAGGAAATCGGCGAATACTCCGGAGAGCGCAAAGAGATCCGGCCGGTCACCATCGCGACTTATCAGGTGATGACCCGCAAGAGCGGTGGGGTGTACCGCCATCTGGATCTTTTCGACTCGCGGGACTGGGGTCTGGTGATCTACGACGAGGTCCACCTGTTGCCCGCGCCCGTCTTCCGGATGACCGCCGATCTGCAATCGCGTCGGCGACTGGGCCTGACCGCCACGCTGGTCCGCGAGGACGGCCGCGAGGGCGACGTCTTCTCACTGATCGGGCCGAAACGGTTCGACGCGCCCTGGAAGGACATCGAGTCGCAAGGTTGGATCGCACCTGCCGAATGCATCGAGGTGCGGGTTACGTTGACCGACGCGGAACGCCTGGCCTACGCCGTCGCCGAGCCGGAGGAGCGGTACAAGATCGCCGCAACTGCCCGGACGAAAATG
This sequence comes from Nakamurella sp., assembly GCA_050999445.1. GTDB lineage: Bacteria > Actinomycetota > Actinomycetes > Mycobacteriales > Nakamurellaceae > Nakamurella. The sequence goes on along the minus strand of JBPCPG010000181.1, from coordinate 1,000 downwards.
CCGGTGGTGCAGGCAATTCTCGACAAGCACTCCGGCGAACCGACGTTGGTCATCGGTGCCTATCTCGACCAGCTGGAAGAGCTGGGCGCAGCGTTGAACGCCCCGATCATCCAGGGGTCGACGAAGAATGTGGAACGCGAGCGGTTGTTCGACGCCTTCCGCTCCGGCGAGATCTCGACGCTCGTGGTGTCCAAGGTGGCCAACTTCTCCATCGACCTGCCTGAGGCGACCATCGCGGTGCAGGTGTCCGGCACGTTCGGTTCCCGGCAGGAGGAGGCTCAGCGGCTTGGTCGACTGCTACGGCCGAAAGTCGACGGACGCCAGGCCCATTTCTATTCTGTGGTTTCCCGCGACACCCTCGACACGGACTATGCGGCCCACCGACAGCGGTTCCTCGCGGAGCAGGGATATGCCTACCGCATCATGGACGCCGACGACCTGCTCGGCCCGACGGTTCCCGGCGGGGAGTAGGCACGGGGAGTTGTCCAACTTCTGGACCCTTGGCCGCACGTCGCGAACCACCGCACCACAGGTCTGATGGTTGAGGCGGCCGAGCCGTGCCGATGCGGCAGCCGCAACGGTGACTCGGGCGGGCAGTGCTCGCGGGGATTGGCGGTGCTCCCGGAGACGAGCAGGGATTGTGGCAGCCGCCACGGTGACTTGGCCGGGTAGCGCTCAGACGGCCGGGGCGTATTCACAGAGTCGGGCAATGCTCACGCTGCCGGGCAGTGCTCACAGAGCCGGACAGTGCTGACGCGGCCCGGGCAGTGCTGACGCTGCCGGGCAGTGCTCACGCTGCCGGACAGTGCTGACGCTGCCGGGCAGTGCTCACGCTGGCATCGGGCGTGTCGGCGTGCAGTTGCCTGCGCACTCGACCGTCCACGACTGCGCGGTTCGATGTTCGCGCTGCTCGCATCGTCGGCCCGATCGGTACCGTTGGCCGTTGTCCCGCTCCTGGTCCCTCGTGCTGCTCGCATCGTCGGCCCGATCGGTACCGTTG
>JBPCPG010000132.1:0-4844 GCA_050999445.1 Nakamurella sp. | reverse complement strand
TCGGCGGCCGCGAGACGCCGCGCCGGCGCGGTGGGCGCAGCGGCGAAGCTCAGCAGCCGACCATAGGGATCAGTACGAAGCGGACGCCGAATCCGTGCCATCCGAAGCGGGTGCGGCGCCGATATGGCCACCACGGAGCGAACCTGAACCGGGTACATCACGGCGGTATTGAAGGCGAGCACGCCGCCGTGGCCGTGCCCGACCAGCGCAGCGTCCCGTTCCCCTAGCGCTCGAACCAGCCCGGCGACGTCGGCGGCCAACGTGAACGCGTCGTATCCGCGCGGTGGTTTGTCGGAATCGCCGGCGCCCCGCAGATCAGGTGCGACGACTCGGAAGCCGCCCGCGGCCAACGAGGTCAGCTGGGAACGCCAATTGAGCCACAGGCCGCCGAATCCATGGAGCAGAAGAACCAAGGGGCCACTGCCCGCCTCGGCAAGATGAAAGCGAATCCCATTTGCGCTGACGGAACGATGGAGAATGGATCGGTCGTCGGCGGACCGGTCGGCGGATCGGTCGGGAATCGGCGCGGAGTCGGCGAGCGCAGCGTTGGTCGCCGAGACCGTACTGCGCACCGCCTCGAGGGCGCCGATCTCAGCGTCCGAGCGCCGGCGGCGCCGGGGCGGGCGTATGGGTGGCAGCGGACTTCAAGGTTGCGGCGGTTTCGGACAGGCTGGCGATGGTCCGCTCCGGCTTACCGATCTTCTTGACCTTCCTCCAGCCGAGGAGGGCCAGCGCGCCGGCCATACCAGCCATGGCGAAGAAGACGATCGCGAAGGCCACCCATCGCGGCAGCCAGAGGTCGAGAATTTCGCCGATCATGAACCAGAAGAAGAACAGGCTGAACACTCCGATGGCACCGGCGAGGATGAAGAAGATGGCGCCGCGCACACCGGTCTTGAGAGAAGCAGTGACCTCGAGCTTGGCCAGCTCGATCTCCGACCGCACCAGCGTCGACATGTGCACGGTGGCGTCCTTCACCAAAGCGCCCACCGACGCCCCGGGATCGACATCCTTCTCCGCGACCAGCGGGATGTACGCGCGGCTGCCTGACGCGGTGTAGTTGACCGGCGGCTGGGGGGTCCCTGACATCGTCACGTCCCTGTCTTGAAGGTTCGGTTCAGCAACTGAGTCCGTCGAGTGCTCGAGCGGCGCGGATCGCCTGGACCGCCGCGCTGCGGGTCGGGCGGCTCCATCGTGCCACGCCGCGAGGGATAATCGGACGTCAACGCCCGGCGCTGTGTCGAAGGAGGCGGAAAAATTGCGGGCCCTGGCGGCGACCAAGGCGGTGGTCAGCTGATACCGACCGCGATCCGGGGATGCCCCGAAGGTTTGAGCCACCGCATGATCGAGATCAGCGTGCCCGCATCGATCGAGACGCACCCGGCCGTCGGACCACCGTTTGTGACGTGCAGGAAGAAGGCACTGCCGCCTCCGGCGGTCGCCGGCCAGCGGTTCACGTCCATGACCATCGCATAGTCGTAGACCGAGCCGGCTCGGTACAAGTTCTCGCCCGCTGCGGTGTCGAAGGGACAACTGTCCGCCGAGCAGATTTGATGAGTGTTGTACCTGCTGGAGTTGGGGTCCGATACCCACCAGTCGCGGTCGCCGACCCTGGAGTATGGCATCGACGTCCCTGGGTTCGAGGACCGGCCAAATCCCTCTGTCACGCCCCAGGTTCCCTGCGGCGTTCGGGAGCTGTTCTCGCTGGGGCTTCCCACGCCGTCCTGCCCCAGATGCGCGGTGACCGGGCCGTAGACCTTTCGCCAGGAGCCGTTGGACTGCTTCTGCCAGGCACGCAGAGATCCGGTGGTCGAGGAGTTCGATCCCGCCGCGACCGTGATGATCTGGGTCGCGTTACCGACGTCGACACCGATCCCGAAGCTCGGAGCAGGGGAAGGCCGTGGCGCCGGTGCCGGCGTGGGAGCAGGCTGGGGTGCTGGTCTGGGCGCGGGCCGCCTCGTTGTCGGGGATACCGCCGTGGTCGATGGCGGGGTCGAAAGCGCCGGCTTGCGGACCGAAGGGCTGCGGGTGATCGGCACCCTCCTGTTGATGCCGACGGTGCTGTTGGGGGAGGCGGTGCTGTTGGTGCTGTTGGTGGTGACGGGGCGGCTGGTCGGCGAACTGCGGGTCATCGCGATCGGCGGGCGGGCAGATGAGGCAGACGCAGAAGGGATCGGTGGAACTTCCGGCCGCGCAATCGAGGCAGTGGCTGCATGCGTCGTCGATCGAGGAAGCGGCTCGACAGAGGGTGTGGCGCTGGTCGGCGCGGCGCTCGCGGCCGGCCCGGCCTTCGAGCGCGGCCTGAAAAGGCTGGTGGTCGAACTCGTCGCCATGGTTCGAACCGGCTGGGCCGAAGGGGTGACCGCAGCATCAGCAGCACTGCTGGGCGCGGCGGTGGAAGCACTCGATCGGGTCAGGGCGGGAACGGTGATCGGGGGCGCCGACGCTGTCGACGGCTCGGCCTCTTTCGACGGGCCGGCACGGGTCGGGGACGCGGCGGGAGTGGAGGAAGAAGCGACGTGGGTAGCCTTGGAGGATGCGATCGGCAGGGCGGACGGCAACAGAACGATGGCACCGACGACTGCGACCATCGCAGCCGCCGACAACGCCAGCTTCTTCGTCATAGCGGTCACATTAACCCCGGGCACACCGGCCGGCGGCCGGAACCGGCCCCGAACGCGCGCGCCCGTGCGTCAGTCCTCGCTCTTGCCCCCGGACAGCCCCGAGGTGATCAGACCCATGACGGCAGAATCCTGCAGCGTCGTCACGTCACCCAGCTGGCGCTTCTCCGCAACGTCCCGAAGCAGCCGGCGCATGATCTTGCCCGACCGGGTCTTGGGCAGTTCGGGAACGATCATGATCTGGCGAGGTCGGGCGATCGGGCCGATCTGGGACGCGACGTGTTTGCGCAACTCCGCCACCAGCTCCGCCCCGGCAGCAGCGCCGCCGTCGGTGACCCGTGCGGTGGCGTCCCCCCGCAGAATGACGAACGCGACGATGCCCTGGCCGGTCATCTCGTCGTTCGCGCCGACCACGGCCGCCTCCGCCACGCTCGGGTGCGCGACCAGCGCGGATTCAACCTCGGTGGTCGAGATTCGATGTCCGGAAACGTTCATCACGTCATCGACCCGGCCGAGTAGCCACAGCGCTCCGTCGGAGTCGTACTTGGCGCCGTCGCCGGCGAAGTAATAACCCTGCGCTTCGAACCGCGACCAGTAGGTGTCCCGGTACCGCTCGTCATCCCCCCAGATCGTCCGGAGCATGGACGGCCACGGCGCGGTGATGACGAGGTAACCGCCCTGCCCGTTCCCGACCGGAACGCCCGCGTCGTTGACGACTTTCGCAGCGATGCCGGGCAGGGCGGTCATGGCCGAACCGGGTTTGGCGGCGGTGACGCCGGGCAGCGGCGAGATCATCGCGGCGCCGGTCTCGGTCTGCCACCAGGTGTCGACGACCGGGCAGCGGTCGTGGCCGATGTTGTGCCGGTACCACATCCAGGCTTCCGGATTGATCGGCTCACCGACGCTGCCGAGCACCCGCAGCGACCCCAGATCGTACTTGGCCGGAATCTCCGCGCCCCACTTCATGAAGGTTCGGATCAGGGTCGGCGCGGTGTAGTAGATCGTCACGCCGTACTTGTCGACGATCTCCCAATGGCGCCCTTCGTGCGGAGTATTGGGGGTGCCCTCGTAGATCACCTGGGTGGCGCGATTGGCCAGGGGTCCGTAGACGATGTACGTGTGGCCGGTGACCCAGCCGATATCGGCTGTGCACCAATACACATCGGTGTCCGGCTTGTGGTCGAAGACGGCGTGGTGGGTGAACGCCGACTGGGTCAGGTAGCCCCCCGAGGTGTGCAGGATGCCCTTCGGCTTTCCGGTAGTGCCGGAGGTGTAGAGAATGAACAGGGGCTGCTCCGCCGGGAACGCCTCCGGGATGTGCTCGGTGGATTGGCTGTCGACGAGCTCGTGCCACCAGAGGTCTTTCTCGCCCCACGCCACCTCGATGCCGGTCCGGTTGACGACGAGAACGTGCTCGATCGGGCTGCCCGGCGTGGCCACCGCGTCGTCGACGGCCGCCTTCAGGCTGACCGCTGAACCACGCCGGTACTGACCGTCGGCCGTGATGATCAATCGCGCTTCTGCGTCGGCGATCCGGGTCCGTAACGCCTCCGCGGAGAAACCGCCGAAGATCACCGAGTGCGCGAGTCCGAGGCGGGCGCAGGCGAGCATCGAGAACACCGCCTCCGGGATCATCGGCAGATAGATCGCCACCCGGTCGCCGGCTTTCAGGCCGAGCCCGACAAGCGCATTCGCCGCCCTGCTGACCTCGTCCTTGAGTTGCGCGTAGGTGATCGAGCGGCTGTCGCCCGGCTCGCCCTCCCAGTGGATCGCCACCTTGTCGCCGAAGCCGTCTTCAACGTGCCGGTCCACGCAGTTGTAGGCGACGTTGAGCTTGCCGTCGGCGAACCATTTCGCGTGCGGAGCGTCGGAGAAGTCGAGCACCTCGGTGAACGGTGTTGCCCAGGAGAGCCGACTGGCCTGCTCCGCCCACCAGGCCTGCGGGTCGGCGTCTGCTCGGGCGTAGGCGTCGACCGAAAAGTTGGCGTTCTTCGCGAACTCTGCACTGGGCGGGAAGGTCCGGTCCTCGGCGAGCAGGTTGTCCAGGGTCGGCTCCTGGCTCTTCGGGCCGTCTTCGTCGTGGGGGTGAGCGTTGTGGACCTGGTCTTCGTCGGGCTGACCCATGCGAGATTCTCCCTGACGACGCTGTCGGATGGTGGACCTGTTCGGCAGTACGGCGCCTGCGACTGCCGCCTGAACGCTATCCGGGCTGCCGTCGTCGGG
>JBPCPG010000085.1:0-14187 GCA_050999445.1 Nakamurella sp. | reverse complement strand
AGGAGGACATCTCATAGCCGGCCACGGTGTTCATATCGACGTCGACGGACAGCAGGTAGTTGCACCCCTCGGTGCCATGGGCCAGAACTTCGTCGACGAAATATGGTGCATGCAAGCGTTTGCCCTGTAACCGGCCCTGCATATCGGTGAAGGCAACCACCACCGTGTCGATCTCGCCCCCGGCAATCATCTCGGTCAGGGCGTCGACGCTCAGCAAACGCGGATTGCGGGGATGGTCAGGCATACGCCAGAGCCCTTCTTCGGCCGGAGTAACGGGATTGCGGTGACGTGGGAACAGTAGGCGGTGACGGGGAAACAGTATGCGGTGGAACAGTCCTGGGTGTCGGACGAGCTCCCTGGCAATGGCAGCGTCAATACTGGACCGGGTATTCGGGCTCGGTAGCGGCGGATGGGTTCAGCTGGTTGATCGGCCCGGTGAACCACTTCTTGACAGAAAGGTGCCAGAAGATCCACAGCAGGATCAGTACCCCGCCGACCAGCAACGGCGTGTAGTTGACGAACTTCCAGGCGAAGCTCGGATCCCACGGCATGCCGCCCAGCGAGGTCGGGAAGAGCGCGATGATCGACGTGACGACGATTTCGACCAATGCGATCGGCGCCAGCCATTTGTAGTGCGGGCCCAGATTCCAGCTGCCGACCTTGAACGCGTCTCCGGCGCGCCAGCGGAAGAAGATCGGCACCGCGAACGCGAGATACAGCCCGACGACGCCGATCGAGACGACGGCGAAGAATGCCACCGGGCTCGGCGCTCCGTTGATGTCAACCGCCACCAGAGCGGGCAAAGTGATGAGTGCGGCAATGAGGGCAGAGAGCACGACACCGTTGGCCGGCACTCTGTTCTGGTTCAATTTCGACCACAGCCGCCAGCCGGGGACGGCGCGATCCCGGCTGAACGCGAAGAGCATGCGGGAGGAACTGGTCATGCAGGCCACGGCGCAGAAGAATTGGCCGGCGGTGGAGATCAACAGCACGATACCGACCCAGGAGGAACTCATCGCCTGGCTGAAGATGACCGACACTGCGCCGCCGCCCTTGGAGACGTCGTCCGAGTTCTGCACTGCGAAAAGGAAGGCCAGCAGCAGGATCCAGCCGCCGATCGCAGAGTAGAAGATCGATCGCCAGATACCTTTGGCGGCGGCGCCCGCGGCACTTTTGGTCTCCTCGGACAGATGAGCCGAGGCGTCGTACCCGGTGATCGTGTACTGGGTCAGGATCGCCGAGATGGGTAGGACGAAGAAGAGCCAACCAGCGCCGGAGGTGCTGCCGGAGAAGATACCGCTGTTGTTGATCGTCTTGGCGAAGACGTCGTGGAAGCTGGCATGGTGCGCCGGAACGAGGAACAAGATCAGTACCACCGCGGCAGCGCCGAACACATGCCACCAGACCGAGACGTTGTTGATGATCGCGAGCAGGTGGCTGGAGAAGATGTTGATCGCGGCAGCGACAACAAGGATGATCAGGAAGATGATGAAGACCCGGGTCAGGCTGTAGCTGTTCAGATAGTTCTTGCTGAAGGTGCTGAGCGTCAGGTCGAGGAACGTGGCACAGCCGTAGGCCACCGAGGCCACGATCGCGATCAGGCCGATCAGGTTCAACCACCCGGTGTAGTAACCCGCCTTCGGACCGCCCAACTTGCTGGCCCACCAGTAGATGCCACCCGAGGTCGGGTAGGCGGACACCAGCTCCGACATGCACACCCCGATGATCAAGATGAACGCCGAGACGATGGGCCATCCCCAGGCGATGGCCGCGGGGCCACCGTTGTTCCAACCCAGACCGAACGAGGTGAAACAACCCGCCAGGATCGAGATGATCGAGAACGAGATGGCGAAGTTGGAGAAGCCGGACCAGGAACGGTTGAGCTCCTGGGTGTAGCCGAGTTCGGCAAGGTGCTTCTCGTCGGCATTCAGATCGGGGGTAGCCGTCACAGCAGGTCTCCTTCTCGGTGGTGGAGTGCGGTCGAGCCGAACGCGAGCCGGTGTTGGCGAGATGGTAGGGCACCCAGGTGCCGAACCTGTTGCTGGGGCGGTGTCGAAGCCGGGCGGGTGCATGACGACGCGAGGTCGTCAACGGTCCAGTCCGAACCCGCCTCGGTGACCATGCGGCCTGATCATGCGGCCTGACCATGCAGCCTCACGATGCAGCCTCACGATGCAGCCTGACCACGCAGCCTGACCACGCAGCCTGAACACGCAGCCTCACCATGCGGCCTGAACATGCGGCCTGAACACGCAGCCTGAGCCGGCCCGAGCGGGTACGGAACCGTCTCTGTGACCCATCGATACCGGCTCGATGCACGGATACCCCGACGCGGTTCCTGATCCCGGGGATTGCCGCCGGTTTTCGGCCCGGTCCACCAGCCGGGCGCCGACCCGCTACCGTTCGATCGCAGATGTGTCCAACCGGAGCAAGTGAAAAGATGTGACCATTGACCACCAATTGGGCCGGCAACATCACCTTCAGCGCGCAGCGCGTCCATCGTCCGGGAACGGTGGCCCAGGTGCAACAACTGGTTGCGGGTAGCTCGTCGGTTCGAGCGCTGGGAACGGGTCATTCCTTCAATCGAATCGCCGATACGGTCGGTGATCTCGTCTCCGTCGCTGCTCTGCCGCATCGGGTCGAGATAGATTCGGTCGGTATGCGGGTCCTGGTGAGTGGGGGCACCAGGTACGGCGAGGTCGGCGGCAGCCTGAGCGCTGCCGGACTGGCTCTGTTCAATACCGGTTCGCTACCGCACATCTCGGTGGCCGGCGCCTGTGCGACCGGCACCCACGGCTCGGGGGTAGGCAATCCGAATCTGGCGACGGCGGTCGAGGCGTTCACCATGGTGGCGCCGTCCGGAGACCTGGTGAGCGTGAGCCGTGAGGGCGATGGCGTCGAATTCTTCGGGAGCGTGCTCGCCCTCGGCCGGCTCGGAATCGTCACGGACCTCACGCTGCGCGTCGTAGCGGGGTTCGAGGTGGCCCAAACCGTTGTCGAGGACGTGCCGGACGAACGGATCGGAACCGACCTGCTGGACATTCTCTCCGCCGCGTACAGCGTCAGTGTCTTCACGTCCTGGGCTCGGGGAAGCAGCGCTCAGATATGGCTCAAGCGGCGAGTCGATGCAGGAACTGTTGGGAGCGGACCGGAGGCAGAGTCCGGTTCCGACACTTGGGGTGGCCGGATGGCGGCGGTCGAGCTCAACCCGGTGCCGGGTATGCCGGCGAACAATGCCACGCCGCAGCTGGGTGTGCCCGGACCGTGGAACGAGCGGTTACCCCATTTTCGGATGGCATTCACCCCGAGCAGCGGCCGCGAGTTGCAGACCGAATATTTGTTGCCGCTGGACTGCGCCGCGGCCGCGTGGACCGCGCTCTCGGAGATACGGGATCAGATCGCAGCGCAGTTGCAGATCGGTGAGATCCGTGCTGTGGCCAGCGACCAGATGTGGCTCAGTCCCAGCAGTGGCCGCGATTGTGTTGCCTTCCATTTCACCTGGGTGCCGGACGTCGCCGCGGTGTTGCCGGTGGTCGCCGCGATCGAGCGGCAATTGGCACCGTTCCAGGCGCGCCCGCACTGGGGCAAGGTCTTCACCACCGATCCAACGACGCTCGCGGAGCTCTACCCGCGGATGTCGGATTTCTGTGCGCTGGCCGACCGATATGACCCAGGTGGCAAATTCGGCAACCAGGAGGTCGACCGTTGGCTCAGCGAGGCCTGAATGGACAGCAATTGCGTCCGGAGCGGAGCATTCAGGGTTGGCCGCGCTCCGGGTCGAAGGCGATCCGATAGCCGCGCTTGACGACCGTCTGCACCATCCGGGCACTTCCCAGCGAGGTACGCAGCCGGCCGATCGCCATTTCCACCGCGTGCTCGTCGGTGCTCGAGCCGGGCATCGCCGTCGCCAGCTCGGCCCGGCTGACCACCTGTCCGGGATGGAGGGTGAGCTTTTCCAGCAGGGCCATCGATGTCGGCGGCAGCGCCAGCGCGGAATCGTTCACCAGCACCGCGTGGCCACGAATCTCCAGGCGTTCGCCGGCGACCAACAGCCGGCGGGTGCGGCGAAGCGGGATCTGGGCGACGATCTCGCGGATCAACGAACCCAGCCGGGCCCGATCAGGCTGGATCACCGGAATTCCGGCCCGATCCAACGGTGCCGCGGTCACCGGCCCGACCGCGAACGCCAGCACCTGGTGCTGCATCCTGGCGCGGAGTTGCTCGGTGAGACCCAGTTCCGCAACTGCCATCAGAAAACTCGCGGCAGCCGGCGCGCTGGTGAAGGCGACGGCATCGAGCGAGCCGTCCGCCGCCGCTCGGCACAACCGAAGGTGTGGACCGGTGTCGGCAGGCGGTTGCCAGCGGTAGAGCTGCACCTCGACCACGGTCGCGCCTGCCTCACGAAGTGCCTGCACCAGGTCGGGCAGCGGTTCGCCGTGCACCTGGATCGCTATCCGGCGGCCGCGTAGATCCATTGTCAGCAGCCGTTCCAGGACCTCCGTCGAGGACTCGGACTCCGGCGACCATTCGCCGGACAGACCCGCCGCTCGCATCGCTCCCCGCGCCTTCGGGCCCCGCGCCAGCAGCGTTGCGCCGCGCATGCGCGCGAGCAGCTGCTCGCCGATTCCCCAGCCGTCGGCCGCTTCGATCCAGGCGCGGAAGCCGATACCTGTGGTCGCGACCACGATGTCCGGAGGCTGCTCGATGCAGCTCTGGGTGACGCTCCGCAGCGCGTCGTCGTCGTCCACCTGGACGATCTCGATCGCCGGGCCGTACATCACCGTGGCGCCGCGGCGTTGCAGAGCAGCGCCGAACTCCTCGCGGCGCCTGGCGGCGGTCAGGCCAACGGAAAAGCCCGCCAGCGGGCCGACCTCGGGGATGATCTGCGCAGCATTCAACGCGCAGTCTCCCAGCGATTGTTGGAACGGCGATCGGTCGTTTCCATCCTTGCACTCTGACTCGCTTCGGTCACCGTTGCGCTTCCGTTGTGTGAACTGCGCAATACAGCTGGCGCTCCGGGATTCCGGTCACTACCCGGGGAATGCGCCGGTCGTTCCAGCCAGATGTTCCAGCGGTGAACGCGAGATGTCCTCGGCCTCACGACCGATCGGTTCCGGCTGTGCGGGGAACGGAACGGGTCGGTAATCGCGGTGATATGGCCCCGTTTTCGACAGCGGCCACTGTGGTGGTCGAAGGCCCGTAGCAATTCCCACCCGGGTCGAACGTCGATCCCCTGAGCAGGAAGGAGAACCAGAACCGTGAGCACTGCCACCCTCACGCATTGTCCGTATTGCTCCCTGCAATGCGGGGTCAGCGTGACAGCCGGTGCCCGCAGGTCGACGTTGCTGCCGCAGGAGGACTTCCCGACCAATCGTGGCGGACTCTGCTCGAAGGGCTGGACGGCCACCAGTCTGCTGGACCATCCCGACCGGCTGTTGACCCCGCTGGTGCGCACGGTGGCCGGGGATCGGACCAGCCCGCTGCGGCCGGCCACCTGGGACGAGGCGCTGGATCGCGTCGCCACCGGCATCACGAAGGCGCAGCAGCAGTACGGGCGTGACGGCGTCGGCTGTTTTGGCGGAGGTGGCCTGACCAACGAGAAGGCCTATCTGTTGGGCAAGTTCGCCCGGGTTGCCCTGCGCAGCTCTGCCATCGACTACAACGGTCGGTTCTGCATGTCCTCCGCTGCGACTGCGAGCAACCGGGCCTTCGGCGTGGATCGCGGCCTGCCGTTCCCGCTGTCCGACATCGCCGACGCTGCTGCGGTTCTGCTCGTCGGCTCGAACCCGGCCGACACCATGCCGCCTGCCATGCAGTACTTCGACACCGGTCGCACGAAGGGCGCCGTGCACATGGTCGTCGACCCGCGTCGCACTGCGACGGCTGCCGGCGCAGCACTGCACCTGGCGGCCCGACCGGGCACGGACCTGGCCCTGGCCAACGGGTTGTTGCACATCGCCGAACGCGAAAATCTGCTCGACCACGACTACATCGCCACCCGGACCACGGGTTTCGCCTCGGTACTGGAACGTGTCTCGTCGTACTGGCCGGATCGGGTGGAGCGGATCACCGGCGTTCCGGTGGACCAGATGCGTGCGGTCGTGCGGAGTCTCGCGAATGCCGAATCGGCCATGATTCTCACGGCGCGCGGCGCCGAACAGCACCGCAACGGCTCCGATACGGCCCAGGCGTACATCAATCTGGCGCTGGCACTGGGCCTTCCCGGCCGCCCTGGGTCGGGCTACGGCACCGTCACCGGCCAGGGCAACGGCCAAGGAGGCCGGGAACACGGGCAGAAGGCAGACCAGCTGCCCGGTTACCGAAAACTCGACGATCCCAAGGCCCGCGCTCATGTCGCCGGCGTCTGGGGGATCGATCCGGATGACCTGCCCCAGCCGGGACTGTCGGCGTTCGAAATGCTCGACCGGCTGGGAACGGACGGCGGCGTCCGGGTGTTGCTGGTCCTCGCGTCCAACATCGTCGTGTCCGCTCCCGACGCCAACAGGGTTGCGGCCCGACTGGCAGCCCTTGACCTGCTGGTGGTCTCGGACATCTTCCTGTCCGAAACGGCGGCGATGGCCGACGTGGTGCTGCCCACGGCGCAATGGGCCGAAGAAGAGGGCACCATGACGAACCTGGAGGGGCGGGTCCTGCACCGCCGTCGCGCGATGTCTCCGCCGGAGGGGGTCCTGGACGACCTGCAGATGCTCACCGCACTGGCGGACCGACTGGGCCGCGGCAAGTACTTCTCGGACGTCCCCCGGGTGGTGTTCGAGGAACTACGACGAGCGAGTGCAGGCGGCATCGCCGACTACGCGGGCATCAGCTACGAGCGCATCGATGCCGAACAGGGCGTCTTCTGGCCTTGCCCCGCGGTCGACCACCCCGGAACCCCCCGGATGTTCCTGGAGCGATTTCCCACTCCGGACGGCCGTGCCCGATTTCTTCCGGTCGACCATCTGGAGCCGGCGGAGCTTCCCGACCGGAAATTTCCCTATGTGCTCACCACCGGCCGGACCTTGGCGCAATATCAGAGTGGGAATCAGACGCGGCGCATCGATTCGCTGTCGCACACCGGCCCGACGGTGCAGATGCATTCCGACCTCGGTCGTCGATTGGGCATCGAAACCAGCGACATCGTCTCGGTTCGAACCCGGCGGGGCAAGGCGAACTTCCGGGCCCAGGTGGGGGACGACATCCGACGCGACACCCTCTTCGTCCCCTTTCATTTCGGCGGCGCATCCAGTGCCAATGCGCTGACCGACGCCACCCTCGATCCGGCGTCCAGGATGCCCGCGTTCAAAGCCTGCGCGGCCACAGCGGAACGCGTGGGCGGCGCCGACGACGACCATCTACTCACTACGCGTTCCGCATCCCTGCCACTCCGGCCGGTCGTACTCCCCAGCCTTCCGGACTTCGAACCGGAGCTCGCGGCAAATTTTGTCCGGGTCGGCCGAAGCCTGTCGCACCGCAGAAAGGACAGCAATATGCCCAGCAAGAATCGTTTCCTGCAAGGAATATTCCATTTCCGGGGGGAGGGTGTCGACAAGCCCGTCGCGCTGGATCCGGCCCTGTCCTATGTGGTGCCGGACGGCGCCCTCGCCCAGGCGTTGTATTTCCGTGGCGGTAACACCAGCGAAGAACTGGTCACAGTGGTGCTGATGAAGGACGGCGTTCCGGCGCGCTACTTCCCGATGGGCGCCAAGTCCGATTGCCATGTGCCGCTGCGAGTGGTGGAGGACTTGGAATCCGGAACAGTCGCGGAGCTGTATCTGGCGGCCCCTGACGGCCTTCAAGGAGCGGTGATCATCGACCTCGGCCTGGTGGAGATCTGATGACAGCCACCCTGTCGCGGGACACCGCGACCGCCGCCGATCCGGGCGTGCGTCGTCGTCTGGTGGTCGTCGGCAATGGCATGGCCGGCGCCAGGACGGTCGAGGAAATCCTGGAACGTGTTGGTGCCGAGCGGTTTGCGATCACCATGTTCGGCGAGGAGCCGTATGGCAACTACAACCGGATCATGCTCTCGCACGTGCTGTCGGGGGACGAGCACGACAAGGACATCTTCCTCAACACCATCGAGTGGTACGCCGACAACGGCATCACCTTGAACTCGGGTTGCAAGGTCACCCGCATCGACCGCTTCGCCAAACTCGTCCATGCCGTCGACCAGCTCGGCAATACCTCGATCACGCCGTACGATGTGCTGATCATCGCCACCGGCAGCTATTCCTTCATTCCGGCGATGGAGGGCCTCGAGCTCGACAACGGCTCTCAGAAGCCCGGCGTCTTCGCCTTCCGCACCATCGACGACACCAGGGCAATGGTCGAATACGCCCAGCACGAGCATCACCGACGGGCGGTGGTGATCGGTGGCGGGCTGCTCGGCCTGGAAGCCGCCCGCGGCCTCCAGGCCTACGGGCTGCAGGTTGACGTGGTGCACGCCGGACCCCATCTGATGAATGCGCAGGTCGGACCGGAGGCCGGCGAGATTCTGCGCCGCAGCGTCGAGCAACTCGGCATCGAGGTGCACGTCAAGGCCAGGACGACGGCCATCCTCGGCGAGGAAAAGGTCACCGGCATCTGGTTGCTGGAGCACCCGCAGATCCCTTGCGACATGGTGGTGGTGGCCGCCGGCATCCGACCGAACGTCGAACTCGCCCTCACCAGTGGGTTCACCGTCGAACGTGCGATCGTCGTGGACGACCAGATGCGGACGATGGACGACGACGACGTGTATGCGGTTGGTGAGTGCGTGCAGCACCGCGGCGAGGTATACGGGTTGGTGGCGCCGATCTGGGAGCAGGCGACCGTGCTCGCGGACCACGTGACCGGCAAGAATCTGAACGCGAGCTATCACGGTTCCCGCACGGCGACCAAGCTCAAGGTCGCCGGCGTGGACGTCGCCTCGATGGGCCTGAAGGGTCCGGAGCGCGACACCGATGAGCATCTGGTGTTTTCCGAGCCGAAGAAGGGTGTCTTCAAGTCACTTGTCATCCGGGACGAAAAGCTCGTGGGAGCAACTGTTCTCGGTGATACCAGCAAGGTCGCTTTTTTGATGCAGGCATTCGATCGGGGCCTCCCGCTGCCGGCGGAACGCCTCGAGATGATGTTCGACATCGCCGGCCCGGCAGCGGCGCTCGGAGCCGCGGAACTCGACGACGACGCGCAGGTGTGCAATTGCAACGGCGTCACCAAGGGCGCACTGGTGCATGCCGTCGAAGGAGGGTGCAAGTCCGTCGGCGCCGTGATGGACAAGACCAGGGCAGGCAAGGGCTGCGGCTCGTGCAAGACGCTGGTCTGCCAGATCGTGGAGTGGGCCGCGGGCGACACGGTGCAGGTCGATCCGGCGGCCAATTGGTACGTGCCCGGCATTCCGATGGACAAGCCGGTGTTGATGGCCGCGATCCGAGAGCAGGGTTTGAAGTCGGTGTCGGCGGTGTTTGCGGCATTGGCGCCGAAAGGTCAGGAGGACGCAAAATCGAAAATGGGTCTGGCATCACTCCTGAAGATGATGTGGGCGGGGGAGTACGTCGACGAGCGGGATGCCCGTTTCATCAATGATCGGGTCCATGCCAACATCCAGCGGGACGGCACTTTCTCGGTCGTACCCCAGATGCGGGGCGGTGTCACCAGCCCCGAACAATTGCGCCGAATCGCCGATGTCGCCGAGAAGTACGACGTGAAGCTGGTGAAACTGACCGGCGGGCAACGCATCGACCTGCTGGGAATTCGCAAGGAAGACCTGCCCGCTGTCTGGGCCGATCTGGACATGCCGTCCGGGTACGCTTACGGCAAGAGCTTCCGGACCGTCAAGACCTGTGTGGGCAGTGACTTCTGCCGGTTCGGGGTCGGTGACTCGACCGGGCTCGGGGTCGCTATCGAGACGAAGTTCCAGGGCCTGGAATCCCCGGCGAAGCTCAAGCTGGCCGTTTCCGGATGCCCACGTAACTGCGCCGAATCACTCTGCAAGGACGTGGGTGTGGTCGCCGTCGAAGGTGGCCGCTGGGAGATCTACGTCGGCGGCGCCGCCGGCGCGCACATCCGGAAGGGCGACCTGCTGGCGACCGTCGACAGCACCGAGTCGGTGATGACCCTGACCGGCCGATTCATGCAGTACTACCGGCAGCATGCGAAGTGGCTGGAACGCACCTACGCCTTCGTGCCCCGAATGGGTATCGAGCATCTGCGAGCCGTGGTGGTCGACGACAGTGAAGGTCTGGCAGCTGATCTCGACGCTGCTCTCGATGAGTCGGTTGCCGTCTACCGTGATCCATGGCGGGAGCGGGCGGAACCTATCACCAGCGGACAGTTCCGTACCTCGCTTCCCTTGGAAGTACTGCCACGCGTTCCGGTGCGGCAGTGAGCGGGGCGGCGGTCAGCGGGGCGGCGATCAGCGGGGCGGCAGCCGAGCAGGTGATGCTCGGGCCGGTCGATCAGATTCCGGTTGGTGAGGGAAGGGCGTTCGACGTGCAGGGAAACCAGGTGGCGGTTTTTCGGCTGCGAAATGGCCGGGTCCATGCCGTGTCGGCAGTGTGCCCCCACCGCGGTGGTCCCATAGCGGACGGTCAGATCGACAACTCGGTCGTGCTGTGTCCCTTGCATCTCAACGCTTTCGAATTGGCCACCGGATGTTCCACGACTGGACAGCCCAACCTGGACGTCTGGCCGGTCACGGTCGATGCAGCCGGTCAGATCGGCGTTTCGCCGCGACAACCGGCGAGCCCTTGATTCTCCGGCGTACGCCGGGCAGCAGGGCAATTGTCAGCACCCGTTCAGATACCTAGAGGAGTCGCACCATGAGCTCGACCATTGATATCGACGACGCACCAGGCGGGTTGGCCGGCCGGGGGGCACCGAAGGCGATCAGGGGCAAGCGCTGGATCGACGACTGGCGTCCGGAGGACCGGGAATTCTGGGACGCAACCGGCGCGGTGATCGCTCGGCGGAACCTGCTGGTCTCCGTGCTCTCCGAACACATCGGCTTCTCGGTCTGGAGCCTGTGGTCGGTGTTGGTGCTCTTCCTGGGTCCGCAGTACCACATCGACCCGGCCGGAAAGTTCCTGCTGACGGCGGTGCCCACCCTCGTCGGGGCACTTCTACGGCTGCCGTACACATTCGCGGTGGCCAAATTCGGCGGGCGCAATTTCACCATTTTCAGCGCGCTGCTGTTGTTGCTTCCAACGGTCTTCATCGCCGTCGTGCTCTCGCCGGGTGTCTCCTACTCGACCTTGCTGGTCGCCTCGGCGGTCGCGGGTGTGGGCGGAGGGAATTTCGCATCGTCGATGACGAATATCAACGCCTTCTATCCGCAGCGATTGAAGGGCTGGGCTCTGGGCCTGAATGCCGGTGGCGGAAACCTCGGTGTCGCGGTGGTGCAGTTGATCGGTTTGCTGGTGCTGTCCACCGCCGGTGCCTCGCACCCGCGCCTCATGGTGGCGATCTACATTCCGCTGATCGTGCTCGCCGCGCTGGGCGCCGCGATGACGATGGACAATTTGTCGGTCGCCGCCAATGCGAAGGGAGCGATGCGCCGCGTCTGCCGGGACAAGCACACCTGGGTCATCGCGCTCCTGTACATCGGAACCTTCGGTTCCTTCATCGGGTTCGGATTCGCCTTCGGCCAGGTGTTGCAGGTGCAGTTCAAGTCTACGTTCGCCACCCCGGTCAAAGCTGCCTACCTGACCTTTCTCGGGCCCCTCCTGGGTTCGGTGGTACGGCCCTACGGCGGCAAGCTCGCCGACAGGTTCGGGGGTTCCATGGTCACGTTCGTCAATTTCATCGCGATGGCGCTCGGCGCGGGCCTGGTGCTGATCGCGGCGCTGCAGAAGTCGCTGCCCCTGTATCTGGTCGGGTTCAACGCTCTGTTCATCTTCTCCGGTTTAGGAAACGGCTCTACCTACAAGATGATCCCGGCCATCTTCAAGGCCAAGGGGCAATTGCTGATCGATGCCGGAGCGGAGCCGACCGAAACCATGCGAGAGTCGACCAGGTTGTCGGGAGCCCTCATCGGGGTGGCCGGAGCCATCGGTGCGCTGGGCGGGGTACTGGTCAATCTGGTGTTCCGCCAGTCTTTTCTTGCCTACCGGAGCGCTACGGCCGCCTACATTGCATTCCTCTGCTTTTACGGAGTATGCATTCTTGCGACCTGGTTCTTCTATCTTCGCAAGAGTCCGCAACGGCTCGAAGGCGTCTGAACGGTGTCGGGAACGAGCCGGGCGAACGCCGAACTCGCGGCGCAGGCAACCGCGGCGCATCCGGCGCGGCCCGATGGTGTCCAACAGCGGCCCACCGCCGCCGACTCGGCACTGCCGATGCATCTCCTGCTGACCGGTCGCAGGGTGGTGGTGGTCGGCGGTGGAACGGTCGCCGCTCGGAAGGTAACGGGTTGTCTGGCCGCCGGCGCAGATGTCGTTGTGATCAGCCCGCAATTGGGTGCGGCGTTGCGCGGTCGGGTGCAGCGAGGGGAGATCTGCTGGGCCGGCCGCGACTACCGGCCGGGTGATGTTGCGGGCAGTTGGCTGGTTTTTGCCACCACCCCGGAGCGGGAAGTCAATACTGCGGTGGGAGCGGAGGCGGAGGATCTGCGCGTGTTCTGTGTTCGGGCGGACTCGCACCAGAACGGCAGCGCCCGAACGCCCGCCGTCGCACGCGGATCCGGAGTGGTGGTGGGAGTTTCCAGCGTCGGCCCGGCGAACCCGGTGCACGTCATCCAGGTCCGTGACGCCATCGCCGAGGTGCTGGCCGGACAGCCCCGGGGTCCCCGGTTCCTCGAGTCTCAGCGTCCTCGGTTCGGCGAGTCTCAGCCGTCGACCAGCAGGCCGCGGCTGGGCCCGAGCAAACGCTCGCTCCGACGGGAGATGCCCGGGAGTTCGGTCAGCCGATGAGTGGGTGGCTGGTTCGTCCTGCTGCGCGCGAGTTGTTCGGCGGCAGTCGGTTTCCACATTCGGTCCAGAACTTCTGCAACCGGCCCGTCGATCTCGGCGATGGGCCGCTCCAGGTGCTCGGCCCACAGCCGCAGTCGGGTGTTCCTCGCCAGCTCGCTGTCCTGGGTCGCGATATTGACCTCGGTGTCGTTGAACAACGAATGTTCGTTGAGGTTCGCCGAGCCGATAGTGAGCCAGTTGTCGTCGATGATCCCGACTTTGGCATGCACGTAGAGCGAGTCGCTGCGGTCCCTGGAATGCGCGTTGATCGTCGTGGCCAACAGGCGCCCCGCACCGTCGTCGGCGCTCAGCAGCGCGCCGAGCTGGCCACGAGTGGTGTCCTTGCCGTTGCTCGGCCTGGCAGGTAGCACCAGCAGCAGGCGGAAGTCGTCGGTCGGCGGGTGCCGCAATTTGTCGGCCAACACCGCTCCGATCTCCGCGGACCAGAGGAACTGGTTTTCCAGGTAGATGAAATGCCGAGCCGATTTGAGTGCACGGAGGTAGGCGTCCAGGATCGAAAATTCTCCGCGCGGTAGGAATTCGTAGGTCTTCTCGGGCACGGTTCTGAGCAGTTGAACCGTCACACCGCCCGCTGCCGGCTGCGGAATGGGAGCAGGAAGCTGCTCAGCTGGGACCTCCTGCCACCGGTTCCGGAAATGCTCGGCCACATCGGTGACCACCGGCCCGCGCAGCAGCGTCGCGACATCGTGCCATCCGGTGGAGCCGCGGGGTGGGTGGCTGTTTTCGTCCCAGCGGTCGCCGGCGAGATCGGAAAGGTCGATACCGCCGACGAAGGCAACCTCGTCATCGATCAGAACGATCTTCTCGTGATGACAGTGCAGGGTCCGTTCGCGACCGTCCAGCATGCACCTGACCTTCGAGTTCCGCGTCAATTCGCTCTGGACGGATTTCATCATCCGCCGGGTCGGCTGGAACATCGGCAACGGAGGTCCGGCCCACAACAGAACCCGCACCTGGACGTTCTCGGCCAATTCGCGCAGCAGACCGCTCAGGGTCGGACTGCCGTGTTCGCGACGGAGGCGCAGCGCCGGGGTCAGATGCCAACCAGCGATGTGAATATGAGACTTCGCCGTCTGCATCGCATCGGCCATCGCGCCGAACGCACTCTGGCCATCGATCAGCACCTCGACGGAATTGTCCGCGCGTGGCGGTCGAGGCGCCGGAACCCACCGGTCCGACGTCTGTTCGATTTCCAGAGCCTCGTGCCCGAGTCGACGCAGCCGTTTGCGGTGATGCCGTC
>JBPCPG010000029.1:0-9324 GCA_050999445.1 Nakamurella sp. | reverse complement strand
CCAAACGCCTGGAAACCCTCGAGGACCGGTTGCGCACTCGGTTCGAGTGGGGCCTCACCACCGACATCCAGCCGCCGGAGTTGGAGACCAGAATCGCGATCCTGCGCAAGAAGGCCTCCCTGGACGGACTGAACGCGCCGGACGACGTCATGGAGTTCATCGCCAGCCGGATCGAACGCAACATTCGTGAACTCGAGGGCGCGTTGATCAGAGTCACGGCGTTCGCTTCGCTGAACAAGCAGCAGGTGGACCTCTCGCTCGCGCAGATCGTGTTGCGGGACCTGGTCCGCGACTCCGTGTCCAACGACATCGACGCCGCCACGATCATGGCGGTAACGGCGGAATTCTTCGGTGTGTCGATGGACGAGCTGACAGGTCCGTCCAAGACCAGGGCGATCGCCTCCGCTCGGCAGATGGCGATGTACCTGTGCCGCGAGCTCACGGATCTGACGTTGCCGAAGATCGGCGGCACGTTCGGCGGCCGGGACCACACCACGGTCATGCATGCCGCGAAGAAGATCCGGACGGAAATCGCGGAGCGCCGGCAGACCTACGACCACGTGCAGGAACTCTCGGCCCGGATCCGGGACCGATCGCGGCGCTGAACCATCGCCGACCGCCCGAACCAACCTCCGGCATCTCGGTTCGGACCAACACGCCGACGCCAACACGCCGACTGTGGGTCTGATGACCGACCAATTTGGATATGCACATCGTGTGGACAACTCTGGGGACAACGGTGGATCGATGGGGGACAACTGCGAGCCCAACTCTTTCCATCCCCACAACTGCTCGTCCGTCGCCTGCTCCGTCCGCACGTCGTCCCCATCGCGCCACGCCTGATGCGCTGCGCCGATGGCCCTGCATCCCCACCATCCACAGGACCTACTGTTACTGCTTTTCTCTCTTCTAAGAGAGATGTACTTCAAGACAATGTGTGTGGACCGACCGACACCAACGGCTCGACGACCGGACCCGGGGGTGACGCACGGACGAGATTGGCCGTACGGTTGCACTCCCCAGACCGGAAACAAGCGCCACCTGCGACGGTCCGTTCCACCAGTTGAATCAGCCATTCCCGCACCTCCCAGGACATTCCAGCACCAACCACCGACAGCCCGGCTGATCTGCGGTAACGGTCGTCACCAGACCAGCGCAGGGCCGTCGGAACCAGCCCAATGCGCCGCCACGCGCACGAGGTGACCTCCGGTCACCAAGCGCATTTTCGGAGGATCGATGAAGTTCCGCGTCGCCCGTGAAGACCTCGCAGACGCAGTGGCCTGGGTCGCCAAGTCGCTACCCAGTCGGCCGCCCGTGCCGGTTCTCGGTGGCATCCTGCTCGAGGTCGTCGAGTCGACCCTCGTCGTCGCCGGCTTCGACTACGAAGTTTCCACCCGTGCCGAACTGTCGGTGGACGCCGACGCGGGTGGCCGAGTGCTGGTGTCCGGACGACTACTGGCCGAGATCACCAGGGCTCTTCCGGCCAAACCGGTGGAGATCTCGACCGACGGGTCCAGGGTCAGCATCACCGGCGGTTCTGCCCGCTTCACTCTGCCGACCATGCCGGTGGAGGACTATCCCGCCCTGCCGTCGATGCCGGCCGCCTCCGGGAAAGTGGATGCTTCCGCCTTCGCCGAAGCAGTCGTCCAGACGGCTGTCGCCGCGGGGCGGGATGACACGTTGCCGATGTTGACCGGCGTGCGAATCGAAATCGAGGGCGAGAAGCTCACGCTGGCCGCCACGGATCGGTTCAGGCTGGCGGTGCGGGAATTGTCGTGGACGCCCGATGCGCCGGACATGTCCACTGCTGTGCTGGTTCCGGCAAGGACGCTTGCCGAGGCGGCCAAAAGCCTGGGCGGGTCGACCGAGGTCACCGTCGGTCTCGGCGACGGACTGCTGGGCCTACAGGCCGGCGGCCGCCGCACCACGGTTCGACTGTTGGACGTCGAGTTCGTCAAATATCGCTCGTTGCTGCCGAGCGGGCACACCACCACCGTCGACGTCCTGGTCAGCGAACTCGGCGAGGCGATCAAACGCGTGGCGCTGGTGACCGATCGCGGTCATCATCTGCGGATGCAGGTCGCGGAGACCGGCGTGCTCACCCTGACGGCCGGCGGTGACGACGAGGGTCGTGCCGAAGAGGATCTCGGCGTCGACGCTGACGGTGCGGAACTGCTCATCGCGTTCAATCCTTCCTACCTGCTGGACGGCCTTGCCGTGCTGCGCGCCGACACCGTTCGGCTGGCCTTCACCACGCCGTCCCGGCCGGCGTTGCTGCTTCCACTCATCACCAAGGACGATGAGCACTCCGTCGACACGACGTACCGGTACCTGGTCATGCCGGCCCGCCTGCCCGGCTGATCGGTGTACGTCCGGCACTTATCGCTGGTCGACTTCCGGTCGTGGACGATCGCCGAGTGGCCGTTGGCACCCGGCGCCAATGTCCTGATCGGCCGAAACGGCGCAGGCAAGACCAACCTGGTGGAGGCGCTGGGTTACCTCGCCACACTCTCTTCCCACCGGGTGGCCTCCGACGCCCCTCTGGTTCGGCGCGGGGCCGAACGCGCAATCGTCCGCGCCGCGGTGGTGTCAGCGGGTCGAGAACTTCTGCTGGAGATCGAGATCACCGCCGGGCGGGCGAACAGGGTCCGGATCAACCGAGCCCCAGTGACCAGAGCGCGGGACATCCTCGGAGTTCTGCGCACCGTCCTGTTCGCACCGGAGGATCTGGCGTTGGTGCGGGGAGATCCAGCGGAGCGCCGCCGTTTCCTCGACGAGGTTCTGATCATGCGGACGCCCCGGTTGGCCGGTGTCCGTTCGGACTACGAGCGGGTGCTGAAACAACGAAGTGCCCTGTTGAAATCGGCCGGACCCCGGCGCGGGAACTCGGGTGCGGACCTGTCGACACTGGATGTCTGGGACGAGCATCTGGCGTCGGCGGGAGCCGCCCTCTTGCAGGCGAGGCTCGAACTGGTGGAAGAGATCACGCCGCATGTCGTCGCAGCCTATGCCGATCTTGCGCCGTCCTCGGAGCCGATAGATCTCGTCTACCGGTCCTCGCTGGGCGACGCGATGCCGGCTGACGGTGGCCGGGTGGAAGCTGTTGTGAGAAGCGGAGCCGAGCCGGGGGCAGCGGTCAGGGGTGAACGGCAGTTGGGAAGAACGCTGGCCGACCTGCAGGCGGCACTGCTGACGGAGATGCGTCGCCTGCGCCGGCAGGAATTGGAACGCGGTGTATGCCTCGTCGGGCCGCACCGTGACGATCTCGAGTTGCGCCTGGGGGACGGTCCGGCGAAAGGCTATGCCTCACACGGCGAATCATGGTCGTTTGCGCTCGCGCTGAAACTCGGTGGCTTCTCGTTACTCCGGTCGGACGGCGTCGATCCGGTGCTGGTTCTCGACGACGTCTTCGCGGAACTGGATACCTCCCGGCGCGATCGTCTGACCGAACTGGTGGCCGACGCCGATCAGGTGCTGATTACGGCAGCCGTGCCCGACGACGTTCCGGAGACTCTTGCGGGCAGTCGTCATCTGGTGTCCGAGGGTCGGATCGAGGCCGTTTGATGACCGGTGCGGTATCGACCAGCGGCAAGGGAGATCGTGGTGTCCGAAACTGACGGGGAACGGCAGGACGGACAGCACCGGAGCGCGGCGGACGGACGGAAAGGCGCGGACCTGGCAAGGGACGCGCTCGCGGCGGCGAAGGCCCAGAACGCCGCTCGGCGCACCGCAGCGGCCAAGGGCATCGACGCGAACCCGAAAGGTCGGCGGTCGGGGTCCGCCGCTTCGCTGAAGCGGCGGCGTTGGTCCGGGTCCGGCCCCGATGCCCGGGATCCTGCCCCGTTGGGCGCCACCTTGAAGCGTTGGCTCGGTGACGCCGCAGTCGGTGCCGACCTGACGAAAGCGACGGTGATCGGCCGCTGGGCGGAGATCGTCGGCGCCGAGGTCGCCGATCACTGCGAGCCGGTGACGCTGGTGGACGGGGAACTGTTGCTGCGCGCCGAGTCCACGGCCTGGGCGACCCAACTCCGGATGCTCGCACCGCAGATCGTGGCGAAGATCAATCGTGAAGTTGGCCATGGTTCGGTGCTGCGCATCCGCGCCCAGGGCCCCGTCGGCCCATCGTGGCGGTTCGGTTCCAGGCATGTGTCCGGACGCGGACCGCGCGATACCTACGGCTGAGCACCCCGGCGCTCCACGAATCCGATCGGCGGCCAGGTGGTTTCAGGAGGGTTCACCGATCTTCAGGGGCGTAATCAACACCTTCCGGCCGTTCCGATGCCGCCACGAGCCTGTCAGGGCCTCCATTGGCGCCCTGTTGTCGGGCCCACCTAGTAGAATCCAAGGTGCGGGTATTTCCTTGCTCATGTCGCCGGCTGAGGGTCAGTCGACGATGTTTCCGCACCGATGCTCTCGCACCAGCGGCATCGGCCCCGGGGAAGGTCGGCTCCATCCACGCAGTGCCCGTCCGCCGGCTTCCCGCACCGGTGGCTCCGCACGCAGTATCGACGAAAGAAGAGCGAAGCCCTGTGGCCAGCAAGAACGAGTACGGCGCATCCTCCATCACCGTTCTGGAGGGCCTCGAAGCCGTCCGCAAGCGTCCCGGGATGTACATCGGCGATACCGGACCGACCGGCCTGCACCACCTGGTCTGGGAGGTCGTCGACAACTCCGTCGATGAGGCGATGGCAGGCTACGCCGATATGGTCGCGGTGACGCTTCGCGCCGACGGCGGTGTGGAGGTCGTCGACAACGGCCGCGGAATCCCGGTAGAAATGCATCCGCAGCAGAAGCGGCCGACCGTCGAGGTCGTCATGACGATCCTGCACGCCGGCGGTAAGTTCGACTCGGAATCCTATGCGGTGTCCGGCGGTCTGCACGGCGTCGGCATCTCGGTCGTCAATGCCCTGTCGACACGGTTGGACGTAGAGATCCACACCGGCGGCTCCTCCTACGAGCAGACCTACACCAAATCAAAGCCCGGGCCGTTGAACACAACCGGCAGGTCCAGCAAGACCGGGACCACCATCGTCTTCTGGCCCGATGACACGATCTTCGAGACCATCGAGTTCTCGATCGAGACCATCACCCGTCGCTTGCAGCAGATGGCTTTCCTGAACAAGGGCCTGACCATCGTCCTGCGCGACGAGCGCGCCGAGCACGGGGTCGAAGAAACCCAGGCTCCAGTGGAACGCACCTTCCACTATCCGGGTGGCCTGGTCGACTACGTCCGCCATCTCAACGCGACGAAGGAGCCGGCTCACCCTTCCGTCATCGGATTCGAGTCGAAGGCCGAGACCATGGAGGTCGAGGTCGCGATGCAGTGGAACTCGTCCTACAACGAGTCGGTCCACTCCTTCGCCAACACCATCAACACGATCAACGGCGGTACTCACGAAGAAGGCTTCCGGGCCTCGCTGACCACGGTGGTCAATCGCTACGCCACGGACAAGAAGCTGTTGAAGGAGAAGGACGACAAGCTCTCCGGCGAGGACGTCCGGGAGGGTCTCGCCGCAATCATCTCCATCCGGCTGCGCGAGCCCCAGTTCGAGGGACAGACCAAAGGAAAGCTCGGTAATACCGAGGCGAAATCGTTCGTGCAGAAGGCATGCAACGAATGGCTGACCGACTGGTTCGAGCGGAATCCTGCCGAGGCCAAGACGATCATCTCCAAGGCCATCTCCTCCTCCCAGGCTCGGTCGGCCGCCCGTCGTGCCCGAGATCTGGTGCGGCGCAAAGGCGCCCTGGAAATCGGTGGTCTTCCAGGAAAGCTGGCCGATTGCCGATCCACCGATCCGGCGTCCTCCGAGCTGTACATCGTCGAGGGTGATTCGGCCGGCGGCTCGGCGAAGTCCGGCCGGGATTCGATGTTCCAGGCGATTCTGCCGATCCGCGGCAAGATCATCAACGTCGAGAAGGCCCGTATCGATAGGGTTCTCAAGAACACCGAGGTGCAGTCGCTGATCACGGCGCTGGGAACCGGAATCCACGACGAATTCGACGTGAGCAGGTTGCGCTATCACAAACTGATCCTGATGGCCGACGCCGATGTCGACGGTCAACACATTCGCACCCTGTTGCTGACGTTGTTGTTCCGGTTCATGCGGCCGTTGGTCGAAGGTGGTTTCGTTTTCCTCGCCCAGCCGCCGCTGTACAAGCTGAAGTGGTCGAAGGGCGGTCACGAGTTCGCTTATTCCGATCGTGAGCGGGACGGGCTGATCGATATCGGCAACCAGGCCGGCCGCCGACTGCCGAAGGACGACGGCATCCAGCGCTACAAGGGTCTCGGCGAAATGGACGCGAAGGAGCTGTGGGAAACCACCATGGACCCGGCGCATCGATTGTTACTCCAGGTCACCCTGGACGATGCGGCCACGGCAGACGAGCTGTTCTCGATCCTGATGGGTGAAGACGTCGAGGCGAGACGGTCCTTCATAACCCGGAATGCCCGAGACGTCCGGTTCTTGGATTTCTGATGGGTTGTTGATGAGAAGCCCTGTAGCGCTTGTGGTTGTGCCTGGAGGTAAACCGCTGAAGTCGCCCTCTGTTTCTCGTCGACGCACCCTCGCGGCAATGACCGAACAAACCTTTGTACACACTGTTCATCCACATGTGGACACAGCCATCACCCATTCGGGCGATGGCGGAAATATGGAAGGTTCCACAACGTGACAGGCCCTACTGGCCCCACCTCTCCGCCGGCGGATCACGACCGCACCGAACCGATCGACATCGAACAGGAGATGCAGCGGTCGTTCATCGACTATGCGATGAGCGTCATCGTCTCGCGGGCGCTGCCCGATGTCCGGGACGGCCTCAAGCCGGTGCATCGCCGGGTGCTGTACGGCATGTACGACTCCGGTTTCCGACCGGATCGGGGCCGGGTGAAGTCGTCTCGGGTCGTCGGCGACGTCATGGGCAATTACCACCCGCACGGCGACAGTTCGATCTACGACACCGTCGTCCGGATGTCGCAACGCTGGTCGTTGCGGTACCCGCTGGTCGATGGTCAGGGCAACTTCGGATCACCGGGAAACGATCCGGCAGCCGCCATGCGGTACACCGAATGCCGGATGTCGCCGCTGGCGATGCAGATGCTGGCCGGCATCGACGAAAACACCGTCGACATGATTCCCAACTATGACGGCAAGACCACCGAACCAACGGTGCTGCCGAGCCGGATCCCGAACCTGCTGGTCAACGGCTCGTCCGGAATCGCGGTCGGGATGGCGACCAACATCCCGCCGCACAACCTGCGCGAGGTCGCCTCCGCGGTGATCTGGTGCCTGGAGCATCCCGACGCCACCCAGGAGGAGTTGCTCGACGCGGCGATGGAGCGGGTGCCCGGTCCTGACTTCCCGACCGGCGCGCTGATCGTGGGCAAGGACGGCATCTCCGACGCCTATCGGACCGGCCGTGGTTCCGTCCGGATGCGCGCGGTGGTGGAAATCGAGGAGGACGCGAAGGGTCGGACGATCCTGGTCGCCACCGAGCTGCCGTACCAGGTGAATCCCGACAACCTGGTGGAGTCGATCGCCCAGCTGCACAAGGACGGCAAGATCACCGGGGTCGCGGACATCGCCGACGAATCATCCGACCGTATCGGCATGCGGATCGTGATCACGCTCAAACGGGATGCGGTTGCGAAGGTGGTGCTGGCGAACCTCTACAAGCACACCTCGCTGCAGACCTCGTTCGGTGCGAACATGCTGGCCATCGTCGACGGGGTGCCGCGCACCTTGCGACTGGACCAGATGATCGAGTACT
This sequence comes from Nakamurella sp., assembly GCA_050999445.1. Classification (GTDB taxonomy): domain Bacteria; phylum Actinomycetota; class Actinomycetes; order Mycobacteriales; family Nakamurellaceae; genus Nakamurella. Next base: position 1,557 of record JBPCPG010000029.1, on the reverse strand, counting down.
ACGTCAAGCACCAGATCGAGGTCATCACCCGGCGCACCCAGTACCGGCTCGACCGGGCCCAGGAGCGGGCACACATCCTGCGCGGCTATGTGAAAGCGCTCGATGCGCTCGACGAGGTGATCGCGCTGATTCGCCGGTCGGCGACCGTCGACGTGGCCCGCGAAGGCCTCATCGAGCTGCTCGACATCGACACGATCCAGGCGAACGCGATTCTGGAGATGCAGCTCCGCCGGCTCGCCGCCCTCGAACGGCAGAAGATCATCGACGAACTGGCCGAGATCGAGCTGATCATCGCGGACCTTCAGGACATCCTGGCCAGCGACGACCGGAAACGGAAGATCATCATCGCCGAGCTGGGGGAGTCGGTCGACAAATATGGCGACGACCGCCGGACCAGGCTGGTGCCCTACGACGGCGATGTGTCGCTCGAAGATCTGATTGCCGTCGAGGACGTGGTCGTCACCATCACCCGCACCGGGTACGCCAAGCGCACCAAGACCGACCTGTACCGGGCGCAGAAGCGTGGGGGCAAGGGTGTCCAGGGTGCGGCGCTCAAGCAGGACGACATCGTCGCGCACTTCTTCGTCTGCTCGACCCACGACTGGATCCTGTTCTTCACCAACAAGGGTCGGGTATACCGGGCGAAGGCGTACGAGCTGCCGGAGGCGAATCGGACCGCTCGCGGGCAACACGTGGCGAACCTGCTGGCGTTCCAGCCGGACGAGAAGATCGCCCAGGTCATTCAGATCCGCAACTACGAGGTCGCGCCGTATCTGGTGCTGGCCACCAAGGGCGGCCTGGTCAAGAAGAGCGACCTGACGGCGTTCGACTCCAACCGCTCCGGCGGAATCGTCGCGGTCAACCTGCGCGACGACGACGAGCTGGTCGGTGCGGTGCTGTGTTCCTCCGAGGATGATCTCCTACTCATATCTGCTGAAGGTCAGTCGATCCGCTTCCACGCCACCGACGACGCGCTGCGACCGATGGGCCGAGCCACCTCCGGTGTGCTGGGCATGCGGTTCAACTCGGGTGACGAACTGCTGTCCATGGACGTGGCCCGAGAGGGCATGTACGTGCTGGTCTCCACCGCGCGTGGGTACGCGAAGCGCACCGAGATGAGCGAATATCCGGTCCAGGGCCGCGGCGGCAAGGGTGTGCTGACGATCCAGTACGACCGTCGGCGCGGAAAACTGGTCGGCGCGTTGATTCTGGATCTGGATGCTGAGGTCTACGCGATCACCTCCGGTGGTGGAGTGATCCGCACCACAGCGAAGGAGGTTCGCAAGGCGAAACGCCAAACCATGGGCGTCCGTCTGATGAACCTTTCCGAGCGTGACAGCCTGGTTGCCATTGCGCGCAACGCCGATGCCGGAGACGATGCGGTGATCGAAGCAGCAATCGAAGGTAACGCCGGCGGCGTCAGCTCCGATGTTGCGGCTGTCGTACCGGAAGATATCGGTGGCACGGGAACCCGAACCGTCATCGATGCGTCCTCCGTCGACGACCCCTTCGTACCAGAGCCGGGTGCGACGGACGATGATGGTGATGTCGTCGAAT
>JBPCPG010000018.1:0-6401 GCA_050999445.1 Nakamurella sp. | reverse complement strand
CCGGAGCTGTGCAGCGACGACGCGTTGCCGCACTCCCCCATGGCCGCCGTCATCGCAGCGACCACGGCCGGGAGTACAGGCGTGGTGGCGGCGTGATCGAGGTAGGTCATCGCGATCCAGGGTAGGCGCAGGGTAGAGGTGTTGCCCAACTCCGAAGCCTGTCCTGGGAGGAAAGACCGACGAACTGCGGCGGGCAGGGGTTGCCGTGCGCAGATGACAGGAGCAGACTTCGCCACGCCGGACCGCCATCGGGCGGCCACAGCCGAAGGGAACGACGTGGCAATTTCCGTGAATCTGAGCAAGGGCCTGGACAAGGCGTACGAGGACAAGAGCCTGAATGAAATCCTTGCCGCACCGCCTTCGGCGCTGGCCGGCCTGACGCCCAAGCACGACGAGCTGCTGGCGCAGCTCGGTATCAAAACGGTCGAGGACCTGGGTACGAACAAGTTCTTTGCGCTCGCCGGGGTGCTGGTCGCGCTGTCGAGCAAGACGGACTGAGCGGCAGTCCTGCACGGTGCCCGCCCCACACAACTGCAGGGCGGGCCGGGCACCGTGCGTCGCCGACGAAGTGGAACTCGCGCGCGACGGGAACAGTACTGCGGCGCGACTCAGGGGAGCAGAACGGCGGCGGGGTCGTCCTTCGGATGCTGGCCCGGAGTCGAGCGGAGTTCGGCGACCTTCTTGGCCACCCGAGCGCCGTAGTCCGGATCGGCTGACGAGAAATGGTCGACCGCGCGGTCGATGATGTATTGGTGCGACACACCGGACAGACTTCCCGCGATGGCATTGACCAGTCGTTGCTTGGCGTCTTCGTCGATCATCCGGTACAGGTCACCGGCCTGGCTGAAATCGTCGCCATCGGCGAAGTGCACGGCCGGGTACGCGGCCGCCGGTCCGTCGACGCTCAGCGCCGAGTACAACGGCGCGCCGGTCTGAACCGGACCGCCGAACGAATTCGGCTCGTAATTCTTGCCGCGCCCACCGTTGGTGCCGACGGCGCCGAGCCCGTCGCGCTGGTAGTTGTTCGGCGTGGTGGCGTGCGGTGCGTTCACCGGGATCAGCATGTGGTTCGCGCCGACACGGTAGCGGTGCGCGTCACCGTAACCGAACAGCCTGCCCTGCAACATCTTGTCCGGGCTCGGGCCGATGCCTGGTACGAAATGAGCCGGATCGAACGCGACCTGCTCGGTACTGGCGAAGAAGTTCTCCGGCCATCTGTTCAGGGTCAGCACGCCGACCTCCTGGAGCGGATAGTCCTTTTTCGACCACACCTTGGTCAGATCGAACGGATTGACCTTGTAGCTGGGCGCATCCTCGAACGGCATGATCTGCACCTTGAGCGTCCAGGACGGGAATTCGCCTCGATCAATCGCGTCGCGCAGATCGTTGAGGTGGTATTCCGGATTGCCCTTGGTCACTTCGAGCAGATCTTCGTCATACAGGTTGTCGATACCCTGGTTCGTCTTGAAGTGATACTTGATCCAGACGCCCTTGCCCTCGGCGTTGACCCACTGGAAGGTGTGTGAGCCGAAGCCGTCCATGTTCCGCAAGGTGGCCGGGCGTCCGCGATCGCCGAAGAGCCAGGTGAACTGATGGGTCAATTCGGGGGAAAGGGAGAAGAAGTCCCAGACGTTGTCCGGCTCCTGCACCTTGGTACGCGGATCGGGCTTCTGGGTGTGGATGAAATCAGGGAATTTCAACGGATCACGAATGAAGAAGATAGGCGTGTTGTTGCCGACCAGATCGTAATTTCCGTCTTCGGTGTAGAACTTCAGCGCAAAACCTCGAGGATCGCGCGCCGTGTCGGGTGCACCCTGGGAGCCGGCGACCGTGGAGAACCGGGCGAACACCTCCGTCTTCTTTCCTACCTCGGACAGGAAGGCGGCTCTGGTGAGTGCTGACACGTCGTGCGTGACCACGAACTCGCCGTGGGCGCCGCTGGCCACCGCGTGCACGATGCGCTCCGGAATGCGCTCCCGATTGAAGTGCGCGAGCTTCTCGATCAGGTGATGGTCCTGGAGCAGTACAGGGCCGCTCGGACCCGCCGTCTGCGAGTTCTGATTGTCGACGACGGGCGTGCCCGCGGCGGTGGTCAGAATATTCGGAACTTCGCTGAATTTTTCAGTCACTTGTCGGCTCTCTCTTCGTTGGCGAGGTGCTGTGCAAGCTACCTTAGACCTCGTCCAAAGTAGCCCGTGGCCCGGTGAGCGTCGTCGCAGGTGGAACTACGATGATCGGTGTGGAGACCCTGACCGATCGACTCATGGCCAAGGGCTGGCGGATGACCGCACAGCGCCGAGTCATCTTCGGCGTCTTCGATCAGCCCGAGCAGCACGGTGATCACCCCGGACAGCCCGGTGATCACCCCGGACTGCACAGTGGGGCCACGCACCGCGACCTGCATCTGACTGCCGACGAGGTGATGGACCGCGCTGTCGCCCGCCTACCGGAGATCAGTCGGGCAACGGTGTACAACACGCTTGGTGAGCTGGTCGACGCCGGCGAACTCCTGGCAGTGCAGGTCGGTGACCGGGTCACGCGATACGACCCCAACGTGAACAACGAGCACCACCACGTGGTCTGCACCGTCTGCGGTCGCATCTTCGACCTGCCCGCGGCAGCGGTGGCGCTGCCGGTCGGACCGGGTGGCTTCACCATCTTTTCTGCTGAGGTCATCTATCGAGGGCGTTGCGCCGACTGCAGGCCGGCACCGACGGATGGCGCAGACCGAACCGGCGGTGTCAGCGGCATCGGCGCTGGACCGGACTGACGGGCCAGAACCGGGATGCGCAGGTCTCTGGCGACAGCGTTCTCGGCCAGCTTCGCCACCCGTTTGCGGTCGATCGCGTCGCGGCCGGTGCCCGCGATCGCCGGAATCGCGGGCAACCAGTGAACGCTCACCTGCAGTCGCGGCATGCCGATCACCCGACGAACGCTGTCGACCAGGGTCTCGTCGCCGACGAATGCCGGCTGCGGCGAAGTGGCAGAATCAGAATCGGAATAGCGGACGGTGACGGGCGAGACGACCACTCCGGCGTCGATGGCAGCCTGGAATGCCGCCCGCCGGAAGGGGTTCAACGCTCCGCCGCACCTGGTGGTGCCTTCCGGAAAGACCTGCACCCGTGACCCCGCTCGGAGCGCCGCCGTCATCTGCGCAACCGTCGGCGGAAGACTTCGTAGCCGGTTCCGCTGGAGGAACAGGGACCCGGTGCGAGCGGCGGCGTTTCCGAGCACCGGCCACTGGCGAATCTCCGATTCGACCACCGGTCGCATCGGCGCGTAAGCGGTCAGCACCAGGATGTCGAGCCAGGAGACATGGTTGCCCACCACCAGGCTTGGGCCGGATCTGGGAGCGCCCCGGGCATCGACCCGAATGCCCAACGCCCGTAGCACCCAGCGTGAGACCCGTTGCAGCGCCCAGGCACCGCGACGAGAACGACCAGAACCGGGTAGGCACGTCAAGGCCCCTATCAAGACCAGACCGAACGCCATAGCGATCATCAGGCCGCCCAACCGCAGGCCCCGGTGTGCCACGCCGACGACACGCCGCGACCGAGGAACGCACTGACCTGTGCAGGCGGATTCGACACACCGTCCCGTCACGCCGCGCCCGGCAGATTCGCGGCACCGGCCGCACCGAGAAAGTACCGGAGATAGCGCTGGTCCGCCGTAGCCAGATCGAGCAGCAACAGGAAATCCGCAGTGTCGAAGGCGCTGTCCAGCGCTGGAGCACCGCACACCACTGCACCAAGGCGCAGGTAACCGCGCATCAATGGTGGTACGACCCACCGTTGCGGGCGGACTATTCCACGGGTCCGGAATTCCACCCGTGGGCGACATCGCAGTTTCGCCGGTGCGAGATGACGGGACTTGACCAGGTCCGCGAACGCGGCGGCACTTGCGCCCCCATCGGCCAGCGAGATGGATGCGCATCCCATCAGGTAGCGATAGCCGGTCATCTCCATGTACCTGGCAATTCCGCCCCACAACATCGAGATGGGCGCCACCGTACGGTGTTCGGCCGCGACGCAGGACCGACCCGCTTCCACCGTCTGGTCCAGCAGCGATTCCAGTGATGACAGATCAAACTCGGTGTGGGCGTAAAGATTTGATCTCCGCGGGTCCCGATCGTGTGCATGCGGCGGCAGCAATCGGTAGGTGGCAACGGCTTCCCCGCGCCCCCGAGAGGTGGCACATCGGACGATCAGATGATCGCAGACGTCATCGAATCGGTCCGCGTCCAGGCCTGCGGGCCCCGGCGTGACGGCGCCACCTTCGGCTTCGAAGACTTCATAACGCAGGCGTTGCGCAGCAAGAACATCTAGAGAATCCGCAGCGAGGATGACGTCGTACCGACGGGAATCGATTCGACCAGTTTCAGCGCCAACAATCGGTAACTGTGCAGTGGTCACGATCTTCAGAGTGTGCCCAGAGCAGGAGATCCACGGCCGAAGGCGAAATGGCCGACCGGTGACAAATGCATGAATCCCTGGCGGCCGCAGGCCGGAATCAGGCACATAGCGAAACGGCCCGGTTCCCTCTCGGGAGCCGAGCCGTTCGGTCGAGCCAGTTCGGTGTTTCCAACGACGGTCAGCCCTTGCGCGCCTTCGCCGCGGAAGCGAGCTGCGGTGCAACGGCGAACAGATCCCCGACAACGCCATAGTCGGCGATTTCGAAGATCGGGGCGTCGGCGTCCTTGTTGACGGCGACGATCGTCTTCGAGGTCTGCATTCCGGCGCGATGCTGGATGGCGCCCGAAATACCCAGTGCCACATAGAGTTGCGGCGAGACGGTGGTGCCGGTCTGGCCCACCTGGAACTGGTGCGGGTAGTACCCCGAATCAACGGCTGCCCGCGACGCGCCCACGGCGCCGCCGAGGTCGTCCGCGAGTTCCTCGACCACCCGGAAGTTGTCCGCCGAACCGACCCCGCGGCCACCGGAAACGACGACCTTCGCACCACCCAGTTCGGGGCGGTCACCCACCTCTTCCGGCAGCCATTGCGTAACACGCGCGACGGAGGCAGGATCGACGGAGGTGCGGAGTTCGACGATCTCCGGCGCCGACACGGCAGGCGCAGAACCCTCGATGGCGTTGGCGCGCACGGAGATCACCGGAACGCCTTTCGTCACCCGGTACTGGGTGGTGTATTCACCGCCGAACACGGACTGGGTGGCAACCACCACACCGTCGGAATCGGTGACCCCGACGACATCGGAGAGCAGTCCCGCACCCAGGCGCACCGCCAGCCGACCGGCGATCTCACGGCCGTCGAACGTGGAGGTCACCAGGACTGCCGCCGGACTGCCGGCCGCCTCGACGGCGGCGGCCAGCGCTGCCACCTGCGGAACGAGTAACAGCTGGGCGGGGTCGGCCCCTTCCGCCGCGTAGATCTTGGCTGCACCGGCAGCGCCCAATTGCTCGACCAATGCCGCGGCCGTTCCGGACGCGCCGACGACGACCGCCGACGGACTCCCGAGCCGGGCGGCCGCGGCCAACAGCTCAGACGTCGTTTTCTTGACAGAACCGTTGGCGTGCTCCACCAACACCAGAACTTCTGACATCTTCGTTCTACCTTTCTTGCGCTAGAGAAGCCGCTGGGCGACAAGGAATTCGGCGATCCTGGTGCCACCGGAACCGTCGTCGGCGACCTTCTCGCCGGCCGCCTTGGCCGGTCTCGGCGTGCCGGAAACGACCTGCGTCGACGCATTCCCGAGTCCGAAGTCATCGGGATCCAGGCCGAGATCGGCGGCCGACAGAGTAGTCACCGGCTTCGATTTGGCCGCCATGATGCCCTTGAAGTTCGGGTAACGCGGCTCACCGACCTTTTCGTTCACCGATATCACCGCCGGCAGCGAGGCTGTCACCTTCGCGCTGCCTCCTTCCACCACCCGCTCCGCCGACAGGGTCGAGCCGGCCACGGTGACCGACACCACTGAGGTCACCGAGGGGAGCCCCAGCCGCTCGGCGATCATCCCGGGCATCGAAGCCGTCCGACCGTCGGTCGCCTCGTTGCCGGTGATGATCAGATCGAGCTGGAGCGTCCGGAGCGCGGCCGCCAATGCCGCCGAGGTCTGCAGGGCGTCGGAGCCCGCGAACTCGTTTCCGAGGATGTGAACCGCCTTGTGGGCGCCCATTGCGAGCGCCTTGCGCAACGTCTCGGTGGCGCGCTGCGGGCCCATGGTGACGACTGTCACCGTGCCGCCGTGCTCATCCGTCAATTGCAAGCCGATTTCGACGCCCTTGGAATCGATCTCGTCGATCACGGCATCCGCCGCCTCGCGGTCCAAGGTCCAGTCCGTGTCCTTGAGCTTGCGCTCGGAATACGTGTCCGGGACCTGTTTGACCAGCACTGCAATGTCCATGGCCCTGCTCAGCCTCTCAGTCGTTCGATCTCTGGCCG
>JBPCPG010000078.1:0-17684 GCA_050999445.1 Nakamurella sp. | reverse complement strand
CCGCGAGGGCGACCGCGAGCCGGCGTCGAACCTGCTGGGCAACGGGTGGTCGGGTAGTGGTCACTCGACTATTTTGTCCCACGTTCAGCCCGTGGTGACCCATCGGCCCGAATCGAGCAGATGCCATCGGGCCGCGGACGAGGTCGTCGCGAAGCGCTCAGGCCAGTTCAGGGAACTCCAGCAACTCGGTCACCAGCGCCGCAATCGGTGACCGCTCGGACCTGGTCAAGGTGACGTGGGCGAACAGCGGGTGGCCCTTGAGCGCCTCGATCACGGCGGCGATACCGTCGTGCCGCCCGACAAGGAGGTTGTCGCGCTGAGCCACGTCGTGCGTCAGCACCACTCTTGAATTGGTTCCCAGCCTGGACAGCACCGTCAGCAATACGTTGCGCTCCAGCGACTGCGCCTCGTCGACGATCACGAAGCAATCGTGCAGGGAACGACCCCGGATGTGGGTCAGCGGCAACACTTCGAGCATTCCTCTCGCGACGACCTCGTCGACCACGGCCGGTGATGCGATCGCCGACAGGGTGTCGAAAACCGCCTGTGCCCACGGTTGCATCTTGTCGTTCTCGCTACCCGGTAGATATCCGAGCTCCTGGCCGCCGACTGCGTACAACGGACGGAAGACGACGACCTTGCGGTGCGCTCGCCGTTCCATCACCAGATCCAGACCTGCGCACAGGGCCAGCGCAGATTTTCCGGTTCCGGCCCGTCCGCCCAGCGAGACGATGCCGACTTCGTCGTCCATCAGCAGATCCAGAGCAATGCGCTGTTCGGCCGACCTTCCCCGGAGGCCGAACGCCTCCTTCTCGCCGCGGACCAATCGGATCTGCTTGCCCGGGGTAACCCGGCCCAGAGCAGATCCGGTCGGCGTGATCAGCTTGACACCGGTGTTGCACGGCAGTTCTCTCGCCACGTCGGCATCGATCAGCCCCGTGTGGAAAAGGGTGCCGACCTGCTCGGTGCTCACCTCGAGTTCGGCCATTCCGGTCCAGCCGGAGGACACCACATCCTGCGCGCGGTACTCGTCGGCCGTGAGACCCACCGCCGACGCCTTGACCCGCAGCGGCATGTCCTTGGAGACGAGAATGACGGACTTGCCCTCGGCCGCCAGGTTCAGCGCGCACGCCAGGATCCGCGAATCGTTGCTGTCGTTGCGAAAGCCGGCGGGCAGCAAGGATGCATCGGTGTGGTTCAACTCGACGTGCAACGTGCCGCCCAGGTCCGACCCGGCCGCCGCCCCTGGGCGCTTCTCGCCGACTGGTATCGGAGAGTCCAGCCTTCCATGCTCGATCCGCAGGTCGTCGAGCATGCGCAGGGCCTGCCGGGCGAAATATCCCAGCTCCGGGTGATGACGCTTGGCCTCCAGCTCGCCGATCACGACCAACGGCAGAACTACTTCGTGCTCGGCGAACTTGGTCAGCGCCCACGGGTCGGACAACAGCACCGAAGTGTCCACCACATAGGTCCGGCGGGAACCCGGGGTGGTTTCCGGCGGTTGCGGACCCGACTTCCCGTGCAGTGCTGCAACGCCCGAGTTCACCGACGTCGGGGAGGCGGAACGGCTTGGGGCCATGAACAGCTCCTTGACGGCGCGGGTACGCGCGCCTTGCAGAGTGGGCCGGTGGTCCCCGGTGCGTCCGGCAATGCGCCGGCCGCGAACAAGGGCCCGGTACCGGCCCCCTTGCTGTCGGTGTGCTGGAGATCTCCGGCACTGTCCAATCGGGGCCTCCCGTGTGTTCCGCAGAACTGCGGTGCACTGTTTCCGGACGCTACCCGCGGGTCGGTCGGCGACTCGGTAGAAACACGGAACCGGGAGTGAACATCGGATTGCGCCCCGATTACCGGGATGCGGTGCGGCTCACCGGCTTCCTCAGACCAGGTCTGATGGGTGCGCGCCGGGGCGGGGCGAAGCTGGCTGGACCGCGGCGGGGCGGGCCGCACCGGTCAGCGGCTCGCCGGAGATATCGATCGGGCCGGTGGTGACGCCGACGGCGAGCACTTCTCCGGAACCGTCCGAATATCCGGTGACCGGCACTGCTGCGGTGCCCACCGGCCGGGGCAACACCACAGTCATCGCCAGACCTCGGCCGGCCGCGTGCGAAGCGAGGATTCGGCCACCGTGCGAACGCACGATCGCCGCAACGATCGACAGGCCAAGACCACTGCCCCCGTTCCCCCGTGACCGCGACTCGTCGGCCCGGAAGAATCGGTCGAACAGGCGCGGCAGCGCCTGGTCCGAGACGCCCGGACCGTCGTCGGTGACGGTAACCGCCACCTCGTGCTGGCCGGGCAGCACCGATACGGTGGCAGTGCTGCCGGGCGGAGTGTGGGTGCGGACATTGGAGAGCAGGTTGGCGAACAGCTGGTGCAGCCGCAGCCGATCCCCGACCACGATGGTCGGTCGCGCCGTGCCGGCGAGTCGCCAGGTGCGGGCATCGTCGATCACTGCTGCGTCGTCGACCACTCCGACGAGAAGTTGCGCCAGATCCACCGGTTCGTGCTCCATCGTGCGCTCGGCGTCGGCCTTGATCAGCGTCAACAGGTCCTCCACCAGACCACCCATCCGACGGGCTTCGAACCCCATCCGATCCATCGCCTTGGCAACCGCTGCCTCGGTCGGCAACATCCCGGCCCGGTACAGCTCCGAGTAACCCCGAACGGCCGCGACCGGGGTTCGCAGCTCGTGCGAGGCATCCGCGACGAACTGCCGAACCCTGGCCTCGTTGCGCTGCTGCTCTATCAGCAGGCCACCGATTCCGTCCAGCATGCCGTTGAAGGCCGTCCCCAGCCTTCCTACTTCGGTGCTCGGATCTCCCGGAGCCACCCGCCGGTCCAGCTCCCCGCCGGCGATGTCGTCGGCGGTGTTGGCCATGGCCTCGAGCGGACGCAGCTCGCGGCGGATGATCAAGCTGGCAAGGAATCCGAGCAGGACCAGCAGCACGCCGGTGACCAGCAGTTCCAGGAAGATCAGCTGACGCATCGTGGTGGAGACGTCGTCCAGCGGGCTCCAGGCGACCAGGTAACCGGTTGACCGGACGCCGTCATCGGTGGTCCGAACGGCGAGAATTCGGTATTGGGCGGAGGATCCGGAACCGTCCCGCACGGTGTCCGGAGCTGCCGTCGGCGGATTCTGGCCGACGGCCGGATTTCCGTTCGGATCCCGGGCCGGTCGAACCATCACCTGCCCGACGCCCTCGGCACTGACCACCGTCCAGCCGATCTCGCCGCGGAGTGGATTCGAGCTGGTGATCTGCGCCAACGACACCGGGTTGATCCGCAGGAACCTCGGCAGACTGCTGACCACACCGGTCAGACTGCGGTCCCGATCCGCGACCATCGCGGACCGGACATTGAGCGGCAGGATCACATCGACAGCCACCAGTGCCACCGCCGCTACCGCCAGCACCAGAGCGATGAGTCGGGCGCGCAGCCCCCAGCGGCGCCGCGCCACCGACATCGGCGCCCCCTGCGTCACGATCGTCGCGCTGCCCGGAGGACGTAGCCGAAGCCGCGGTGGGTGTGGATCAGTGGGTCGCCGGCGGCGTCCACCTTGCGGCGCAGGTAGGAGATGTAGGTGGCGACGACTGAGTCGTCCCCGTAGAAGTCGGTGCCCCACACCGCGTCGAGCAACTGCTGGCGGGAGAGGACCACATTCGCGTTGATCATCAGATGACGCAGCATCTTGTACTCGGTCGGGGCCAGCTCGATGGGAACGCCCGCCCTGCTCACCTGGTAGGTCTCCGGGTCCAATTCCAGATCAGCGACCTTCAGCAGCCCGTCGGAGGCCAGTTCGGGCCGGACCCGCCGCAGCACCGCGCTGACCCGCGCGGCCAGCTCTTCCAGGCCGAAGGGTTTGGTGACGTAGTCGTCGCCTCCTGCGCTCAGCCCGGCGATCTTGTCGGCCGGCGTGTCGCGCGCCGAGAGGAAGACGACACCGGCGTCCACGCCGACGGCCCGGAGCCTGCGCATCACCTCCAGCCCATCGAAATCGGGCAACATGATGTCCAGGATGATCAGGTCGGGGCGGATGTCGGTCGCAGCCCGGACGGCTTCGCGGCCGGTCGAGGCCACGGTGACGTCATAGCCGAGGAACCGCATCGAGGTCGCGACGATGTCCTGGAGAGACGGCTCATCGTCGACCACCAGCAATTTTGACTGCACCGTCATGTCGTCGACCGTTCTCTCGTTGCTCGAACTGCTCCCCACCGCTTCCACGATGACATCTGATCAGCACGTGAGAACCGCCCAGGGCGCAGGTGAACCGGATGGGAGCTTCCGGCAGCGGTTCAACCTGCATCGTGCTGATCAGCCCGTCGGGGCCGTCGTCACCACGACGATCAATCCGCTGACCACCAGCACCGTACCCACCCAGGTCCACATGTTGGTCCGCTCGTCCAGCAGAAGCGAGCTGGCAACCAGGATGACCACATATCCGAGTGCGTTGAACGGATAGGCGATGTTCAGCGGCACTCGCGACAGGGTGATCAGCCACGCCACGGCGGAGACGCCGAAGATCATCAGGCCCCCGATGATCCATGGCGAGGTTCCTGCCGTGAGCACCATCGAGCGACCGGTGCTCTGCGCATGCAGCTTCGCCAGATTCATCCCGTTCTTCAGCACCAGCTGCCCGGTGGCGGCAAGTGCGACCGCAACCAGCAGGAGTCCCAGACTTGCCAGGGTCATCCGACCTCCTCGCTCGGTGGTGTCCGGTCGGTCAACCGATGACACGGGCGCTGCCCTACACTTCGGAACTGCGGTGAGCTGTTCGGCGACCATCTGGCGCAGCGCTCCGGGTAACGGCTGGATGCTTCGAGCCGGATCTGCGATCGGACACGAGGACTGCTCAACCGACCTTGCGGGCAAGGGCGACGATGCCGTTGCCCTTCTTCGAGAACACCCGCTGCAGCAGCTGGAACGGCGCGACGCCGACCGTGATGAGCAGGGACATCGGCTTGCCCGACGGCTGAAGCCACCGGCCCGATCCAGCGGTCTGGTCTTCGGTGGACTCCCCGAATTTGCCGGAAGTCTTGGCGAGCCGGCTTCGGACCGATTCCAGGATGTACCCGAGTGGCCAGCCATACAGGCGCACGAAGACGGGCTCGAAGCCGGCGTCGACCAGACGTTCGGTCAGCTCCGCCGGCGAATAACGCCGGTAGTGACCGACCGCGGTGTCGGACGGGCTGAACAGGTGCTGCCAGGCCGGAACCGACACCATCAGGTGACCGCGCGGCGCTACCTGTGCGTGCCACTGACGCAGGGCAGCTGCGTCGTCCTCGATGTGCTCGAGCACCTCATAGGCGCAGACCATGTCGAAGGTGCGGGCTGGATCCAGGTCGGTGGAGAAACCGTTGATCACCTCTCCACCCCTTGGCTCGATCCGTGACGCGGCGACCCTCGCCGACTCGACGTCCGGTTCGACCGCGGTGAACGAGGGCGACATCTTGACCAGACGCGCACCCATCGCACCCTGCCCGCACCCGATCTCGAGCGTCGAGGTTGGACGAACACTGCGCATCGCACCTCGGATCAACGGCCAGCGCAGGGCGGCTCTGGGAGTCAGCGGTGCGGAGGGAGCCTGGGTCACCGAGGCTGGTGCTGAATTGGTCACGGTGGGCAGCTTAGCCACCAAGGGTCCCGCAACAGCGGACCCGGTGAACAATCGATGGGCGGTTTCTCGAGCCTGCGAGCGTCGAACGGCGAGCAGGCTGCGATCCTTCACCAACCGGGCGAGTGCCTCGGCCAGCGAATCGGCATCACCCGCCGGCACAAATTCGGCTGCCCCGCCGAGCATGCGTCGTTGCGGTGCCGTGTCGGACGTGATGATCGCGCAACCAGCAGCCGCGGACTGATACACCTTGTTAGGCACCACATTTGCTCCCTTGACCGTGGTGCCGAAGATGCCGAGCGCGATGTGGTGGGCGGCGACCAGCGACGGGAGCTCCTGCGGATCGACCCAGTCGATCCACCTCGCGGGTGCGTCAGGTCCGGCGGCTGCGGTTGCGGCCGCGAGATCTTGTCCGGTACCGATCATCGTCACCAGCAGTTGGGTCGAGTCGATTCCCAACGCCGGCAGCCTGGCCAACGCCGCACCGATCGTGACCGCGCCTTGGAGGGGGGTGTACAAACCGAAGAAGACGGCACGGACAGGAGCCGTCGGCTCGGGTGACCCGGCAGCTCGATCGCCGGCGGCGAACCAATCGGCGTCCGCACCGACCGGCACGACGACGGTGCGGTCGGACAGTTCCGCCGGCACCCTGGCCGAGTGCTCAGCGGTGTCCAGCACGATGAGGTCCGCCGCGGCGAGCGCTCGGCGATCGACAAGGTCCAATGCGCTGGTCAGCAATCCTGTCCTGGCTCCCCGATCCACCGCGGTACCGGCAGCGAAGACGAGGTGGTCCAGGACGACGGGCGACCCTCGGAAGATCCGCTTGGCCAGATGGACGTCGAAGTGTCCCAGGTACCCGACCAGCACCGCGTCCGGCGTGGCCAACCGACCCTCAGCGCGGCCGCGCCGCCACAGCGTCGACCACCGGGCGCCGAGCTTCACCACCAACCCAACGGCAGTCCATGGCTTCTTGAGCATCGAAACCCGATCTGCAGTGGAGAGCCCGAGCGGCTCGTTGACCTCCACTACTTCATGGCCGTTGGCTCGCAGCCCTTCGATCAGGACGCGCACTCTGGGATGTGAATCCGACTGATAGGTACCGAATGCGACGATCCGCACGTTGCTCTCTCCGCTCGCTCACCGAATATGGTCGCACTCACGCCGGTTCCGGTCAGCCGACGACGTCCGGACTCGACCTCGAACGTCGTCCGGCGCCGGCGGCGGTCGCGGCGATCACGACGTCGACGATCGTCAGCACGGCCCTGGCCATCAGCACGATCAGCGCTGCAGAGCCAGGTCCCAGCACCGTGGAGAGTCCGAACAGCAGGATGACCTCCCGGGCACCGACTCCGGCCGGGAGGAAGATCACCACTATTCCGGCCGCCGACGCCAACGAGAACAACCCGATCGACAGAAGCGGGTTGGAGGCGGTTCCCCCGATCGAGTCGACGAGCAAATAGAACGACAGCCCGTTGAAGATCTGGCCACCCATCAGCCAAACGGCGGCAACGAGGAGGTTGCGCTCGGGAATCCGCTCCATCCGCAGGTTGCGCCTGGTGATCCGGCTGGCGATGTCACCGACCCACACGAGTACCGAAGGATGCAGCATGGCCAGCAGAGGGATCACCAGCAGCAAGATCCACCAGTACCGGCCGAGCACCTGGTGCCCCGCGATGGCCAGGCAGATCGCGCCCAGAACCGAGGACGTCACGACGGCGAGCAGAACAGCCAGCAGACTGGCAGTGCCGCTGCGGGCACGGGGTACGCGGTACTCCTTGGCCATCGTGGCCTGCGCCAGCACGGTCCAGACACCGCCGGGGATGTACTTGCCGAGCTGACCCATCAGGAAGATTCGCTGCGCTGCCCGCAGGGGCAGCTCCGACCCGAGGCCGGACAGCAGCGTCCGCCACGCCGGCACCCCTGACCACGCACCGCAGGCAGCCGCGGTGAGAGCGCCGAGCACGGGCAGCAGGGTCACCCGGCTCCACGCGTCGGCGACCCCGTGGCGGTTCTTCCACACCCAGTACGCGCCGAAGGCCAGTACCAGAAGCAGAAAGACGGCTCGAAGAGCTTTGCCGGTGGTCAACCGCCGAGCACTGCTGGGAACACCGGCCGGATCGGGCCCGGACTCCGGGACACCCGGACCGGTGGGACTCACGGGATCCCTGCCATGGGACACGGCCGACAAATCGGGCTCCTTGAACGCATTGGTGGCGTGGGCAAAGCTGAACCGCTCGCACGGCCGGCCCCGCGACTGCGGTCAACGGACCGCGCCCGGAACGGCGCGACCGGAGCCGCGGACACGCGTCGCCGGTCACCCACACTCGAAGCCAATTCTAACTGCCGGCAACTCCGATTCTTTCCGGACAGCCTTTCCGGACAGGTGGCCAGCGACCTACTGGTCATTGCGCTGACGTGCGCAAACAGGCCGGTCCGTTGGGTCGGCGACCAGATCCGGCAAGCGCAGCGATGTCAGCGCGCCATTTCCGCCTGGATCGCGGCCGGCGTCAAGGGCTCGTCCAGCAGTCGCTGGAAGCGCTGCATCACCGACGTTCCCGCGGGGCGGGCGTCGAGCCAGGGCCGCAGCAGCCGCTCACCTTCGACATAGGTGGAGGTGTAGGCGCGCCAGAGCGGGTCGGACAGGAACCGAAGAAATCCCTGGGCGCGCTTCTCGTCGGCCAGGCCCCAGTAGCGCAGATACTCCAGCACGTCGCCGGATTCGGCGCCGCGGTCGTGCAACATGATCGCCGCGTTCTGCCGGACGGAATTCAGCGGCCGGGCCGCGAGCTCCAGCGACTCGACGAGCTCCGGTTCGAACGCCGGCCCGATCCCGTCCAGCACCTGCTGCGCCCACGCCGCCCACCCCGGCCCGACCGCCGCCGCCAGCGCCAGGTCACCCAGGCCCTCGGCCATCACGCACTGCGGGGTGTTCACCAGGAAAATGGTCTGTTCCAGCTGTTCGCCGTCGTTGACCAGCAATTTCTCCTTCCGGCAGTGCTCGGTGTGATGACCCGGGTAGCACTCGTGCGCCACCAGCACCGGGAACTGGCTCATCCGGTGCGAAGCGTCCGCGTTGACCGCAACCCGAGAGTTGTACGAGCCCAGGTAGTAGTTGAACCCCGTCCAGGGCACATCGCGCTCGATGTCGAACGAGATGTCCTCTTCCGGCGGCAGTCCGACCGGCCCGACAACGCGCTCCCGCAGCGCCGCTGCCACCGCCCGGACCGCGGGCTCCACGAGTTCGGGCGGACAGGCCTCCCTGGCCCGCAGGTCGCCGAGCCGCACTGCGAGGTCCTTGTTCGGCGGCGCGCCGGCCTGGTCCAGCAGCCGAGCGATGTCGTCATGGGCCTGCGCGTAGACGTCCGTGTCGATCTCGGAGATCCGCACCTGGAAGTAGGCGTGCACCTCGTCGATGAACGACATCGGTTCCCCTGCCAGCCGCCGGCCGGCCACGGCAAGCGCATCCAGGTGAGCCGTGAGGAAGTCCGATCGGGCCTCGGAGAGGCCAGCATCGCGCACCTGCGTCGACAGCTGCGCTGCCCGGACGGACAGCGCAGCCGGGTTCGGTTCCGGCTCGTTGGCCACCACCTGACGCAGCGCCGGATCCCCGATGTAGGCATCGACGAAGCCGTCCACCACCCGGTCGAAGCGCGATCCGAGCTTGAGATATTCAGTGACCACATCCATGGAAACCACGGTAGTCGGCGGTGATCGGCGAGCGGCTTCCGGTCTATCCTCCAAACCGTCGATGCCGAGCACCGTAGTCGCGCAGGGCCCGCAGGAAGTCGACCCGGCGGAAATCCGGCCAGTCCGCCTCGTAGAACCAGTACTCCGAGTGCGCGCTCTGCCACAGCAGGAAGCCGGAGAGTCGCTGCTCCCCCGATGTTCGGATGACCAGGTCCGGATCTGGCTGTCCGGAGGTGTAGAGGTGCTCACTGATCGCATCCACGTCGAGCCCGGCGATGACCTCCTCGACACCCAACCCGGCATCGGCACCGGCCTGGAGCAGCGACTTCACTGCGTCCGCGATCTCCTGCCGGCCCCCGTAACCGACGGCGATGTTGACCTCCACACCGGTCCGGTCCGCCGTCCGCATCTCGGCCGCAGCCAACCGGGTAGCCATCCAGGGCGGCAGCACGTCCATCGCACCCACGATGCGCAGTTTCCAGGGCTCGCCCGGTGCGGCCAGGTCGTCCACCACGTCGGTGATGATGGTCAGGAGCGGCTGGAGCTCGTCGTCGGCCCGGTGCAGGTTATCCGTCGAGAGCAGCCACAGCGTGACCATTCCGATGCCGCTGGTCCGGCACCATTCGAGCAGGTTGGAGATGTGGGCCGCGCCCGCCCGGTGGCCGTCGTTCGGGTTGGCCATCCCCTCCTTGCGGGCCCATCTGCGGTTGCCGTCGATGATCACGCCGACGTGGTGCGGCTTCTCCGCCGTGGCAAGTTGGTGGAGCAGCCGGCTCTCGTAGACGCGGTACAGCAGCGTGGGAAGCCTCACGTTCGCCGACCTTACTGCGGCCTGCCGCGCCGGTGACTGCGGCCCGCCGCGCCGTTCGCCGAAGGCTGCGATCGGCGCTGCTGGCACAAGCCGTCGTTGTCGGCGACGATGTAGCCATGCCTTCGGCCACCGTGCAACGCCACGCCGCCACCCGCCCCCGCGCCCGGGGGTGGATCCACTGGTACTCGGCGATCGCGGCCGCGGTACTCGGTCTCGTCCTGGTCGTCGTGGCGGCGGCCGCTGAGGGTCCCAAAGCCGCGATTCCCTGTGCGATCTATGCGCTGACCCTGATCGGTCTGTTCGTGATCAGTGCGACGTACCACCGGCACACCTGGATTTCCGCTCGGGCCAGGACGTGGATGAAGCGCGCCGACCACTCGATGATCTTCGTCTTCATCGCCGGTACCTACACCCCGCTCGCGGTCCTGGCTGTGCCGGGGACGAAGGGCACCGTGATGCTCGGCGTCGTCTGGATCGGAGCCGCGGGCGGCGTGGCGCTCAAGATGCTGCTGCCGCACTCCCCACGCTGGGTGGGGGTTCCGTTCTACGTGGCTCTGGGATGGGTCGCTGTCTTCGCGATGCCCGAGTTGCTGCACAACGGCGGCGTGCTGCCGGTGGTGCTGATCATCGTCGGCGGCCTGCTGTACACCGTTGGTGCCGTGTTCTACGCGATCCGCCGACCCAACCCCTGGCCCGGCACCTTCGGCTATCACGAGGTGTTCCATGCCGCCGTTTCGCTGGCTGCGCTCTGCCACTACATCGCGATCTTCCTGGTGCTCCTCGCGGGCTGACCCCGCCTGGCTGTCTCCGTCCGAGTTGATCAGGGATCGCGGTGCACTCAGCCGAGCTCTGGGCCCTCGTTACGCAGCCGATTGACCTCTTCCATTGCCGAACGCAGCCCGGTGAGCCAGTCGTCGGCGTGCTCCCCGACCATGCGGATGGCCCACACCAACGCGTCGGATCGCGAGCGCGCGACGCCCGAATCCACCAGCGTGTCGAGCACCTGACGCTCCGGTTGACGCAAGCGTGTCATCACGGGGACCGACGCGGTGGTGAACAGCTCCTCGGTACCGCCCAACCGGGCACCCCAGGAGATTTCGCGTCCGTAGCGGAACTGCCCCTGGCGAGCGATCTCGATGCGGGCTTCGCGGGTCTGTTCCCGGAAGCGGGAGATGCGGCCGGCCTCGGCCGCTGCTTGCGAGGCGGCGTCCTGATCGGTCGTCACCTCCAGCGCCGGCAGCTCGCCGACGATCAACACCTCGTCCCGATCAACGGTGACGGTCGGTGCTCCGACGAACCAGTCGCTGGGCAACCGGCCGGTGAACCAGCCTGCGGCGTCGGCCGCATCGGGTGCCTCGGGCGCACCGCCTCGCCCACGTCCGCGTGGACCGAACGGCCGACCCTGCGGACCGAATCCGCCACCGAAACCGGGACCGCGGCCCCGTCCGCCCTTACCGCCGCGTCCGCGCGGGCCTTCGCTCTCGCCTTGGGCCTCGAATTCGGAACCGAACGCGAAAGCGCCGCGCACTCCCGACGGACCGAAACCTGCATGCCCTGAATCTCTGTTGCTTCTCATTCGGACTCCCTGCTTGAATGTTGATTACAACGTTACAGCGGTAACAACTTCAAGACGAGACGGTTTGTTCCCGGGAGCCGGATGTTCGAAGTCCGCGAACCGCCGCGCAGGGTCTCCGACCACGACGGTCGACGAAAAGGTGCGGTGACCAGCGAGATCCGAGGGCACTTGAACCGGTGCAGGGACCGGGCGGAGGGCGCTCAGCGACGAGCGAGCAGCTCGGCCAGCTCGTCGATTCCGGTGACCGGCCGGTCGCAGACGAAGGCCCGGCACAGGTATGCCGCCGGAGCACCGCCAACCATCGGCCGGTCCATCAACAGCGCGGCGGAATCCGGTTCGCCGACCACGACGACCGCGCCGCCGGGCGCCGAGCGTCTGGCCACCTCTGCCAGCTGATTTCGGGCGTGTCCGGGAACGCCCGAAATCGCGATCTGCACCGGCCCGGCGGCCAGCGCCTCCGCTGCGGCAAGATGCCACCCGGCCGAGCGCGGCGCCCGCAGCAGCAGTGTGCCGACGGTCCCAAGAGCCTTCTCGGCGGCCAGCTGGTAGCGGCTGTCCCCGGTCAGGGATCCGGCCGTGACCAGGGCCTCGACGACCGACGAAGCACCGGACGGCGCCGCGCCGTCGACCGGGTCGCGGGGCCGGAGGAACATCTCCTCCGCGTCATCCGCGGTGTCGTTGAAACCGCCGTCCGGTGCGGCGAACCGGTCGAGCACCAGGTCGAGCATCTGCTGGGCGGACCGCAACCAGAACGGGTCTCCGTCGGCCTGGTGGAGCGCCAGCAGGCCCGCAGCCATGTCGCCGTGATCGGCCAGCACGGCCTGCCCCGGCCCTGCCACACCGTCTCTGGACGATCTCCGCCACCGGCCGTCGACGCGGTGCACCTGAAGTAGATACCGGGCCGCCCTGCCGGCAGCCGCAACCCAGTCGGCGCGGGAGGCACCTGCACCGACCTCGGCCAGAGCCCGGATGGCCAGGCCGTTGCTCCGCATCACCACGAGCTCGTCCCGACCAGGCTGCGGTCGTCCGGCTCTTGCGACCAGCAGCCGCTGCCTGATCTGCGCAAACCACTTCTGGTCCTGCGGATCTGCGAGCAGCCGCAGCACCGCTCCGTCCAATTCCGCCGCATGGTCGGTGCGGTCCAGGCCGAACAGGGTGGCCGCTCTGACCGCATCGCCGTCCAGTACCTCCGCCAACTGTGCGCGGTTCCACAGATAGGTCGCGCCCTCCACTCCGGCGGTGTCGGCGTCCAGCGAAGCCGCGAAGGCCCCGGACTGCGTCCCGAGCCCGTCGATGAGGAACTTCGCCGTCTCGTCCGCGATACGTGCCGACAGCGGTGAACCGGTCCGGCGGGCGTGGTGCCCGTACACCAGCAGCAGCAACGCGTTGTCATCCAGCATTTTCTCGAAATGCGGTACGTGCCAGCGAGAATCAACGCTGTAACGGGAGAAACCGCCACCCAGCTGGTCGTAGATGCCGCCGCGAGCCATCCGCTCCAAGGTCAGCGTGACCGCGTCGAGCGCGTCCGGGTCACCGGTGCGTTCGTAATGGCGGAGCAGGAATTCGCCGAGCATCGCGGGCGGGAACTTCGGCGCGCCGGGAAAACCGCCGTTGACCCGGTCGATAGCCCCGACGATCGATGCAGCAAGCAGCGCCAGTTCACCGGCGTCCAACGGCCCCGCCCCGCCCGCCCCGCCCGCGGCCGCAGTACCGGCAGCGCTGACCTCGGACAGGGAATCGCGGATGCCGGCCGCGGCCTGCAGCACGTTCTCGTGATCGTTCCGCCAGGCGTTGGTGATGGCCGTGAGGACCTGGCCGAACGACGGCAGCTGGGAACGCGGAACGGGCGGGTAGTAGGTCCCGGCGTAGAAGGGAGCCCGGTCCGGCGTCAGGAAGCACGTCATCGGCCACCCGCCGGAACCGGTCAGCGCCTGGGTGGCGCTCATGTAGACGGCGTCGACGTCCGGCCGTTCCTCCCGGTCGACCTTGATGGCGACATAGTCGCGATTGATCTGCGCAGCCGTTGCCGGATCCGCGAACGATTCTCTTGCCATCACATGACACCAGTGGCAGGACGCGTAACCGACCGACAGCAACACCGGAACGTTGCGTCGCGCGGATTCGGCGAACGCCTCATCGCCCCACTGCCACCAGTCGACCGGATTTCCGGCATGCTGCCGCAGATACGTTGAACCCGCGTCGGCCAGCCGGAATCCGGTCATCTCACGCTCATCGATTCCGCGTATCCACCGGGTCCGCTCGCCCCTACCGGACGGGCCCTGGAAGGCCGGGATCGACAGGTCCCGCCGGGGGAACTCCGGCGGTGCCGGCGGCGCTCTCCTCAGGTGCGCCACCGGGCGTTTTCTCGGCTGCGGACGGCATGCGCCCGCCGGCAATCCCGGGCACTCCGGCCGGCACCGGCTCTGCCGATTGGAAGGACCCGGGAACTTTCTTGAGGTTCCGGTTCAACGACTTGATCAGGAAATACACCGCGACACAGAGCAGCACGATGACCAGCAGACCGATCGGAGCCGCTTTGCCCCATTCCGGGCCATGCGTGCTGCTCGGGTCGGCGGGAACCGGAGCGGTGATTGCTTCAGCCACGGCACGGGCAGCTCTGCCGAGGATCACGTCGCCACCCGCTCCCGAATTCCGGCGAAGAGGTCCGACTCCGGAACATCCGTGTCGACCAGCGACCTGGCGAGCTCGTAGTCATCGGTTCCCCAGACCGAAGCCTCGATGTCGTGCGGCACGGCGAACCAGTGCGACGACGGGTCGATCTGCGTTTCGTGAGCCCGCAGTGCGAGATCGCGCTTGTCGAAGAAGTCCGCGGCCGGAATCTTGGTGGTGATACGCGTTCCAGGGTCGGGTCGGGGATTGTCGGCGAACCGCTGGATCCATTCGTCGAAGGGTCCGTCGCCGGTGCGCTCCCGCACGGCCTCGTTGATCGCCACAATCCGGGCGCGGGAGAAACCGACGTTGTAGTACAGCTTGAGCGGTTGCCAGGGCTCGCCCGCCGCTGGGAACGCATCCGGGTCGCCTGCCGCCTCGAACGCCGCCATCGAGATGACGTGACAGCGGATGTGGTCCGGGTGCGGATAGCCGCCGTTCTCGTCATAGGTGGTCATCACGTGGGGCCGGAAGGCCCGGACGACTCGCACCAACGCCTCGGTCTCGACCCCCACATCAAGGGCGCCGAAGCTGCCCTCCGGCAGCTTCCAGGTCGCCGGCTCACCCTCGTGGTAGCCCGAGTCCTCGAACCCCAGCCAGGTGTGCGCTACACCCAGAATTTCTGCCGCCCTGGCCATCTCGGCAATGCGCAGCGAAGCGATGTCGAGATGGGTGTCGGTGAATTTGGGATTCAGGATATCGCCACGCTCACCGCCGGTGCAGGACACCACCAGAACCCCGACCCCGTCGGCGGCGTATTTGGCCAGGCTGGGCGCACCCTTGCTGGACTCGTCGTCCGGATGGGCGTGGACGGCCATCATTCGCAGATCCGCTGCGGCCGCAGCTTCCGCTCGTTTCCGTGCGCCGGCCAGCAGCGACGCGTCGAGCTCGACCAGGATGCCGGTCGATTCGTACGCTCCGGTGCTCTCGTTCAAGTCTCTCTCGTTCAAGTCTTCTGTCACGGTTGTTCAGTTCCTTCCCTGCCAGGCATCCCGCCTGCCTTCGCACTGCTCGCCGTTCCACCATTGTCCCGCAATGGCATTGTCCTCCAGGGCGGTCCTCCAGCGCGCCGTCCCGACGTCACGGGGTCCATGGTCGAGTCCATCGCCGTGTTCTTCGTCGTGTCCATCGTCATGTTCGTCGCGCTCTCGACCCCCCGATCAGGCGGGGCTCGGCCTTCAGTTCGCCTCCGCCGAAGCGCAAATCCCGACCCCGCCGGAGCGCATGGTGTTAGGCTCGACTCCACACAGGCGGCCCCTTGAGGGCCGTCTGATGCGTTTAACCTGCAGAGATGGCTATCGGCGCCGCATTTGTCCCCGGCCGTCAGCTACCGACCAAGCGCTTTTCGCGCGGGTGTTGCCGAACCCGAGATTACCGGGTACGTACTCGGCTATCGCCGTCAGAGCGTGAGGCTGTTGTTTCCTGCACCACACTCCCGGCGTGCCGGGAATCGGCACGGAGAAGCGACAGCGACAAGTGTTCTTTGCTCAGATCTCAGACCTTTCGCCCCAGACGACCGCATCACCAGCCCACCGCATCACTAGCCCACCGCATCACTAGCAAGGAGTTGCCATGACCGGAACAGTTGCAACGTGGCTGACCCAGGAGGCGCACGACCGTCTCAAGCACGAGCTCGACGAGCTGGTGCTGCAGCGACCGGTCATCGCCGCCGAGATCAACGCCCGGCGGGAAGAGGGCGACCTCAAGGAGAACGGTGGCTACCACGCGGCTCGTGACGAGCAGGCGAAGCAGGAGGACCGGATCCGTAAGATCCAGGAGCTGCTGCGCGAGGCCCAGGTCGGTGTCCGCCCGGCGGACGACGGGGTCGTCGAGCCCGGCATGGTGGTGACGGTCGCCTACGACGGTGACGACAGCGACCAGGAGACGTTCCTGCTCGGTTCCCGCGAGGAGGGGGCTCACGGTTCTCTGCAGGTCTACTCGCCGCAGTCGCCACTGGGCGCAGCCATCCGCGGCGCCACCAAGGGTGAGTCGAGGGAGTTCCAGCTTCCGAACGGCAAGACCCAGAACGTCTCGATCGTCGAGGCCAAGCCGTTCACGGCCTGATCGCGGCCTGCCGCAGGTGAACAGCGTCGCGGCTCGTCGCAGGAGAACAGCGTGGCAGGGCGGAGCGGCTCACCGGTGATCGATGACCCGATAGGACTCGTCGGCAAGCCGCTCCAGAACTTCGTCACGATGCGGCGAACCGCGGCATTCCAGCCGTAGGTCGACCTCCACGTCGCCGAGGGCGAGAGTGCTGCCCAACCGGGACTGCTCGACGTCGACCACCGACGCACCCAACTCCCCCACCAGGGCCAGGAGCCGGGCCAGGGAGCCGGGTCGATCCGAGATCTCGATGCGCAGCGACAGGAACCGGCCGGCCGCGACCAGGCCGTGCTGGGTGACGTGCAGCAGCACCAACGGGTCGATGTTCCCCCCGGACAACACGGCCACCACCGGCGGTCGGAACTTCTGGGGCGCAGCCATGATCGCCGCCACGGCAGCCACTCCGGCCGGTTCCACCACGAGCTTCGCGCGTTCCAGACACAACAGCATCGCCCTGGACAGCTGGTCCTCCGACACCGTGACCATGTCGTCGACGAGCTCGCTGACGTGCGAATACGTCAGGGCGGTCGGTTCTCCAACCGCGATGCCGTCCGCGAGCGTCGACATCTGCCTCAACCGCACCGGACGTCCCGCGGCCAGCGAATCAGGCCAGGCGGCGGCCTGCTCCGCCTGCACACCGATGATCTTCACGTCGGGTCGCAGACCTCGGACGGCCGCCGCGATGCCGCTGATCAGACCGCCCCCGCCGGTCGCCACCACGATGGTGGCCACCTCCGGGACCTGCTCGAGAATTTCCAGGCCGACCGTGCCCTGGCCGCGAAGGATGTCGGGATGATCGAAGGGGTGCACCAGCACCGCGCCGGTCCGTTCCGCGAACGCCCGAGCCTCGATCAGTGATTCGTCAAGGGTTTCACCCAGCAGATACACAGTCGCCCCGTAGGCCCGAGTGGCGGTGAGCTTCGCGATGGAGGCGCCGACCGGCATGAAGACGGTGGCATCGCAGCCGAGCATCGCAGCCGCCAGAGCGACGCCCTGCGCGTGGTTACCGGCGCTGGCCGCGACCACGCCGTTGGCCCGTTCGGCGTCGGTCAGTCGAGCGATTCGGGTGTAGGCACCGCGGATCTTGAACGAGCCGGTGCGCTGCAGGTTTTCGCACTTGAGGTAGACCGGGCCGCCGACCAGTAGTTGCAACGGGCGCGAGGATTCCATCGGCGTGCGCCGGATGACGCCGGCCAGCAGCTGGGCGGCGGCCTCGATCTCCGCTA
>JBPCPG010000385.1:0-25466 GCA_050999445.1 Nakamurella sp. | reverse complement strand
CGTCGACACGGTGCGGCTGGCGGTGGCCGGCGGTGTGACCGCAGTCCAGGTGCGCGACCCGTCGGCGACCACCCGCGAGCTGACGGCGCTTGCCGTTGCGGTATTGGATGCTTTGCAAGGCACCGGTATTCCGCTGATCATCAACGACCGCGCCGATGTCGCGCTGGCAGTAGGTGCGCACGGGGTGCATGTCGGCCAGCGGGATCTGCACCCGGTCGATGCCCGTCGATTGATCGGGCCGGCTCTGCACCTCGGGTTGTCGATCTCGACCGAGCGCGATTTGCAGGAGGCGAAAGCACTACCTTCTGGCACAGTCGATCTCCTCGGGGTCGGGCCGATCCGGCCGACGCCGTCGAAGATCGATGCCGCTCCCGCCTTGGGATTTGAGGAATTGGCCCGGATGTGTCGGTCCGCCTCCATTCCTTGCGTTGCGATCGGCGGCCTCGGCATAGGCGACATTCCAGCGCTGAAGGCGACCGGAGTGGCTGGGATTGCCGTTATCTCGGCTATTTGCGGACGCGACGACCCGAGCGGTGCGAGCAGAGAACTGATCGAAGCCTGGCGGTCGCAGTGATTCGGGCGGCAGGACATCCGCCGGTGGTACTGAGCATCGCCGGCTCCGACCCGAGCGGGGGCGCCGGAGTCCAGGCCGATCTCAAGACCTTCAGCGCCCTCGGTGGTTACGGCTGCGCCGTACTGACGGCGCTGACCGCGCAGAATACCCGCGGCGTCACCGGCGTTTTCCCGATTCCCGCAAGCTTCGTCTGCGAACAACTCGACACGTTGTTCGCCGATATCGCTGTCGACGCGGTGAAGATCGGCATGATCGCGAACGCGGAAATTGCCGGCACGGTCGCCCGGGCATTGCGCACCTACCGGCCGCGCTTTGTCGTGCTGGATCCGGTGATGGTTGCGACGTCCGGCGATCGGCTGCTCGAGCCGGCCGCCGAGCAGATTCTGCGGGCGGAACTGCTCCCGCTCGCAGACCTGATCACCCCGAATCTCGCCGAGGCCGCAGTCCTGCTGGACACCCCGCTTGCAGCGAACCTTTCGGATGCGCGAGACCAGGCAGTCGCCCTTCGTGAGTTGGGCGCGGTCCGGGTTCTGCTCAAGGGTGGGCATCTGGATACCGGTTCCAGTGCCACCGATCTTCTCGTCGACGAGCATGGCGGAATTCTTCGGTTGGATGCTCCGCGAATCGATACTGCGAACACGCATGGCACCGGCTGCACACTTTCGTCGGCAATCGCTGTCCTGCGCGTCGGCTCACCCGACTGGCCATCTGTGGTCAGGCGGGCGAAGGACTATCTGACTTCGGCGCTGGCCGGCGCGGACGAACTCAGCATCGGTGGGACGGGCGTCGATCGCAGCGAGTACCACGGTCACGGACCGGTGCATCATTTCGTCGGGCGTTGGACCCGGGATGCGGCGCAGCGAGAGGGGCAACGGCCGACCTGAAATGCTGGCGCGCCGGGACCGGTTCGAGATGTCGCTACCGTCGCCTCGAACTGCGCTCCTGAACTCGTCCACTACGGTGCGATCCGTCGCGGACCTGCGTTCTCGTCAGCGGCTGCGACGATGGTGCGCGCGAGATCGGGTCGGGCGGGGAAAACGGGTCGATACTGGCTGGCATCATTGTCCGATGTGAGTGCAACACTGCTGGCGCGTGGATTGACCGCAGCCCATGGCGACAGAACCCTGTTCTCCGGAGTTGATCTGGTGATAGCTCCGGGCGACGTGATCGGACTGGTCGGCGCGAACGGAGCGGGCAAGTCGACCCTGCTCCGAATGTTGGCGTCGCTGGAGAGTCCGGAAGCCGGCCACATCAACATCAGCCCGCCGGACGCGACGGTCGGTTACCTCCCCCAGGAAGTGGAGCGACCCGCCGGCGAGACCGTTGCCGGGCACCTGGCTCGGCGAACCGGCGTGGCCGATGCCGATGCGGCTCTGGCTGCAGCGACCACCGCGCTCACCGAGGGCGCGGCCGGATCGGATGATTTGTACGCGTCTGCTCTGGAGCGCTGGCTGTCGCTGGGCGGCGCAGATCTGGAAGAACGCACGGATGTGACGCTCGTGGAACTCGGCCTGGAAGTGGACCTCGGAATGCCGATGACCGGTCTGTCCGGCGGCCAGGCCGCCCGGGTCGGGCTCGCCGCACTGTTGCTCTCTCGCTTCGACGTGTTGCTGCTGGACGAGCCGACCAATGACCTCGACCTCGACGGGCTGGCGCGACTGGAGCAGTTCGTGCAGGGCCAGCGGGTCGGCATGGTCCTGGTTTCGCACGACCGAGAGTTCTTGGCCCGCTGCGTCACCAGCGTGGTGGAACTCGATCTGGCCCAGCAGCGGGTCGGGATCTACGGCGGTGGCTACGACGCCTATCTGGCCGAGCGGGAAGTGAGCCGACGCCACGCACGCGAAGCGTTCGACGAATACGCCGACCGCAAGGCCGGTCTCCAGGAGCGCGGTCGGATGCAGCGGGCCTGGATGGATGCGGGCGTGCGCAAGGCCGCCACCAAGAAGAAGGACAACGACAAGGTCGGTCGAAACTTCCGGGTGGAGCAGACCGAGAAGCAGGCCGCGAAGGCGCGGCAGACCGAGCGATTGATCGAGCGGCTACCGGAGGTGGCGGAGCCGCGCAAGGAGTGGGAATTGCAGTATTCGATCCAGGCCGCCCCGCGTTCGGGATCCGTGGTCGCCGTCGCCCGGAATGCTGTCGCGCGGCGGGGGAACTTCCAGTTGGGGCCGGTGAACCTGCAGGTGGACGTCGGCGACAGGATCGGCGTCACCGGGCCCAACGGTGGCGGGAAGTCGACCTTGCTCGCGGTCCTGCTCGAGCGGCTCGAGTTGGTCGAGGGCGCCGCCAACCTCGGCTCCGGAGTCGCCGTTGGTGAGGTCGATCAGGCGCGCGGACTGCTGCTTGGGCCGGCCATTCTGCTGCGGACGTTCGGCGAGCTGGTGCCGCAATGGCCGGAATCGGAGGTGCGAACGCTGCTGGCGAAATTCGGATTGAAGTCCGAACATGTTCTCCGCCCGGCAATCTCGTTGTCGCCGGGGGAGCGGACAAGGGCTGCGCTCGCGCTGCTGCAAGCTCGGGGCGTCAATCTGCTGGTCCTGGACGAGCCCACCAACCATCTGGACGTTGCCGCGATCGAACAGCTCGAGGGCGCACTCGAGGAGTACACCGGCACTCTGCTGCTGGTCACGCATGATCGCCGGATGCTCGACGCTGTCCACCTGAATCGCAGATGGCAGGTGGAGGGCGGCGTGGTGCGGGAGGATTGAGCTGCAGAAAATGACCAAAAACCCGACCCGCGTTGGGCGCGGGCCGGGGCGAATGGCGGAGGATAGGGGATTTGAACCCCTGAGGGCGGTTAACCCAACACGCATTCCAAGCGTGCGCCATAGGCCACTAGGCGAATCCTCCGTCGGGAACTATACCGGGAGTCGCGCTGCCACCCGACCATCGGGCAGGCGAGCACGTCCGGACGTACCCGGTCGCCGAGGCCGGAGAGACTGCCGGAAGGTGCGGAATATCCTGCGCGGCGGTACTCGGCCTTGACGCGGTATGACGGTACGAAGCGGGATAACTACAAAGGGTAAATGGCTGATGCGACCTTTGGTGATGTCCGGGACTTGGCGTGTCCCGAGCAACCGGACGGGCTCCCGGTGAGGCATCATTGTGCTAATACTGGGCCGGGGAATCGCCGAGCCGTTGATGTGGAGGCCGGGTTGACTCAAATCAGGGTGCGCGAGTTGGCATCCGAACTCAATGTAAGTGCGCAGGAAGTGCTCTCCTATTTGGAGGAGCTGGGGAAGAAGGTGCGGGGCCCGTCGACGGTGATCGGCGTTTCGGCCGCCGCGAAGATTCGTGGCCGATTTCGGCCGCCGCGATCGACGAGCATCCAGCCTGCGACATCCGCCTCGATTTCCGCTACCGGGCAGTCGGCGGCTCCGACCACTCCGGATCGACAGGCGACATCCGGTGTGCTGCCGGTAGTCTCGCATCCTGCCGTGTCTGTTCGCGAAACGCAGGACTTCGGCAACTCGCTCTTCCTGCCTCCGGTGGCTCCTCCGATAGCGAACGTGACGCCCGCCACCGCTGCGGGCGCTTTCGCGAATCCGTTCGCCGTGCCGACAGCACCCTTCGGATCTCCGGTAACGAGTCGACAGGTTCGCCCAGCGGCGGTGCCTGCGCAATCGAGGGGTCCGGCGACCCGGGTCGCACCCGCTCCGCCGAAGACCGAGACCGAGCCCGAAGTGAATTACGACGCAGATTGGGAAGCCAGAGGAATAAGTGGCGGCGACCGGGAGAGCTGGCAGGCAGCAGGATTGCGCCCGGCGGAGGCGGGTCTGGTTGGCTTGTGCAATTCCGCCGGGATAGCAGCGAGCGATCTCGGAACGAAACTTTCCGGGCGAACGGCACTGCAGCGGCTCCGGGACGGAGAAGCGACCACGTCGGTCTGGGCCCGGATTCGCGAGGCGGAACAACAGCCCCGACGGACCGGTACCAAACTGACTGGTCGATTCCAATTGAGCTGACGCGCCCCGTCGCCGCCGTGGGCGCCTCGACGGGTGCCTGGCGGTACACTTTCTGACGGACCCCCGCGGCGTCCATCTCATCAACCCCCCCAGGGCCGGAAGGCAGCAAGGGTCCGTGAGCTCTGACGGGTGCGGGGGTCCCCTTCACTGCTGGCCCGCCTCCGACCGGCGCCGCCGCTATCTCCGACCGGCGCCCGTTCTACTGGTGGTGCCGGCCGCACACGTTCCAGAGGCGCTCACTCCCACCCCGGTGACAGAAGCCGGACGACATCAGTAGGCGTGGGTCAAGCCGATGGGGTTCGGTTGGCCTCGAATCGCTGGCGTAGTGCACTGTCGTGGACAGCACGTACTCTCGGGCCGTGACGCTGGCTCTGTATCGCAAGTATCGTCCGGCGACCTTCGCCGAGGTGGTCGGGCAGGAGCATGTCACCGAACCGCTCCGCACGGCTCTGGCCGCAGGCCGCATCAATCATGCCTATCTGTTCTCGGGACCACGGGGCTGTGGGAAAACGTCGTCGGCGCGGATCCTGGCCCGGTCGTTGAACTGCGTGCAAGGGCCAACGCCCGACCCGTGCGGCGTCTGCCCCTCCTGCATCGCGCTGGCTCCCGAGGGCCCTGGCTCACTCGATGTGGTCGAGTTGGATGCGGCCAGCCATGGTGGCGTCGACGACACCAGAGAGTTGCGCGATCGGGCCTTCTACATGCCGGCCGAGTCCCGCTACCGAGTCTTCATCATCGACGAGGCCCACATGGTGAGCCCGCAGGGCTTCAACGCCCTGCTCAAGATCGTGGAAGAGCCCCCGGAGCATCTGGTCTTCATCTTCGCGACGACAGAGCCCGACAAGGTCCTGACGACAATTCGGTCCCGGACTCATCACTACCCGTTTCGGCTGATCCCGCCCGCCACCCTCCGGACGTTGTTGGAGCGTTTGTGCGCCGAGGAGGGCGTGAGCGTCGAACCCGCGGTATTCCCGCTGGTGATCCAATCCGGTGGCGGTTCGGCACGCGATTCACTGTCGGTGCTCGACCAACTGCTCGCCGGTGCCGGTGACGGCGGGGTCACCTATCGCCACGCGGTCGCACTGCTAGGCGTGACGGATGCGGCGCTCCTGGACGAGATGGCCGACGCGTTGGCTGCCGGTGATGGATCCTCGGTCTTCGGTGTGGTCGACAAGGTCGTGGAGGCGGGGCACGACCCGCGCCGGTTCGCTGCCGATCTGCTGCAGCGAATGCGTGACCTGGTCGTCCTGGGTGCCGTTCCGGATGCCGCCACCAAAGGGCTCATCGATTCGCCGGAGGATCAGCTCGCGTTGATGGCGCTGCAGGCAGAAAAGCTTGGTGTTGCAACGGTTTCGCGTTTTGCCGAGGTTCTTCATACGGGGCTGGTGGAAATGCGCGGAACGACCTCGCCGCGCCTGGTGCTGGAGTTGATGTGCGCTCGGATGCTGCTGCCGGCGGCCTCGTTGTCCGATGGCGCCCTCTTGCAGCGGCTGGAGCGCATGGAGCGACGGATGTCCATCGCCGGCGAGAGTCCCGGCCCGGGTACCGGAGAGCAGTCCCGATCCCCGGCGCCGTTGCCGCCGGCGACCCACCCACCGGCACCGGTGGCTGCTCGGCTCCAGGTCCCAGCTCCCATCCGGCCCTCCGGGGACACCGAACCCACGGACCCACCAGCGACCGTGCCATCGGAATTCCGACCTGCCGATCCGGCGGCCCGTTTTCGCCGGCCCTCCCAGGGCCAGGCCATCGCACCGACTCCGGCGGGCTCGACTGCAAAATCAGATTCCGCGTCCGGTTCGCATTCGGCTGCGCCGCCAAGGTCGACCGGCCCTTCAGAATCGGCAGGACGGGGCAGCTCCACGCCCGGCGCAGGTCCGGATTTCGGGCTGCCGGCGCCACCTCGGCTGTCCTCGAGCCTTCCGCTGGTTCCCGACCGAACGGCAGCTCCGGTGCGCAAGGACCCGGCCGGCGGTCCTTCGACGCCGTCCGGGAACGCACCCGGTCCGGCCGCAGAGCGAGCCGGGCCGACCGGTGATGGTCATCGCGTTCAGCGAGACCGGCCAGAGCAGCAACGGCCCGGCGATCTCGGATCAGCCGGCACGCCGCCCGACAGGCCGTTCGACAGGCCGTCCGACAGTCCGTCCGACAGTCCGTCCGACAGGCCGTCCGACAGGCCGTCCGGCACGCCGCTCCAGCGCGACGCCGGGCGTACCGAGACGGCGCAGACCGCAGTGTCCCCCTCCGCCTCGCCCGCACCGAAGGGCGAGGTCGATGTGACGGACGTGCGGCGGGTCTGGAACGAAGTGCTGGCCGCAGTTCAGCGCCACCGGCGTACCACCCAGATCCTGCTCGCATCTGCCACCGTCGTGGCAGTGGAAGCAGGCGCACTTCACCTGACCATGCCGGCCCCCGGCATGGCTCGTCGGGTGGTCGAACCGGCGAATGCCGATCTGCTGCGGGCTGCGCTTACCGAGGTGCTTGGGGTCAACTGGGCCATTCGCTGCGAGGCTGCGGAGCCGCCGAGCGGCTCGGCGCCGTCCGGCTCCGTGCCGGGCGGAAGATCGCCGCTTCCGCAGAACGGGCCGCGTCCTGGTCAGGGCTGGGGTCCGGATCCGGTTCCGCCGCCCGACGAGGAGGAGATTCCCGACGACTACGGAGACGATGCGGACCCGTCTGCGCAACGGCAACCTGTTCGCGACCCCGAGGAGCTCGCCATCGAACTGCTGACGTCACAGTTGGGAGCGAAAAGGCTCGATCCGCAAACCTGAGCAGTTCGGGACGGCTGCCCATCGGCAGACGGCAGACGGCCGAGATAGGCGAACGGCAGGCGGCCGAGATCGGCGAAAGGCAGGCACGGCCGAGATCGGCGAACGGCAGACGGCAGACAAGGCGAGATCGGTTGCAGCAATGCCGCTGTGGAGCCCGGGGCACGAATCTGGTCGGAGGGCCGTGCGCCAGGGTCCCGCTCCGCGATCGCAGTGCGCGGAAGGCTTCAGTGCCCTCGGAGGATCCACTCGTCGCGATGCGGCGCCTCGGCCCCGATGGTCGTGTCGTCTCCGTGGCCGGCGTGCACCACCGTCTCCGGCGGAAGATTCAACAGCCGGGCGCTGATGGAGTCGACGATCGTCGGAAAGTCGGAGAACGAGCGGCCGGTCGCTCCCGGACCACCGTTGAAGAGCGTGTCGCCGCTGAAGACCGCTCCCAATGTCGGGAAGTAGACGCAGACGGCGCCGGGCGCGTGCCCTGGAGTGTGTACGACGGTGCCTTCGACCCCGGCCACGGAGACGATCTGGCCGTCGGCGAGATCGGCATCGGGCCGGCGATCCTTGTGCTTCATTCCCCACAGATGTGCGTCGGCCGGATGCAAGAGGATGGGAGCTCCGGTCAACTGCGCCAGGGCCGGCGCAGCGTCGATGTGATCGTCATGGCCGTGAGTGCACAGGATTCCGACCACCCGGCGTCCGTTGACGACTTCTGCGATGGCTGCTGCGTCGTGCGCTGCGTCGATGACGAGCACCTCGTGGTCGTCACCCACCAGCCAGACGTTGTTCTCGACCTCCCAGGTCCCGCCGTCCAACGAGAACGTGCCGGTAGTGACGACCTTGTCGATGCGCGCTGCCACGGTAAGTCTCCTTGGTTCAGGGTGATGTCGGTGTGTTTGGACAATGCTCGACTTGCCGGGCTCCTGCGCCATCCTAGGAAGTGCGACGGAAATGAGCTGCCGCCGAATGATCGGAAACGGTCCGCCCGCGCTGGCAGTCATGCGTATTCCGGGGCGGTCAGCAGCAACCATTGCGCGAGGTGAGCGGCGAACGAGCTGCGTACCAACACCTTCACCAGATCGTCGTCCGACCAAGCCGGACCGTCGCTGAAAACGACGACCGCACATTGCGCGAGCAGCGTCTGGGCGCAGGTGCCTTCCGGCAGCCTGTCGAGATCGATCGCAAGGCCATGAGCCAGCACCCGCCGCGCGTTCCGGCCCGAGATCCGGAGCATCGTCCGGGTGGCAGAGACATCGGTGACGGCGCCTGGGTCGCTTCCGATCGCGACTCGCAGCCTTGTCTCGAGATCGGAGCCGTGACCTGGCCCGGCGAGCACCAGATACTCATCCGGCCCCAGGGCCAGGATGGCGTCACTGCCGGCGTAGGTGACGCCACCGGTCGCCGTCGGTAGCGACGTGCCGAGTGCGGCGGCGACCGATTCTGCCGCTCCGCTTGCAGCTGGGACGCGCACCAGCACCTGGCTGGTCATCGGAGATTCGGCAATTCGGACGCCGGCCCCGGTGGGCCGGGAGAGCTTCGCGAACGAGTCGGAATAGCTCGCCAACGGGGAAACCGGTAAGGCCGGCCTGATCGTCGGGGCCGGAATCGGATCGCCGTCTCCCGCCGGATCGCCGTCACGTCTGGTTCCATCAGGATCCACGACGACGGGCCCGGCCACCGTGACCGGCCGCGGAACATCGTCCACCACGACATACAGCACGGAGCCGATCCGGTCACGTCCGCCTTCGAGGAGCGCCAGGGCAAAGGTCCGACCAAGAGCGACCGAGAAATACGACGAGGTGACATGTCCGAGCATCGGTACCGGTGGGGGCGGAAGCTCGGGTGCCTCCACGATTTGCGAACCCTCGGGTAACAGCAGCGCCTTGTCATCGGTCAGCAGCGCGACGAGGTGTCTGCGGTTCGACCGGGAATTGTCATGCCTGTCGAACGACCGCTTGCCGATGAAATCGGGTTTCTTCTTGGACACCACCCAGCCCATGCCGAGATCTTGCGGTGTGGTGGTGCCGTCGGTGTCCTGCCCGATGATCGGATAGCCCTTTTCCGCGCGGAGCACATG
This sequence comes from Nakamurella sp., assembly GCA_050999445.1. Lineage (GTDB taxonomy): Bacteria > Actinomycetota > Actinomycetes > Mycobacteriales > Nakamurellaceae > Nakamurella. Next base: position 16,088 of record JBPCPG010000385.1, on the reverse strand, counting down.
CATCGCCTCGGTGCCGTAAGGGGTCAGCCCGACTTCGGACCCGGTGCGCCACACGACGTTCCACAACGCGGACGCATCGTGCCAGGCGACATTGATCTCGTAGGCGAGTTCGCCGGAGAAGGAGATGCGGGCGATGCGCGCCGGTAGCCCGATGATCGAGGTGTCCCGCCACGCCATGAACGGGAAGTCCTCGTTCGCCGTGGCCAATTCGGGGGCCAGCGCGGCCAGCAGGGCGCGGGAGCGCGGGCCGACCAGCGCCATCGTGGCCCATTGTTCCGTCACCGAAGTGCACCAGACGCGCATTTCGGGCCACTCCGTCTGCAGCCATTCCTCCATCCAGTCGAGAATCTTGGCTGCATTCCCGGTCGTGGTGGTGACCAGATATCGCTCCGCCGCGAGCCGGAAGACGGTGCCGTCGTCGATGGCCATGCCGTCCGGGCCGCACATGACGCCGTACCTGATCATTCCCACTTTCAGCGTCGACATCAGATTCGTGTACAGCAGGTCGAGAAACGCCGCGGCGTCCGGCCCCTGGACGTCGATCTTTCCCAGCGTCGAGCCGTCCATGAACGCGACATTGGTTCTGGCGGCACCGCATTCACGCTTCACGCAGGTCGCCATGTCCTCGCCGTCGCGCGGATAGAACCAAGGCCGCTTCCATTGACCGACGTTCTCGAACTCGGCGCCGTGCGCAACGTGCCAGCCGTGGGCGCCGGTGGTCCGCACCGGGTCGTACAGGTCGCCGCGCTCTCGCCCGGCAAGGGCGGCGAACGAGATCGGCGTGTACGGCGGACGATAGGTGGTGGTTCCCAGCTCTCCGAGCTCGACACCCAACATCTGCGCGACCACGGCCGTCGTCAGCAGCCCGGACGTCTTTCCCTGGTCGTGCGCAGTGCCGGCGGTGGTGTACCACTTGACATGCTCGACGGAGGCAAGTCCCGCACCCGTCGCGCGAACCACGTCGGCAACCGTCACATCCCGCTGCAGGTCGACGAAGTGCTCTGTCAAAGTTCCCGGATCGGCGTCGTCCTCGACCACCAGGTACAACGGCGCGGCTGGAACAGCTTGCGGTAACAGGTCTTCGGTGGGCGGCAGGATCACCGCACCGCCGGTCAGGCCGGTGTTGGAGCCCACGGCGCCGCCGTCGGCAACGCAGTCCGCAGTGGTGCGCAATCCGGCTGCGGACCCGACCGCTACGACGTTCTGCCGGGCGCCGTCCGGCACGAACGATCCGACTCCTGGGGCGAAGGCCAACCGGCCCCCCGCCTGGGAGTAGAGCTGCACAGCCGGGTTCCAGCCACCGGAGACAGCGAGCAGATCCGCAGCCAGGGGTCGGTTCGTGCCATCGGGTCCGCGCACGATCACCCCCGATAGGAAGCCGTCGGCTCCGACGAGAGTTCCGGTCACGACCGATCCGATCAGGACGCTTCCGGTGGCCACTTCCTGCGCGGGGTCGGGTGTCTGACCCTCCGGAATGCGTGGATCCACCACCACCACACAAGCTCCGGCGGCCATCAATTCACCGGCGACCCGGTAGGCGTCGTCGTGAGTGGTGAAAACGACCACCTGCTCGCCCGCGAGCACGCCGTAGCGCTGCAGATACACGCGGGCCGATTCGGCGAGCATCACCCCGGGAACATCGTTGCCCTGGAACACGATCGGCCGTTCATGGGCGCCGGTCGCCAATACCACCCGGCCGGCCCGGATTCGCCAGATCCGCTCCCGCACGGCGCTTGGCGAGTGTGCCGCTCCGACGTGAGAAGTCCTGCGCTGCACTGCGATCAGGTAATTGTCATCGTAGTAGCCGGCTACCGTGGTGCGCTGGAGGTGGACGACATTGTGCAGTTCTGCCAATTCCTCGACCATGTCGACGGCCCAGTCCGTCTCGGCCGCCGTCAGCAGCGACCCTCCGGCCGCCGCATTCTCATCGACAAGCAGCACTCGTTCGCCGGCCCGACCTGCCGTCAGTGCTGCGGCCAGCCCGGCCGGTCCGGCACCCACCACCGTCAGCTCGCAATGGTGGTGAACGGCGTCGTAGGCGTACGGGTCGGCCACGTCGGCCAGCCGGCCCTGGCCGTGGATGCTTCTGGCGGCCAGCCCGTCCACTGCTTCGACGGTCGTCGCGGTCAGCATCGGCTCCGGGAACGGGCGGGTGATCTGCACGACCGCGCTGGGTTCCTCCGGACCGGCCGACATGATTCCGCGGGGACGACCCAGCAGTACCGAGTGGCCGGTGACCTGGACCCCGGATGCCAGCAGTGCCGAAGCCAGGGTGTCTCCGGCGAATGCGGCCAGCGGCTTTCCGTCGAAACGGACGTCCAGCGGCCGGCTGCGGTCGATCCGACCGCCGGTAGCGAGTCGGCTGCTGGTCATGTGGTTGTCCTGATCTTCAGGTCGTCGACGGTGTCGTCAGCAGCGATGCCGGAATTGCCCAGAATCGCTGCGTTTGGTTCGGGTCGAGGCTCGCCCACCCGATAAACGGCCAGGAATTGATAGGTGACCGTGTCCCGGATCGCATTGAACCATCGACGGCAGCCGCCGGAATGCATCCAGCGCTCGGCGAACGGCCCCTTCGGATTATTCCGGAAGAACAGATATTCGGCCCACTGTGCGTCGGAAAGCGACGTTCCTCCGTCTGCCGGATACGCGACATGCGCCTGGCCGCCGTAGTGGAATTCGTTCTCGTTGCGCAGCCCGCATTCCGGGCAGGGGATCAGCATCATCGGTGGTGTTCTCCGGAGAAGTGTTGCATCAGTGGGCGACCGCAGCGGCGCCGTGTTCGTCGACCAGTCGGCCGGTGGTGAACCGCTCGAGGGAGAAGTCCCGCATCAACTGCGGAACCTCACCGGTGGCGATCAGTTCCGCCATCTGGCTGCCGACACCGGGAGTCGCCTTGAAACCGCCGGTGCCCCAACCACAGTTGACGTAGAGATTCCGCACCGGCGTGAGTCCCATGATGGCGGAGGCGTCTGGCGTGGTATCGACTGTCCCACCCCAGGTCCGCAGCACATGTGCTCTGGCGAAGATCGGGAAGAGTTCGACGGCAGCCGACATCTGGCGCTCGATGACGTGGAAGGCGCCGCGCTGACCGTAGCCGTTGTAGGAATCGACGCCGGCTCCCATCACCAGTTCGCCCTTGTGCGCCTGCGACACGTAGACGTGCACCGCGTTCGACATCACCACGGTCGGATGTACCGGCTCCAGCAGTTCGGAGACCAACGCCTGCAACGGATGTGACTGCACCGGAAGCCGGAATCCAGCCATCGCGGCCAGCACCGAGGAATGGCCGGCGCCGACCATCGCAACCACGTCAGCGGTGATCGGCCCGCGTGAGGTCTGGACGCCGGTCACGGCGCCGTGCTGGATGTCGATGCCGGTCACTTCGCAATTCTGGATCAGATCGATGCCGGCGGCATCGGCGGATCGCGCGAACCCCCAGGCGACGTAGTCATGTTTGGCGATGCCGCCGCGCGGCTGGTAGGTGCCCCCAAGGACCGGGTAGCGGATGTCGTCCGAGATATTGAGAATCGGGCAGATCTCCTTGGCGCCCTTGGCATCCACCCATTCCGCGTCAACCCCGTTCAGACGGTTGGCGGCCGCTCTGCGACGAGAATCGCGGATGTCGGTCAGCGAATGGTCGAGATTGAGGACTCCCCGCTGGGAGAACAGGATCGGATAATCGAGGTCTTCGTCGAGGTGTTCCCACAATTTGAGCGAGTGCTCGTAGAACCCGGCGCTGGCATCCCACAGGTAGTTGGACCGGATGATCGTCGTGTTGCGGGCCATGTTCCCGCCGGCGAGCCAACCCTTTTCCAGGACGGCGACATCGGTGATGCCCCGGCGGGCAAGATAGTGCGCAGTCGCCAGCCCATGGCCTCCGCCACCGATGAGGATGACCGAGTAGTGACGCCGCGGTTCCGGATTGCGCCACAGAAATTCCGGATGCTGCGGAAGCTCTGCACCAGGAGGAACCTGCGGCGTCACTGAGGTGGCCCTTCTCTTTCTCGTGCTCAGTAGGACAGGTCGGGGTACAGCGGATGTGCTTCGGCAAGCGCGGACACACGACCCCGCAGCGAGGTGGCAAGGGCCGCGTCGAGTTCGCCGACACCGGCGATCAGGGCAGCCGCGATGATGTCGGCCACCTCGGTGAATTCCGCGTCCCCGAATCCCCGGGTGGCCAGCGCGGGCGTTCCGATGCGCAGGCCGGAGGTGACCATCGGTGGGCGGGGGTCGAACGGCACTGCGTTGCGGTTGACGGTGATTCCGACCGAGTGCAGCCGGTCCTCCGCCGCCTTGCCGTCCAGGTCGGAGTCGCGCAGATCGACGAGCACCAGATGCACGTCGGTGCCACCGGTCAGAACGGTGATACCGGCTGCCTTGACGTCGTCCGCGACCAGTCGCTGCGCCAGCAACGCGGCGCCTCGAACGGTTCGCTCCGCCCGCTCTCGGAATGCCGGATCGGCGGCCATCTTGAACGCCACCGCCTTCGCCGCGATGACGTGCTCCAGCGGGCCACCCTGCTGGCCGGGAAAGACGGCAGAGTTGACCTTCTTGGCCAGGTCCGGGTCGTTGGTCAGGATGACGCCGCCGCGCGGACCACCCAGCGTCTTGTGCGTGGTCGTCGTGGTGACGTGGGCATGCGGAACCGGCGACGGATGCAAGCCGGTCGCTACCAGGCCGGCGAAGTGGGCCATATCGACCATCAGGTAGGCGCCGACCTCGTCGGCAATCTCGCGGAAGCGGGCGAAGTCCAACTGGCGGGGGTAGGCAGACCAACCGGCGATGATGAGCCGGGGCCGGTGCTCGCGCGCCAACCTCGCTACTTCATCCAGGTCGACGCGGTGGTCCTCTTTGGACACCTCGTAGGCCGCAACGTTGTACAGCAGCCCGGAGAAATTGATCCGCATGCCGTGGGTGAGGTGGCCGCCGTGGGCCAGGGACAGTCCCAGAATCGTGTCGCCAGGCTTGATCAGCGCCTGCATCGCCGCGGCATTGGCCTGGGCGCCCGAATGCGGCTGCACGTTCGCGAAACCGGCGCCGAAAAGGTCCTTGACCCGCTCGATCGCCAGCCGCTCGATCACGTCGACGAATTCGCAACCACCGTAGTATCGGCGCCCGGGGTAGCCCTCCGCGTACTTGTTGGTCAGCACGCTGCCCTGCGCCTGCATTGCGGCGACGGATGCGAAATTTTCACTGGCGATCATTTCGAGCGTGCTCTGCTGGCGGTGCAACTCGTTGGCGATCTGCGCGTTGACCTCGGGGTCGGCCTCGGCGAGGGTCGCGTTCAAGCCCGGCCACGTGGCGGCGGTCGCGCTCGCAGCGGTCGATGTTTCGGTGATCGTCATCGCGGTGTCTCCCTGATGTGTGCGCACCTGGTGGGCACGTCGGCGGCGTCTTGCCCGGCGGCGGGACGGCTGGACCCGTACCGGCCTTCCACCGTAGTGAGCGGGCCGGGCGATGCCAATTTTGGCAGAGGTCAGCACCGGATTCTGCGCATCTCCGGGTCGAAGGCCGGTTCGGCGGTGACGACCGCCCGGTAGCGCTCGCCGAAGTAGCCGATCTCCAGCACAGTTCCCGGCGCGGTGAGTCCGGCCGGTAGCCAGGCGTAGGCAAGGGGCGCGCCCAGGGTGTAGCCGTATGCCGCACTCGTCACGTATCCCACTGCCTCCTCGCGCTCATCGAGGTCGTCGGCGCGTCCGAATTCGTCGACTTCTGCCCCAGGCGTGTCGGAATTGCCATCGTCAGCGGCGCGATCGTTCTCGATCGGCGCACGATGGCCGGCCGAGGGAACGGCGTAGACCGGTTCTGACCCGAGCACGATGTCGTTTCCGTCGAGAGTGAGCAGACACAGCCGCCGTCCGTCGTCCGCACGCTCGATCAGCGCCTGCTTGCCGAGGAACTCCTGATCGAGTTTGACGGCGAAGTCGAGTCCCGCCTGGGTCGACGTGTGCTCGTTCGTCATGTCGGCGCCGAAGCTGCGGTAGCCCTTCTCGATGCGGAGCGCATTGAAGGCGCCGCGGCCGGCCGCGATGATCCCGTGGTCGGCGCCTGCGCTCATCAGCAGATCCCACAGCGCGAGGCCCTGGTCGGCTGTGGTGTAGAGCTCCCAACCCAGCTCACCGACGTACGACAGCCGCAGCGCCGTGACCTCGACCGTGCCGAGAAAGCACTGCTGGGCGCGGAAGTACTTGAAGCCGGCGTTCGAGAAGTCCGCATCGGTCAGAGGCTGCACCACCGCGCGCGCCTTCGGGCCCCAGATACCGATGCAGCAGGTGCCCGCGGTCGTGTCCCGCACCTGGACTGCCGAGTCTTCGGGGAGGTGCCGGCGCATCCAGTCCAGGTCGAGCGCTCCGTTCGCACCCACCTGATACTGCTCGGCGCCAAGGCGTGCGACGGTGACGTCGGAGCGAATGCCGCCGTCGACGTCCAGCATCAGGCAATAGGTGACCGAGCCGATCGATTTCGCCATCTTCCCGGTGACCAGACTCTGCAGGAATTCCGTCGCGCCGACGCCGCTGACCTCGATCCGTTTCAGAGCGGTCATGTCGAACAGGGCGACATCGGTGCGGGTGACGGCGGCCTCTGCGGCGACCGTGGGCGACCAGAACCGGGCTGCCCAGTCACCCGGTTCGGGAATGTGCCAACCGGAATTGCGCCCACTGCCGGCGAGGTGGTCGTTGGCGGCGTACCAGTGGGGTCGCTCCCAGCCGTTGGCCTCCAGAAAGACGCCACCCAGCTCGATCTCGCGTTGATAGAACGGTGAGGTCCGCAGTGGACGGGAATGTTCCATCGGCTGCAGCGGATGCAGGATGTCGTACACCTCGACGAAATTCTGGCAGTCCTTGTTCTGGATGTAGGTCGGCGAGAGTTGGTGGCGCTCGAACCGATTGATGTCACAGGCATGGAGATCGAACGTTCCCGAATGCCCGTCGATGATCCATTCGGCCATTGCTCGTGCCACACCGGCAGAGTGCGTGACCCACACCGCTTCTGCGAACCAGAAGCCGTCCAGGCTCGCGTGCGGTCCGAGCAGTGGCAGATTGTCGGTGGTGAAGGAGAAGACGCCGTTGAACGCGTCATCGAGTTCCAGGTCGCCGAGCGAGGGAAGGATGCGCGCTGTCTCGGCGAGTGGAAACTCGAAGTCCTCCGGAGTGAACGGCAGGATCGACGGTTGGCCTCCGGCTGCTTCGGCATCACCCCACGACTGGAGGTCCGTCGCCTGCAACGGCATCGGGCGGTGTCGGTAGGAGCCGATGCCCAGCCCGGTGTGGTTCTCGCGGTAGTAGAGATCGGCGTCCTGATGGCGCAGCACCGGCCTGCCGACCTCCGTCGTGCTGGCCAGGAGTGGCGAAACCGGGCCGGTCCAGGCGAACTGGTGCGCCAGTGGCGTCAGAGGCAGGATTTGACCGACCATGGCGGCCACCTTCGGGCCCCAGATACCGGCGCAACACACCACGATATCGGCGCGGACGTCACCCTGATCGGTCCTGACGCCGACCACCTTGCCGCCCGTGGTGAGGACGTCCAGAACCTCGTGCCGCTCGAGAACCGTTGCGCCGCGCTCGGTTGCCCGATCGAGTTGGGCAGCCACGGCGCGAACTGCCTTGGCGATGCCGTCGTCGGGAACGAACAAACCGCCATGGATGACGCTGGGCTCCAACAGGTCCCAGGTCTTGACGGTCTCGGCGGGGTCCATCAGCCGGGCTCCTGAAATTCCCCAGGACCGGGCGTAACCGAAGCGGCGCTCCAGTTCCGCCGCTCGTTCTGCCGTGGTTGCGATTTCCAGGCCGCCGACCGGCAGGTAGCACGGTTGGCCACGGTAGGACAGATTCCTGAACTTCTGCACGGTGTACTGCGCGAAGTCGCTCATCACCTTGGTGCCGTTGGTCTGGAACACCACCCCGGGCGCATGGGAGGTCGAGCCGCCGGTGACCGGCAACGGGCCACCGTCCAGGACGGTGACGTTCGTCCAACCTCGAGCCGTGATTTCGTCCGCCAGGCTGGCACCGACGATTCCGCCGCCGATGATGACGACCGATGGTCCCGCCATCTTCCCTCCGGTTCCTTAATACGCAACGTACCGCGTGATATGCAACAGCCTGAACCGAGAACTGGCCGCTGTCAAGAGGAACGGTGCCGATCAACGCCGCCGGCGGAACTGGGAACGGCGCTGTCGGATTCCCTCTGCCCGAAAGCTGGTGGATCGGGGCAGGTCCAGAAGGTGGAGCGGCGGCGCCAGGGGCATTGCCATCTGCGCCGCCACAGATGGAACAGCTGGTCGAGATCACCGCAGGATCGGCGGCACGCTACTTCAGCCAGGCCTTGACCTTGTCAGGGTTGGCGTCGACCCACTTCTTGGCAGCAGCCGCCGGCGTCATCTTGTCGGCGGTGATGTAGGCCGCCACGGTGTTCTGATCGTCATTGGTCCAGGAGAAGTTCTTCACCAGCCCGACAGCAGGCGAGCCGGAACCGCCGAACTTCGCGCCGATGATCTTGTTGAGTTTGTCCTCCGGGTAGTCGCACGCGACCTTCGCCGCCACCGCATCGCAACCCTTGGTGTACGTGGGCAGCGCCACTCGGGCCAACTTGACCTCCGAAAGGAACCACTGGGGGGCGTAGAAGTATCCGATCAACGGCGTCTTGTTCTTCTCTGCGGTACGGAACGAGGTGATCAGGGCTGCTTCGGAACCGGCATAGACGACCTTGTAATTCAGGCTCAGATTCTTGATGAGCGCCTCGTCGTTGGTGACGAACGACGGGTCGCCGTCGAGGAACTGGCCCTTACCGCCGGATTCGGAGGTCTTGAACATGTCGGCGTACTTGTTCAAGTTCTTGTAACTGGTGATGTCCGGGTACTTCGTCGCCATCCACGGGGGGACGTACCAGCCGATCTGGCCGATGTTGCCGCTGTAACCGGCATCGGATGCGGCCTTCTGCTGGGTGATGTACTTCTTGACCAGATCATCGTGACCCCAGTTCTCCATGATGACGTCGATCTGTCCGGTGGGAAAGCCCTGCCAGGCGATCTCTTCCTTCAGCGCTTTCTGATTCACCTTGCAGCCCAGCTTCTCCTGGGCGACATAGGTGACGACGGCGGCATCGGCGGTGTAGCCGACCCAGTCGTTCATCGCGAGGTTGAACGGGCTGCAGGCAGCCGCCGATTTGGCGCTCGATCCCACGGCCGCAGAAGCCGAGGAGGTGACGCTGGTGGTGCCCGCAGACGAGGTTGATCCGCCCGCCCCGTTGACCGTGGCGCCGCCGCAAGCCGCTGTCAGTAGCAAGCTTGCCAGTGCCGCGGCTGCGCCCAGGCGCCCGGACCTCGAGATGAATCTGGATGTGGACCTTTTCGTGAACACTGGTGTTTGACCTCCGGTGGGAGTGGATGGATGTGCCGGGAATGGATGTATTGGGAATGGAGGTATTGGGAAATGCGCGCGGCGGGCGGACCAGAATGACCGGTCGCGCCCGAGCCGCTGGTCAGTGGCCGATGGTTGCCGACTGACGCCGCGCTATGGCAGGAGAAACGGGGGAGCCCAGGGATCTCTTGGCGGCGGCCTGGGTGATCCGGTCCAGGATGATGCCCAGCATCACCAACGTCAGGCCGGCGGCGAGACCCTTGCCGAACAGGTTGTCCTGCGCCAGCCCGGCGACCACGTCGTAGCCGAGCGCGCCGGCACCGACGAGACCACCGATGACGACCATGGAAAGGACGTAGATCAGACCCTGATTCGTAGCCAGCGCAAGGGCTTTGGCCGACATCGGCAGTTGCACCTTGGTGATCAGCTGCCACGTGGTGGAACCGCTGGCGGTCGCGGCCTCCACGGTGTTGGTAGACACCTGCGAGATGCCATCAGCGATGATCTTGATGGACGCCGGAGCGGCATAGACGACGGCGGCGACGATCGCGGTGAACCGCGTTGCGCCGAACAATGCGAGGAATGGCACGAGGTACACGAAAGCGGGCATGGTCTGGCCGGCATCCAGGATCGGCCGGAGCACCCGGTCGGCCACCTTGGATCGGCCCATCCAGACGCCGAAGACCAGCCCGAAGATCATCACCACGACCGTGGCGACGATGGTGGCCGCCAGGGTCGACATGGCGTCCGCCCAGACACCGAGCCACACCATCAGTGCCAGGCAGCCGAGCACGACAGCAGCGACGCGCCAACCGCCCACCACCGCGCCAACAACCAGTAGCACCAGACCCACCAGGAAGAAGGGGCTGCCGGTCAGCAGCGACTCGAAGGGATTGAGGATTCCGTTGGTGAATCCGTCCTTGAGCCCATTGGTGAATCCGGAGAGGTTCGAGGTCACCCAATTGCTGGCGTTGTTTGCCGCATCGCTGATCGGTGTTCCCACCGAGGGGAGGCTGCTCTGCGGAACCTCGGCAGCCCACAGATAGGTTCGCGACAGGTACACAGCTGCCACCGTGATTGCCAGACCGACAGCGACGGTGATCCAGCGGATCCGCCTGTTCTTGGTGCCTGCCCTGGCAGCCACTTCGGCGCGGGTACTTGCCGCGGTGGTCACCCGGTCCAGGGTGATGGCGATGAGGACGATTGCCAGGCCGGCGTTGAACGCCGTCCCGACGTCCAAACTCTGCAGAGCCTGGGTGACGGTGAGGCCGAGTCCTTCCGCACCGATCAGCGACGCGATCACCACCATCGACAGCGCGGCCATGATCGTCTGGTTGATACCGATGACGATCGTTCGCTTGGCCATCGGCAACAGGACCGTGCGAAGTCGCTGGCCCGATCGAGCCCCCATGGAATCGACAGCTTCCCTGGTGGTGGCCGGGACCTGACGGATTCCGTGCGCGGTGATGCGGATCGCCGGCGGGGTGGCGAAGATGACGGTCGCAATGATCGCCGTCGCAGGCCCGATCAGGAAGACCAGGGCCAGCGGGGCGAGGTAGGCGAAACTGGGCAGAATCTGCATGAAATCCAGGATCGGCGTGACGATGCGGTTGAACCGGTCGCTGGTCCCTGCCCAGATGCCGAGCGGAATTCCGATCAGCAGGGCGAACAGCACGGCGCTGAAGACCAACGCGAGCGTGTCCATCGTGTCGGGCCACAGCCCCTGCAGGCCGATGAAGAAGAAGACGATGGCGGTGAGCAGCGCCATCCGCCAGGTGGAGATCGCAAAGGCCACGAAGGTCAGCAGCGTCAGGACGCCCAGCCAGCCGATCTGCGGTATGCCAAGGCCCACATCAGTTTTCGAGATCAGCGCCGTGAAGAAGGTTCCGGTGGCATCGACGACCAGTCGTATTTCGTTGAAGAAGTACAGAAAGATCGGACTGGTGTTTCGATTGTTGCCGACCCAGTCGTTGAAGTTGTTCAAATTGGTGTGCAGATCGGTCAGGTCGGCCTTGGCAAGCGGCAGCGTCCATCTGTCGGCGAAGAGCTGTCGACAGATGAGCCACCCGACGACGGTTCCAAGCAGCAGCAGTGTGCTCGCCGAGAGCATCCGCCGACCCGGCGGTGGTTGGCGTTCGACTTCGGCCGCCGGTGGCGCTGTCAATTGAGCGGTCACCATCAGGCGACTTCGTCGGACAGGTCGATCTCGGAGTTCCGCGACAGCTTTCCATCGGGAGTGTTGACGGCATGGGAGGCGTTGATGATTTCCAGGATGTCGTCCCTGGTGACGATGCCGACGATCCGGTTCCCGTCCGAGACACCCACCGGCCCTGTCGTTCCCAACACGGCTGGGATGGCATTCCGGATGACGGTGTCGATGGGGAGGACGGGATCCGTCGCCGACGTCTGGCCGGGTTTGACGATCCACTTGAGCGTCAGCACATCGGCGCGTGGAACCTCGGACACGAAGTCCGCAACGTAGTCGTCCGCGGGCGCTCCGACGAGTTCATCACCGGTACCGATCTGGACGAGTTCACCGTGACGCATGATCAGGATTCGATCGCCCAGCTTCAATGCCTCCGACAGATCATGGGTGATGAAGATCATCGTCTTGCCCATGTCCCGGTGCAGTCGGATGACCTCAGCCTGCATGTCGCGGCGGATCAGGGGGTCCAGAGCAGAGAACGGCTCGTCGAAGAGGAGGACGTCAGGATTCCCGGCCAGCGCCCGCGCCAGGCCGACCCGTTGTTGCATGCCTCCCGACAGCTGGTCGGGAAAGCGTCGCTCGTAGCCCTGCAGGCCCACCAACTCGATGACTTCCTGGGCCCGCCGGTACCGCTCGGATTTGCCCGTGCCCCGAACCTGCAGGCCGTAGGAGACGTTGTCGAGAACACTGCGATGCGGCAACAGACCGAAATGCTGGAAGACCATGGATATTTTCTCGCGGCGAATTTCCCGTAGTTCGGCGCCGGATGCGTTCATGATGTCGTTGCCCTCGAGCAACACCTGACCGGCTGTGGGTTCGATGAGCCTGGTCAGACAGCGCACCAGAGTCGACTTCCCGGAGCCGGACAGGCCCATCACGACGAACACCTCGCCCCGCGCCACGTCGAAACTCAGATTGCGAACCGCCGCGACACATCCGGTTTGCTCGAGAATCTGCGGACCGGACAGTTTCGACATCGCCGGATCGGTCGGAATGCGATCGGCTTTGTGCCCGAAAACTTTCCACAGGTTTCGAATGGAGAAATCTGGCCCTTCGGCTGCTGGTGATGACATTCTTCGTCTCCTTGGGTGGGAGGACTCTGGCGTTGCCATGCAATGCCGACGGACGCCGACGCGCCGACGACTGTCGAACAGCGACTTCAGTGCGGGAACCAATACTGGGGCGCCGGTGCGATGTTCTGCCAGATGTGCTTGATCTCGCGATATTCCGCCAGACCACTCGGTCCGAGTTCTCGACCGTTGCCGGACTGCCCGAAACCGCCCCACTCCGCCTGCGGCACGTACGGGTGGTAGTCGTTGATCCAGATGGTCCCGTGCCGCAGTGCGCCCGCGACACGTTGGGCCCGCGATGCATCCGACGTCCAGACCGCGCCGGCCAGACCGAAATGGGTGTCGTTGGCGATTTCGATTGCTTCCGCCTCGGTGTGGAACACCTCGACGGTGAGTACCGGCCCGAAGGACTCCTCGCGGATGACGGTCATCGTGCGCTTGCAACCGTCCAGGACCGTCGGCGGATAGTAGAAGCCTTGTGCCAGAGCGCCTTCGGTGGGGATCACGCCACCGGTACGCAGGACGGCGCCCTCGGCGACTCCGGCCTGCACATAGGCGTGCACCTTGTTCCGATGCGCCGCGGAGATCAGCGGGCCGGTTTCGGCGGTGTCGTCGAAGGGACCGCCCAGCTTGATGTGCGCGGCGCGGGCGACGATCTCGTCGACGATGCGGTCGTGCAGTTCCGCGGCCACGATCAGGCGGGCGCCGGCCGAACACACCTGGCCGGAATGCAGGAACACCGCAGTGAGCGCATGATCGGTGGCTGCTTCCAGATCGGCGTCGGCGAAGATGATGTTCGGGTTCTTTCCGCCGAGTTCCAGCGCGACCTTCTTCACCGTGCCGGCGCCGGCAGCCATCACGGCCTTGCCTGTCGCGAGTCCGCCGGTGAACGAGACCATGTCGACCCGTGGGTCGCTGGTCAGAACGCTGCCGACCTCGAAACCGTTGCCGGTGACCAGATTCGCCACGCCGGCAGGCACTCCGGCCTCGGCGAGCGTCTCCATCAGGAGGATCGCGGTGGACGGAGTCAATTCACTGGGTTTGAGCACGAAGGTGTTACCAGCCAGTAGTGCAGGCGCGACTTTCCATGACACCTGTAGCAGGGGGTAGTTCCACGGTGTGATCAGACTGCAGACGCCGACCGGAGCATGCACGATGCGGCTGATCGTCTGTGCATTTCCGGTATCGACCACCCGTCCGGCGTCGGTACCGGCAATGCCACCGTAGTAACGGAAGCAGGCGACGATGTCGTCGACGTCGAATTCCGCCTCGACGAGGCGCTTGCCCGTATCGAGGGCTTCGGCCCTGGCGTAGTCGATCTTGTCCCGTAGCAGCAGGTCCGCGGCGCGTAGGAGGATCTCGCCCCGTTGCCTTTCCGGCAGCGAGGCCCACGTACCCTCATCGAAGGTTCGGCGCGCGCAGTCCAGGGCAGCGGCTGCGTCAGCGGCCGAGCACTCCAGGACGGTGGCCACCGGCGAGCCGTCGGCCGGACAGCTGATCGCGCGGGTGGTACCGCCGTTCGTCGAAGACCAGCGGCCACCGACGTACAGCCCCCGGTACGGCGCCGGCTCGGGAGTCGAGTCGGGCCGGAAAGCAGTGGGTGCGGCGGCGGCGTTCATGCCTTGGGCAAGCTTCACACTCACGACCGACACCTTTCCATGTGGTGGTCCGAAAACACGTCGTTGCGTATTACGCATCGTCGTGCTCCCTGGGCAACAGCATGGAACGCCAGTGGAGAGGGTGTCAAGGGTGGATCGGGGATATCGGGTCCGCGCCGGCAAGATTTACCTGGGTGTGATCTACCGATGGCCCGATACCGACGGCGAGAGGAAACCCATCCTCGCCGAGACGGCCGCCGCAGCGGCTCTCACCGCCCCGATGACGTCGGGAATCTTGTCCATCTCCAGCCGGAAGCTGGGCCCGGAAATCGATAGCGACGCGATGACGGATCCGTCGACACCTCGGATCGGCGCCGCAACAGCGGTGAGGCCGATCTCCAATTCGTCCACCGCCACGGCGTAGCCATCCCGCCGGACGGCCACCAGTACCGCCTGCAGCTCCGTTCGATCGGTGATGGTGCGAATGGTGAGCGCCCGGAGCCGACCGGAGCTGTCCGCCGTGGAACTGAGCACGGCATCGGCCTGGGAGCTCGAGGCGAAAGCGAGTAGCACGCGGCCGTTCGCGGTGGCATGCACCGGATTTCGGTGGCCTATCCAGTTGTGGATCTGTAACGCCGAGGTGCCGGCCACCTGGTCCAGGTACAGGGTTTCGGTGCCGGAGAGAATGACGATGTTGACGGTCTCGCCGACCTCGGACGCCAGCCGCGTTGTCACCGGTCGGCTTTCCCGGACGATGTCCAGTCGAGATCGGGTCGCACCGGCCAGCCGGAGCACGCCGACGCCGAGCCGATATCGGCCGCGGTCGGGCAGTTGCTCCGCGAGGCCGTGAGTCTCCAGGGTGGCCAACAGCCGAGAGGCGGTCGATTTGTGCACGCCCAGCAGGCCGGCGATCTCCGTGACGCCCAGTTCTCCGTCCGCCGCAAGGAGTTTGAGAATGGTCAGCGCTCGGTCCACCGACTGCACGGATCCGCTACCACCGTCGCTCGCGCGAGCCGGGTCGGAGTTCGCCGGCCGACCGTTCTCGGTAGTCTTCTGACCCGGTCCCGTTGATGGGGGTCGCGCGCGATCGGTCATGACGCGCAGCGTAGCGCCGGGGGTGTTCCGCGTCCCGCCTCTGCTGGATCAACGTTGCTCTCTTGACCCCGAGCGCCACAGCCGCGATGCTGTGCGTTGCACATCGAGCGGCGAGTTGCGCGCGCTGCAACCAGGAGGTTTCCATGTCGCCTCGTCCCGGCGCCGGCCGTGAGTTCGTTCTGACCCTGTCGTGCCCGGACGAACCCGGATTGGTCTATGCCGTGACCGGATACCTGGTGAAGTTCGGAGCGAACATCGTGACCAGCCAGCAGTTCGGCGACCGACTGACCGGTCGGTTCTTCATGCGTATCCATTTCGATTTTCTGGGCAGTGTTCGCGCCCTGCCGGAACTGCGCGATGGATTCGAAACAGTCTCCCGCAGGCACTCCATGCAGTACGAGTTGGTGGACGCGGCGCCGCCGACGACGACCATGATCATGGTCTCGAAATTCGGTCATTGCCTGAACGATCTGCTGTACCGCCACCGCATGGGCACCTTGAACATCGATATCCCGGTCATCGTGTCCAATCACGACGACTTCCGGGCGCTCGCCACCTCGTACGGCATCCGCTACATTCATCTGCCCGTGGCGCCGGAGACCAAGGCGGCCGTGGAGTCCACAATGCTGGACCTGATGGCCGAGCATCGCGTCGAGTTGGTCGTGCTGGCCCGTTACATGCAGGTGCTGTCGGAATCCACCAGCCACGCGTTATCCGGCAAGGCCATCAACATCCATCATTCCTTCCTGCCCAGCTTCAAAGG
>JBPCPG010000346.1:0-3854 GCA_050999445.1 Nakamurella sp. | reverse complement strand
TCGGCGAGGATCCGGCGAAGTACACCCGAACCTTTCGGGATCGAGTGGGGGTGGTGCCGCAGAGCACCAGCGCCTTCGACGATCTCCGGGTCCGAGAGTTGATCGGACACTTCTCCCGAATCTATTCCCGTCCACTGCCCGTCGGCGAGACCATCGATATGGTCGGCCTGACGGACAAGACGAACGCCTACTGCCGCACGTTGTCCGGCGGGCAGCGCCGACGGGTCGATGTGGCCCTCGCGCTGATCGGTGACCCGGATCTGATCTTCCTCGACGAGCCGACCACCGGGCTGGACCCGGAGGTCCGTCGTCACGCCTGGGATCTGGTCCGGATGCTGGCCGCCCGCGGCAAGACCACCCTGCTGACGACCCACTACCTCGACGAGGCCGAGACGCTCTCGGATCGAGTCGGGATCATGGTCCGCGGAGCGCTGGTGGAGGTGGGGTCCCCGGACACCATCGGTGGCCGGCGGCAGTCCGACGCCACCGTCTTCTTCCGGCGGGGCGCTTTGGCCGGCCGCGCGCTGCCGGGCCTGCCGATCGGCAGTCATGTCCTGGAGCGGGGGGACCGCGTCGAGGTGCGCACGACTACCCCGACCGCGGTGACCCGTGCGCTGATCGACTGGGCCGCAGACGATGTCGCTCACTCGGGATCCGGGTGGACCGGCGAGCTACCCGATCTGCGTATCGACCGCGACACCCTCGAGGACATCTACCTCCGGATGATCGCCGAGCACGACCGCCAGGCCGAACAACCGTGGGTGGATCCGGCCGAAGCCGATCGGCACGGAGCAGCTCCGGCCCCGGTAGATGCGCAACCCGATGCCGTCATCACGAAGGGAGTCAAGTCATGACCGCAATCGATTCAGGCGTCCGCCGGTCGGATCAGGGCGTGCCGGATCGGCCGCCACTGCCGGGCGCATTGCGGGTCGGCTGGGCCAGGGCCGGCATCGAGATTCGGATGTTCCTGCGCAACAAGGCTTCTCTGGTTTTCACCCTTTCCCTCCCGATCCTGTTGCTCCTCATCCTGGGGTCGATCTTCGGTGGCCAGGTGCAGGGCACGGACGTCGACTTCAAACAAGTCTTCATCGCCGGCATCATCGCCGCCGGCGTGATGAGCGTGGCCTTCACCGGCCTGGCCATCACGATGGCGATCGAACGGGGCGACGGGTCGGTGCGCCGACTGGGTGCGACCCCGATGCCGCGGTCGTCGTACTTCTTCGGAAAGATCGTCCTCGTACTGGTTACCGGAGCGGCTGAAACCATTCTCCTGGTTGGTATTTCCGTCCTGGCTTTCCATCTGCGGCTGCCGGATACGTTGGACCGCTGGGTGCGTTTCGGATGGGTGTTGGCCCTCGGTGCGACAGCGTGCGCCTTGATCGGCATCGCCTACAGCTGGATCATTCCCAACGCCCGGTCGGCCTCGGCGATCGTCACGCCGCCTTTCCTGGTGCTGCAATTCATCTCCGGAGTGTTCTTTCCGTTCGGTGAGTTGCCGCGCTGGATGCAGACGGTGGCGTCGCTGTTCCCGCTCAAGTGGATGGCGCAGGGGTTGCGGTCGGTGTTCCTGCCGGACTCCTTCCAGCGCGTCGAACCGGCCGGCACCTGGGAGACCGGACAGACTGCGGCGGTACTCGGGGGATGGTGCGTCGTCGGGATCGTGATCTGCCTGACCACTTTTCGATGGCGTGGGGCGAAGGTGCGGTAGTTCATTGAGCAGTGGAAACCAGCATCGTGAATCCAGCGCGGAAAGCCGAGCAGGAACCCCCGGTCCAGGGCGGACCGGGGGTTTCTCCTATGTTCCATGTGGCGTGTTCCATGTGCCTGTGTCGAATCCCCTTGAGTCACTACCTGGCTGAGTCGCCATCTGGCTGGTGTCGCCGTGCTCGTGCACGTTGCACCACAACGACCGACGTCACCAGCGCACAGGAAGGGCGGACAATCCGCGCGGCACGAGTGTCTGCCGCCAGGGCGACGCCGATCCGGGCTCGCGCACAATCCCTTGCCGGGAACCGAGCAACTCCGCCAGCAGCATCGCAGTCGACTGCTTCACGATCGCCGCGCCCAGGCAGTAGTGGACGCCGCCGCCCAGCGCGAGATGGACGTTCGGAGTGCGGTCCAGGACAAAGGTGTCCGGATCGTCGAAGACTGCCGGATCACGATTGGCGGCGCCCAGCATCGCGAGAACAGGGGCTCCGGGAGGAATGTCGACCGAGTCGGTCCGGTAACCGCCGACGCAGACCCTGGAGGTGAACGGAATCGGCGACTCCAGCCGCATTGCCTCGTCCACCGCACGCGCGTACCCCTCCGGACCACCTGCGCGCAGCCGATCGGGCGCCGACGGCGTATCCAGGATCAACGACAGTGCGGTCGAACACAGATCGGCCAGGGGCTCGTAGCCGCCCACCACGATCAA
Organism: Nakamurella sp.; assembly: GCA_050999445.1. Classification (GTDB taxonomy): domain Bacteria; phylum Actinomycetota; class Actinomycetes; order Mycobacteriales; family Nakamurellaceae; genus Nakamurella. Next base: position 1,438 of record JBPCPG010000346.1, on the reverse strand, counting down.
CGACAGGATGCCGAGTCGCTCGCCGGCAGACAGGTCCGCATCACTTTTTAGGATCTCGCGCGCATGTCGGCCCAGAAATTTCTGAAGAGCGGTCGCGGCTGTCGCTGCCGCTGCCGCCTGTGCACCCCGCAGTACCGGATTCAAGTTGGCCGAGGCGGCAGCGGCCAGTTCGCCCAGCTCCGGCCACCGGGACCGAGGTACGCCGGTGACCAGGCCGAGAACGGCCACCGCGAACGGCGCCGAGATCGCCGACACGACGTCGATGTTTCGACCGGCCCCCGTCGGCGGCAAGGCTGCCAACACCGTTCTGGCCTGCGCCCTGATCTCGTCGGCATGGGTGGAGGCCGCCTTGGCGGTGAAGACGGCAGCGGCAGGTGTCCGCAGTCGGCGGTGCAGGTCTCCATCGGTATTGAGCATGCTGATCGGCAGATCGTCCGAGCGCACCCGTTGCTGCTGACCCTGCGCTGCCGAGAACGACGGGTCCCGGAGCGCCACGCGGCACAGCTGGTGGCTGGTCAGCAGCCACATGCCCATCGACTTGTCGTACCAGGCAGGTCGAGTGCGACGAATGGCAGCCAGCAGCGGATACGGGTCCCGCATACCGAGATCGGAGAACGGGTGATGAAGTGCGGTCATGGTCACGGCGAGGCTCCCGACTCGAAACGGATATGCCGCAAAGTAAACCGCCAGGCAGCTCGAACAATGCGCGGTGTCCACTTTCGGACACGCATTCGGGTGGCCGATTGTGCTTTCGTCCCCTGTGTTCGTGTTCGTGCGATACCGTGCGGGCGTCGATCGTGAGGGAGGGTGCCGGTGGATGCCGGAGGGGCACCGGATTCCGAGTCGGAGCTGGTCGCGCGGGCGGCCGTGTCCTCCGGCTACGTAGGCGTGCGCTGTGTCCACGACATCGCCGAGTTGAGTGAGATCGTCGCTGCCGCGGTGCTGACCGCGCGCGAGGGCTGCAGCATGCTTCCCGGTGGGCCGTATCCCATCGAGACCATGCGCAACTCCTGGGATGACGACATCGCCTCGATCCGGCGCGGAACCACCCTGCGATGCCTGTACCAGGCCGACGCCACCAGAACACCGGAGATGCTCAGCTACCTCAGTGAATTCGCCAAGGCCGGTGCCCAGGTGCGGGTCGCGCGACGGATCGCGCACCGGACCATCATCGTCGATCGTGGGCTGGTCCTGGTGGCAGTTGAACCGGATACGCTGCGTCGGCCTTATTTGGTGATCCGTGAGCCGGCATTGGTGCGAGGCTTTTTCGAACAGTTCGCCGCCATCTGGCGAGATGCCCACTCGGTGGGTGTCGGCCCCGAAGATTCTCTGGACGAGACGCTGATTCGGGAAATTCTGGAAATTCTGAAAACGGGCGTGACCGACGAGGTTGCAGCCCGGCAGTTGAAAGTTTCTGCGCGGACCATTCGGCGCCGGA
>JBPCPG010000047.1:0-10224 GCA_050999445.1 Nakamurella sp. | reverse complement strand
TCAGCCGCTACCCCTGGAAACGGAGCCGGCCAGGACGGCGCCGGCGCCGCTGATCCACGAGTGCGGCCCGCGACTGTCCGACCGTTCTCGTTGACGGCGGGTCAGGCCGCGCCGACGTCTTACAACGGATGGCCGGTGGGCGCGCCGGCCATTGCAATCGGCGTCCAGTCCTACACCGTGACGGGAACGTCGATCGCCATACCGGTCGATGCCGGCGACGTTGCCTGGGTGTTGATGTACGTCGCTGCCCGCTTCAATGCCGAGGTCGAGACGCTGCGACCGGGTCAGGTATGGGGCTATGACTACCGGGTAGATGTGAACAACACGAACTGGTGGTCCTGTCATGCCTCGGGCACCGCCGTTGATTTCAACGCCGTGCTGCACCCCAACGGAGCCTCGGGGACATTCACGTCCGGTCAGGTGACGGCCATTCGCCGGATATTGGCCGACTGCGGGAATGTCGTCTACTGGGGCGGCGACTTCTCCGGCGTTCCCGATGAGATGCATTTCGAGATCAACGTTCCGCCCGGCGATCCTTCGCTCCCAGCCCTGGCGGCACGCATCCGGGGCGCTGTCCCGGTCGCACCGGCGGCCCCGCCCACCCGGGTGGTCAGCCTGCGCGCCGGGATCAACAACAGGTACGTCACCGCCGAGGCCGGCGGGGCCAGCGCACTGATCGCGAACCGGACCGCGGTCGGGCCGTGGGAACGGTTCGACCTTCTCACCGTCGGCACGAGCCGGATTGCTCTCCGCGCACACGCCGACAACCGTCTCGTGTGTGCCGACAGAGCCGGTGGTGCGCCGCTCATCGCCAACCGGACCGCTGTGGGACCGTGGGAAACCTTCACCATCGCGCCCCAGCCGGACGGAACGATCGCGCTCCGCGCCTTGGCCAACGGCCGCTACGTCACCGCCGAGCACGCAGGAGCCCAACCGCTGATCGCCAATCGGACGGCAGTCGGTCCCTGGGAGAAGTTCAACATCGTCAGTTCCTGAAACCACCGCACGGTTCCGATCCGCCCGAGCCCCGGCTGACCGGACCGCTGGAATCACCAGCGGGAGCGGCGACCACGCTATCCCAGCTACTGACCTCCGTGGCCCCTCCGAAATGTTCTGCGAGGCCGGCAATCTCCTGCCGACGAGCCATCCGTCGAATCCTGGGCTGCTGTCGACTCCCCGGCGCAGCAGTGAGCTGTGACTGAAAGTAGTGGAAATAATGCGCTGCGCGAGCGTAGGATGGCGAGGCTGATCCAGACAGCCGGCTTGGGGAACGGTCGCCGCCGCCTTTCGAGGCCGCACGGCCGTGCGCATCGAGTGCCGCCCCTCCTGATTTCAGGCTCGTTTTCCGCTGGGTCTCGTTCGAGATGATGATCGCCGAAGGTCACCGAAGCAGTTCCTGTCCGCCAGGACGGTTATCGGGGAACCGTCGGCGCCGGATGAGTTCCGATGAAGAACCACATCCTCGTCGCAGACTGCCGATCGAACGCTCCGTTCGGGAGTGCCGATGACCCAGGAGCGGCAGCCATCGGGAGAGCGGGAACTTTCGTCGGTGCTGAGTGAATTTGCCCGGACCATGGTGACGGACTTTCCGATTGAAGCCATCTTGGACCGCCTGGTGGAACGGATCGTGGACATCCTGGCGATCAGCGCCGCCGGGGTAACCCTGATCGAGCCGGACACCGTCCCCCGCTATGTCGCCGCGTCCGACGAGTCTGCTTTGCGGTACGAAAAGCTGCAGACCGAACTCGGCGAAGGCCCCTGCCTTCTGGCCTACAATTCCGGCGAGACCGTCGAGGTCCCCGACCTGCGCACCGAGACCCGGTTTCCCGAGTTCACACCGCGGGCGCTGGCCGCCGGGTTGATGGCGGTGTTCACCTTTCCGCTGTATCACGGCGACAGCCGGCTCGGTGCGCTCGACCTGTACCGCGACACGCCTGGGGCGCTCACGCGAGAGGCGCTCACCATCGCGCAGACCCTGGCTGACGTGGTCGCCGCCTACGTGCTCAACGCCCAGGCTCGGGAGAACCTCCAGGACTCCTCCGACCGCTCCCGACAGGCGTCCCTGCACGACGCGTTGACCGGGCTCCCCAACCGGGTTCTGCTGCTGGAGCGGATGGAACACGCCTTTCTGCGCAACCGCCGGACGAACAGGGGCGCCGCGGTGTTCTTCATCGATCTCGACCTGTTCAAGGCGGTCAACGACACCCACGGCCACGGGATCGGCGACGAACTGCTGATCGCCGTGGCCCGTCGTCTGGCCGGACTGCTGCGGCCCGCAGACAGCCTGGGCCGCCTTGCCGGCGACGAATACGTTGCGGTCTGCGAAGACCTCGACTCCGCAAGCCAGGCGGCGGCCATCGGCGACCGGATGACCGCGGCGTTGGAGCAGCCCTTCACCCTGTCCGAGGTGGAGGTCACCATCAGTGCGAGCATCGGGATCGCCTATTCCGACCGCGGCGACCAGAACGCCGAGGCGCTCCTGCACGACGCGGACATGGCCATGTACCAGGCGAAGCACAAAGGCGGTGCCCGCCAACAACTGTTCGACCCTCGTGAACAGGGCGTCGTCGACCGGCAGGCCAGTCTGGAACGTGACCTGCACCAGGCGCGCAAGCGTGGCGAATTACATCTGGAGTACCAACCGATCGTGACCACCGACAATGGTCGGGTCACCGGATTCGAGGCCCTACTGCGCTGGAAACATCCGACCCGAGGCATGATTCCGCCGACCACCCTGATCCCCCTGGCCGAGCAATCCTCCCTGATCACCGAAATCGGGCAATGGGTGCTCGATCAGGCCTGGACCGACAGAAAGGGATGGCAGCGCCAGCCTGGCACCGAGGACTTGGCCATGGCGGTCAACGTGTCAGCTCACCAGCTGATGTCGCCGGGTTTCACCGCGGAGGTCGCCGCCATCCTCCGCGCTGTCGACATCAGACCCGAACTTCTCACGCTGGAGATCACCGAGAGCGTCTTCGTTCAAGACAGCCAGCGGGCCCTGCTCGTCCTGAATGATCTCAAAGATCTCGGTGTGCGGCTCGCCCTCGACGACTTCGGGACCGGCTACTCCTCCTTGACGTACCTGCAACGGTTCCCGGTCGACATCATCAAGATCGACAGGGCCTTCGTCGCGGACCTGGAACACGACCACGCCAGCCACGCGATCGTCGAAGCGGTCGTCAGCCTGGCCCACAACCTTGGAATGACCGTGGTCGCAGAGGGAGTGGAAACGGCCGAACAACACCACGAAGTCAGAAAATTGGGCTGCGACTTCTGCCAGGGTTACTACTTCGCCAGGCCGCTGCCCGCCACCGGCATCCGACATCTGCTGCAGCAGCGAAGCGGTTCCGGCAACCCGCGCCTGCCCGCACCGATGACCAGCAGCAACGACCGGACTTCCGTCACAACCAGCTGACGCTCGGTCGACCGGTTCGGGCGGCCCGCAGGAAACGATGCGCGCCCGGCGGTGGAATCGGCGGTCGTACCGTTGCCGGGGGCAGCCGGCAATACCTGTACCATCGAGACACGACTGATGACAGATGCCGGGGCCGCCGAGGGGCCGCCCCGCTTTAACGTGCAAGGGGGTCCGCTCATGGGGCGAGGCCGTCAGAAGGCAAAGCAAACCAAGGTCGCTCGGGATCTGAAGTACCACAATTCCGGGTTCGATCCGAATGCTTTGACTGCGGAACTCAGCGGGCTGCCGGTGGTTCACCACCCGGCGCCGGTTGTCGAAGATGTGGACGAGGACGATGAGTATTCGGACATCTATTCGAAGTACATCGACGTGGGCGATGAAGACGACGAGGGACCGGCCGCCGCGTATGCCAATGGCACGTCGCACCGCTGACTGAACTCGGGACACTTGTACGGCGGTAGTGGTGGCAGCTCTGGCTCGCTCCCCTACCGCCGCGCCCTACGCAATTCTGAACGTGGTCGACATCGAGCCGGTGCACGCCCGTGCAGGCTGCCGTCAACGCGGACCACGGCCCGGCCCCGCCGGACTGACGGCCCGCCGGACTGCCGTGAGGAAACCGCAGCGGCGCGGACTGTCGTTCAGGAGACGCAGCGGCGGAGCTGGGAACCGTTCCACCGCGACGTCCCAGCCGAGCAAGTTGTCCAACTTCGTCCGGCCGGGCAGTGCTCCCGCCTCGACCAGGCCGACGCCGCCGGTGACCATCGGTGATCACCGTTTGCGGCCCTTGGTGGGCGGCATTCGACCCGGACGGGCCAGAGACGATGATCATGCCCGCCGGCCGAGGGCTGTGCGCACCTGACGGAGCACCGAATCCATCCTTTCGGTGACGTCGAACCAGGTGAAGCGCAGGACCAGCCAGCCGGCGTTCCCCAGCGCGTTCTGACGTTCTCGGTTTTGTGTCTTGCCGACAGCTTTGTGCCTTGCGGACAGCATCTTATGTCGGAGCCGCAGGCAGCATCCTGGGCACCGCAGCCAGCATCCTGGTCACCGCAGGCAGCAACCTGGTCAGAACCGTGGGTGGTCGCCGCTCAATTCGGCCCTCGCCTGCTCGTGACCGGTACGCTCGACCGTGCCGAGCACGGCGGAGGGCACGTGCCGCGCGGTGAGTACCGCCAGCGCGCGATCGACGTCGTCGGGATTGACGACCGCCACCATGCCGATGCCCATGTTGAAGGCCCTCTCCATCTCCGCCCGCTGCACCCGGCCGTGCCCGGCGATGTAACCGAACACCGGCAGCGGCGTCCAGGCGCGGCGGTCCATCCTGGCCGTCAGCCCGGATGGAATGATCCGGGCCACGTTTCCAGCCAACCCGCCGCCGGTGATGTGGGCATACGCGTGTACGTCCGCCTCCCTGGCCAGCCGCAAGCAGTCCAGTGCGTAGATGCGGGTCGGCTCGAGCAACTCCTGCCCAAGGGTGCGCCCGAACTCCTCGACGTGACCTTCCAGGGACAATCGCGCAATGTCCAGCAACACGTGGCGAACCATCGAATAGCCGTTCGAGTGCACGCCCGACGACTCCATGCCGATCAACACGTCGCCCGGCCGCACCCGGTCCGGCCCGAGGATGTCGTCCGCTTCGACCACGCCAACGGCAGTCGCGGCGAGGTCGTAGTCCTGTGGCGCCATCAGGCCGGGATGTTCAGCGGTCTCACCGCCGACCAGTGCGCAGCCGGCCTTGACGCAGCCGTCGGCGATTCCCGAGACGATCGCCGCGATGCGCTCGGGCTCCAGTTGCCCGCATGCGATGTAGTCCTGCAGGAAGAGCGGTTCGGCGCCGCAGGCAACCAGATCGTCGACCACCATCGCGACCAGGTCGATACCGATGGTGTCGTGGATGTCCAACGCCTGGGCGATCGCCGATTTGGTACCCACGCCGTCGGAAGAGGACGCCAGGACAGGATCACGGAACCTGTTGACGGGCAAGCGGAACAGCGACGCGAATCCACCGATACCACCCATCACTTCGGGCCGGTGCGTCTTCTCTGCATAGGGCTTCATCAGGTCGACGGCTTGTTCGCCGGCCGCGATGGAGACGCCGGATCCGGCATAGGTGGCGCCGGATCCGATTGGACGACGACGATGCCCGGGCGCGTCGGTATTCACAGTATTTCTTCTCCGTTCACTGGCCGAGTCGCAGAGTGCCGGCCCTGACCTCGAGTTCGCGGCAACGTGCGCCGCCCGAATTATCCCGCTCGATCAAGCGGGGAAAGAGGTCACGGCCGACTGAGCGCGCCTTCCGGTCCGTACGCCGCGATCAGCGACTCGCCGGTGACCCCGCGTGCGATTCCTTCGAGCACGTGCTTGCCGACCTGATCGGGAATGGCGATCGGGTACTCACCGGTGAAACAGGCGGTACACAGGCGGTTCCGCGGCTGCTCCGAAGCTGCGATCAGCGATTCCAGCGAGATGTAGCCGAGGGTGTCTGCGCCGATCGACCGACGGACGTCGTCGATGTCGCTGGAACTCGCGATCAGCTCGGCCCTGGTGCCGAAGTCCAACCCGTAGAAGCAGGGCCATCGCACCGGCGGTGAGGCGATCCGGACGTGCACCTCGAGGGCGCCGGCCTCACGCAGCATCCGGACGAGGGCGCGTTGGGTGTTGCCGCGGACGATCGAGTCGTCCACCACCACCAGCCGTTTCCCGCGGATGACGTCTCGAAGCGGGTTGAGCTTGAGGCGGATACCCAGCTGGCGGATGGTCTGCGACGGCTGGATGAAGGTGCGCCCGACGTAGGCGTTCTTCACCAGTCCCTGCCCGTAGGGCAGCCCGGACTCCTGCGCGTAGCCGATCGCGGCCGGCGTTCCGGATTCCGGCGTGGGAATCACCAGTTCGGCATCGACCGGCGATTCCTGGGCCAACCGACGACCGATGTCCACGCGGGTGGCGTGCACACTGCGGCCCGAGATCGTGGTGTCGGGTCGAGCCAGATAGACGTACTCGAACACGCAGCCCTTGGGTTCTGCCGACGCGAATCGCTCACTGCGAATGCCGTCCTCGTCGATCGCCAGCAGCTCTCCCGGCTCCACCTCGCGAACGTAGGACGCGCCGACGATGTCCAGCGCGGCCGTTTCGGAGGCGACCACCCAGCCGCGGTCGAGCCGGCCGAGCACGAGCGGGTGGACGCCGTGCTGGTCGCGCGCCGCGTAGAGCGTGTGCTCGTCGCAGAAGACGAAGTTGAACGCACCGGACAGGGTCGGGAACAGCTTGAGCGCCGCCGCCTCGATGCCGACATCCGTCGCGGCTTCGGCAAGGAGGCGGGTGACGATGTCGGAGTCGGTGGTTGATTTCGATTTGCCGGCGCGGCCACTCAGCCTGTTCGCCATCAGCGACAGTTCAGCCGTGTTGACCAGATTCCCGTTGTGCCCCAAGGCTAATCCGGACCCGACCGACGTGGTGGCGAAGGTCGGTTGGGCGTTCTCCCAGCTGCCGGAGCCGGTCGTGGAATACCGGCAGTGCCCGACCGCTATGTGACCTTTCAGTGCGGAGAGCGTCTGCTCATCGAAGACCTGCGACACCAGCCCGAGATCTTTGAAGACGACGATTTCGCTGCCATCGGCGACGGCGATACCGGCCGCTTCCTGACCCCGGTGCTGTAGGGCGTAAAGACCGTAGTAGGTGAGCTTCGCAACTTCCTCCCCGGGCGCCCAGACACCGAAGACGCCACACTCTTCCTTCGGACCCTGGTCGGTCGCCGCGTCCAGCTCAGGATCCCGAACACTGCCGGCGGAGGTCATTGGGAGCTGACCGGTAGGTAGATGTTCGGCACCGCCGACAGCGTGCGCTGACGAAACGGATCGGGTCGGGAAGTGACCGGTACCCACGTAACCGTGCTCCTGTCCGAAGGTGCGTCATGAGGGAACAGCGGTACCCCATGTTACCCGATTTGCCCACCCCGCCGAGGACGACCGAACCCCGCCGGGCGGGAAACCGCAGAACCGATCCTGGTCGTAGGGTCATCCAGCTGATCCTGCTCGACGGTCATCCAAGCGTCATCGGGAGATGGGCGCCCAGGTCGGCGCGCGTTCCGCTGGCTCGGACCCGACCGGCCTCGACAGCGCCACCCCAGGTCAGGGTTCCGATCGCCAGCGCGATCCAGGTCGGTCCGTCCATCTCGATGACGTTGGGCGGCGTGCCGCGGGTGTGCCGGACCCCGGCAAACCCCTGGACGGCCGAGTAGGGCGGCACCCGAATCTCGACGGATTTGCCCGGGTGCTGTTGCCCGAAGAACTGCAAGGTCGTGCGCACCAGATCCTTGATCAGCGCTCGGTCGACGATCCGGTCGCCCGATTCGTGGACGGTCCGGTCGCTGGATCCGTCGACCGGCAGCGCTCGCAGGGCGGACAGCGCCGCTGCGGCTTCCGCCTCGGTCACCGCGCGTCTGGCCACGGAGAACCAGGCTAGTCGTCGGCAAGCCCTTCCGGCGGACCAGCGCCACTCCAGCCGGCGCGGGCCGAAATCGCGGGAACGCGATGACCCTGCGGCTCCGGATCCGCCGCACGGGGCGAGGGCCGAGGATCGTCGGCTGATCCCCGGCCCATCGCGGACTCCTTCCAGAGTCAGTTCCAGGCGGCCCGGATGGCGACGATCTGCCGCGTGGTCGACTGCGGTCCCGCGAAGGTCGCCGTCCAACCCGCATACGCGGTGTTGAGCCCGCCGATCAACGTGCCCTTGGACTGGGAGCTGTCATCGCCCGCCACGCAGACATAGGAGTCAGGCAGACCGTGGGAGGTGCTATGTGCGCCGTTGATTGCGAAGCACACCTGACCATTGCTCAGCTCGATGAAGAATGGGTTCTCGACCGGACCCGCCGGACGCGCCGGTCCGGCAGTGGCGGCATTCCGCAACTCCGTCACGCGGCTCTTACGAGGATCACCGGGGCACAGCACCGACGTCGACCTGTACTGCGGGTCCACGAAGCACGGGTCGAAGATCTGGCTGCCGCTGGCGCACCGTCGAGCGTTCGGATCGCTGGTCGACTCGGAACCACTCCAGCAATCGCCCGGCAGGCTGGAGGTGACCACCAGACCGGGAGCCGGCTTGCCATTGACGAACGGCTGGTACCGATGAACCACCGTGGCCGGTGCGGTGATCGGCAGATTGCCGCCTGCGGTGATCAGATCGAGGTGCCGGGAACTGATCTCGAATCCCACGCCGCTGCGCTGATTGATGCAGCGGATGCCCCGGTACCTGTCGGAGGTGCACCAGATTTCTCCCACCCGGTCGCTGAACCCATACGGCAGAATCTCCCCGGCCGTCTGAGATTTCTTCCGGCAGACCGCCCGCGGTTGGTCTCCCTCCACCGTCGCCCGATGGCCCCAGTTGTCAGTGGCGCAGAATGCGGGTTTTCCGGGCGGGAGGTAGCTGCGGGCCTCGACGTCGCACACCGCCGCCCCTCGGCCGGTGGGCGCCGTGTAGATGCTGCAGCGAATGTTGCCCGACGGTGACGAGAAGGAGCTCGCGCTCAAATACGTGCCCATCAACATCGGCTGCTCGGCAAGGGCTTGGGGAGCTGCCATCGCCGCCCGCTCGATGCCGACGGCCTGGACGACACGTGCGCCGCCGCCACCGGCAGCCGATGCGGTGGGGGCCAATGCCGACAGACTCAGCAACGAAAGTCCGACGGTGACAAGCAGGGGGATCCTTCCGACTCGCCATTTGGCGAGGAAGGAATGACGGGAACCGGATTCTGACATGGCGCTGCCCTTACTCGTGGAGTAGAACTGAATGGACGAAATTGGATTGGTCTGAAACTGGATGAAATTTGGTCCGTCTGCAAATCGGAGTTTTCGAACATCGCTGCGGCTACTGCTCATGACGGTTACGACAGCATCCCGGTTGCCTCTAAAAGGTAACGAATCGGTGACGCGGTTGCGGACGAGCCGCCCGTCCTTCACCGACCGGGGCGTGCAACCCCGGAATGCCGTCAGCCAGATGCGCACGACCCGGTCCGTGGGTCCAGAGGAGGCCGGCGCGCGCTCCGCGACGCCGAAATGTCGACTGTTCGAATGCCCGAAGAAACTGTCCCGCGATGGGTCTGAGCGGGCGCCCAGTGCGACATGCGGCCAGGTGGTTCCACTTCGATGAGCGGACGCCATTCCAAACATTTCTCGGTGAGAATGTATTTTCAGGGGGCCACGCGCCTCATAGTGGTGATGTCTACCAAGGGAGGTCACCGCCCGCCTGGAATCCGTCTGACTAGCTCCGCCAGATCCGACCGGTAAGAATGTCGGCCGGTGAGATTACCGACCCACGGATGAGGTCACCGAAGAGTGACCGAGTAATTCGAGGGCGTCGGCTTTCTCGCTCGCGGAATTTCTGCCACGACGAACCACTGGAGTTCGCAGCCATTTACGTGCGGGTTCGACTGGTTACCGGGTAACGGGAAGGGCTCGGCCGGTCAGGCCGCCGAGGTGCGCTCGGAGCGCAGGATCCCCATCAGCACGATGTCTTCGTATGCGCCTCGGACCCATGCGTGCTCGCGCTGCCGACCCTCCACCACGAACCCCGCCTTTTCGTAAGCGCGAATCGCGCCGGCGTTCGATGCGATCGCCTGGAGATGTATCCGGCGTAGGTTGCGCCGGACAAAACCGAATCGGACGAGCTGGACGATCGCCGCCGTCCCTACGCCACGGCCCCGGAAGTCCGGCACCAAGCTGATACCCGCCTCGGCATGGCGGGCGAACGAGTCGACGTGGAACAGTGACGCACTGCCGACAGCAGTACCGTAGGAGTCGGCGCCGACGCGCAAA
>JBPCPG010000176.1:0-14313 GCA_050999445.1 Nakamurella sp. | reverse complement strand
CAACCGCAAAGTTGCCCCTCGGCGCTGGGCCTCCTCGGCTGCCCACAATGCAGCTGCGGTCGAGGGCGCCGACCCATCCACTCCGAAGACGACGACGTTGTCCACCTGTCTGTTCATGATTGCCGCTCCTGACTATGATGCGAAGTTTGATGGCGGGCCACGAAATATCGGCGTGGGAATGGAGCTGTGATGACGGCGCCGCTCCTGCCTTCGGGTTACGTGGATTCGACAGTCACCACCGCCAGTTGTGGCGATGAGGAATTGACTCCCTCACCGTTGCCGGACTACCTGCGGCGCGACTAGAGCCGAAGGTCACCAGGCAATAGGGTCCGCGGCCACGAAATGGCGGCCACCTCCGCCGTTGTTCGTCCGATTGCTGACCGGGCCGTTCACGGGTCGACGAACAGCCTGACCTGAAGCAATTGCGCCGACGCGAGATGCGACACGTGGAAGGATGCCACCATGTCCACGGAGATCGCAGTCATGTGCACGGAGATCGCAGTGGTGCAGCTGGGCACCCGCGCACCCGCATCGAAAACATTCGCGCCTGCCGGTACGAGTGCGACTCCCGGTTGTTCGTGCACCGTGAAAGTGAGCCCGATGACCCGAGGAAGTGGCAGATGACGAACCGTCCGAAGCCGGCAGCTGCCGTTGCTCCATCTCCGAGTCTCAAATTGCCGTCGAAGGTGTATGAGGCGGAACTGCAGCGGCTGCAGATCGAGCTGGTCGCACTGCAGCAGTGGGTTCGGGATACCGGCACCCGGGTCGTGGTCATCTTCGAAGGACGTGACGCCGCGGGGAAAGGATCGGCGATCAAACGCATCACCGAACGACTCAACCCACGCTGGTGTCGTATTGCGGCATTACCCGCTCCCACCGAGCGGGAACGATCACAATGGTATTTTCAGCGTTACGTGGAGCATTTGCCGGCAGCCGGTGAAATCGTGTTGTTCGATCGGTCCTGGTACAACCGGGCTGGCGTGGAACGGGTCATGGGCTTTTGTACGAGCGCGGAATACCGCCGGTTTCTGCACCAGGTCCCGATCTTCGAACGGCTGCTGGTCGAGGATGGCATCCTGCTGCGCAAGTACTGGTTCTCCGTTTCGGATCGAGAGCAGGAGAAGCGCTTCAAGTCCCGTGAGCAGGACCCGATGCGACGCTGGAAGCTGTCCGACATGGATCTGCAATCGATCAGCAAGTGGGTCGACTACTCCAAGGCCAAGGATGAGATGTTCGTGCACAGCGACAACCCCGGATCACCCTGGTACGTGGTTGAAAGTGAGGACAAGAAGAGGTCGCGCCTCAACGTCATCGCACATCTACTGTCCACCATCGCTTATGAACACCATGACCCACCCGCGATGAAGATTCCTCACCGCCCCCCGGTCGGAGATTACACTCGACCGCCGCGAGAAGAATTCACCGTGATACCTGACCATGCCGGCACGCTGCTATGAGCGGCTCCGACCTTGCTGTCTCTGCGGAGTCCGCCGACGCCTGGGGTGCGCCGCTGCGTGTGCCCGGGCTGTCGGGGCACAGGAACGTCGCGAGTGGCCCTGAACAGTGGCCCGAGGGCCGGCAGCGTCCTTCTTTTGGTCTCTGCGCTGCACCATAGATCGCCGCATACCGGAAATTTGTCGGTAACGTGGCGGTCGTAGCTTCCTTTCATGGTTGCAGCTCTCACCCTGGGTGTCGAAGAAGAGTTGCATCTGGTCGATCCGAGAACTTCGCTGCTGACTCCACGAGCCCCGCAGCTGCTCGCCGCGTTGCCACAGTGCAGCTTCGGTGCGGAATTGCAGCGCACGACGGTAGAAACGAACACGGGTGTCTGGCATACGCTCGAGGAATTGCGATCGGACATCGTTCGGTTGCGCAGAATGCTCATCGACGTGGCGGCGAAGGAGGGTCTGCGCGTCGCTGCAGTCGGCACCGCGCCGTTGTCCTCCGCGACGGATTTCGAGTTGACCTCGTCGGGGCGGTTCGGCCGGATGCAGCAGGACTATCGGCTTCTGGTCGACGAGCAGCTCATCTGCGGGTTGCAGGTGCACGTGGGTCTGGCGGACCGCGACGTGGCTGTGGAGGTGACCCAGCGGATCGGTCGAGATCTGCCCATACTGCTTGCGCTGTCGGCAAGTTCGCCCTTCTGGCACGGATCCGATACCGGCTACTCGAGCATCCGCACGATCATCTGGCAACGGTGGCCGACCGCGGGTGCGACCGGGCCGTTGAATTCCGCGGCCGAATACGACGATCTATTGACCGACCTGATCAACTCAGGGGTGATAGCTGACGCCAAGATGGCCTACTTCGATGTTCGGCCGTCCTCGCACGCACCGACGGTGGAGCTTCGGGTCGCTGACGCCTGTCCCATCGTTGATGACGCCATCGGCATCGCCGGCCTGTTCCGCGCGATGGTGGCCGCTGCGGAGCAAGCCGCTCTTCGCGGAGATCCCCTGCAGTTGCTGGCGGCCCCGCTGCACCGCGCCGCGATGTGGCGGGCGGCCCGCAGCGGTTTGATGGGTGATCTGCTCGACTCGAGTTCGCGGCCGCAGCCGGTCCCGGCAGCCCAGGCTGTCTGGGCGCTGGTACATCGACTGCGTCCGCAACTGGAGGAGCTCGGTGACTGGTGCACCGTCAAGGAACTGATCGAGGCCACCATGGCCCGCGGCAATTCTGCCGATCGGCAGCGCGCAGCGCTGGCCGAGCACGGCCAGATGCGGAATGTGGTGGACCTGGTAGTTGCCGAGACACACGGCCAGGTCGACTCAGGCGCGGCCCGGGCTGCGCCTCGCAACTATCGGGCCAGAGCGGGCGACGAAGCCTTCACCGCCGGCGGCGAACCGCGGCCGGCCTACCGGGACCTGTTCGCATCCATCGCGGTGAAGGGGCTGGACGAGCTGGCCGCCCGTGGTCCTATTCGTGATCGCTGGGCGACCGGAACCGGTATGACCTTCGGCGTTGGCGGCGAGCACCGGCCGTTTCCGGTGGACCTGGTGCCGCGCGTCATTCTTGGCCATGAATGGGCCGAGTTGCGGGTGGGGCTGCTCCAGCGGGCCAGGGCGATCGAGGCGTTCCTACGGGATGCGTACGGCGACGCCCGGCTGGTCACCGACGGCGTTCTGCCGATGCAGAGATTGCGGGACTGTCCGGGGTGGCGCGACGAGGCCACCAGGCTGCCCCCGGACGTCGTTCGGGCCCCGGTGATGGGATTCGACCTGGTGCGCAACGAATCTGGCGGTTGGTGCGTCCTTGAGGACAACGTCAGGGTGCCCTCCGGCATCGGGTTCGCCATCGCCACCCGAGAGTTGATGGACGCTGTGGCTTCCGACCTGACCCGACCCGCTCGACTGCTGGATCCGGCGAACGCGGCCCGACAGTTGGGGCAGACGTTGCGGTCGTGCGCGCGCGGCGGCGGCGACGGCGACGACGACGCAACGGTGGCGCTGCTGTCGGACGGTTGCAACAACTCCGCCTGGTTCGAGCACCAGCTGTTGGCCGGTCGCGCCGGTTTTGTCCTGGCGCAGCCCGGAGATCTGGCAATCGACGACGGTCGGGTTCATTGTCGGGATGGCCGGCCGATCGATGTGTTGTACCTACGGCTGGACTGCGAGCTCTCCGACCTGCGCGACGGTAACGATCGCCCGATCGGAGCCGCGCTGCTGGAGCTTGCGGCGGCCGGCGGTGTCGTGCTGGCCAACGCTCCGGGCAACGGACTGGCCGATGACAAGGCGATGTACTGCCATTTGCCCGACCTGATCTCCTACTACCTCAACGAGCGCCCGCAATTGGCCAGCGTGCCGACCTACCGGTGCGGTGACCCGGCTGAACGCCGCGCCGTGCTGGAGCGGGTGGGGGAACTCGTCACCAAGCCCATCGATGGATACGGTGGTAGCGGCGTGCTGATCGGACCGAGCGCGTCGGCCTCCGAAGTCGTGCTGCGCCGCCGGGAGATTGCGCAGGATCCGGAGCGGTGGGTGGCGCAGGAGGTGGTGGCGCTGTCCTCGCTTCCCTCGTTCGACACCGACGGGCTCCAACCCAGGCACGCCGATCTGCGCGCGTTCGTGTTCGTCAACGGAACAGGTGCCGCGGACGTGCAGCTGGCCGATCTGGCCCTGACCAGGGTCGCACCGGGGGGCAGCATGATCGTGAACTCTTCCCGCGGCGGCGGTGCGAAGGACACCTGGATCGTGGACACATCGGTGCTCGACTAGCGAGGGGAGAACGACATGTGTGGTCTGGCAGGTGAAATCAGGTTCGACGGGGACCGCGCCGACGTTGCCGCATTAGAGCGCAGCTGTGAGCGGCTCGCTGCTCGCGGTCCTGACGGCAGCGGAATCTGGGCTAACGGACCGATTGCCCTTGGCCATCGACGGCTCTCGATCATCGACCTCACCGCGGCTGGTTCACAACCGATGGTCGACTCCGCTCTGGGCCTGACAGTCGTGTTCAACGGCTGCATCTACAACTATCCTCAGCTGCGAAGCGAGCTTGAAAGCGCTGGCTACAAATTTTTTTCGCGCTCCGACACCGAGGTCATCGCCAAGTCCTACGCGCGCTGGGGAACGGACTGCGTGGACCATTTCATCGGCATGTTCGCCTTCGCAATCGCCGAACGGGACACCGGCCGGTTGGTGTTGGCCCGTGACCGGCTGGGTATCAAACCGCTGTACCTGGACCAGACGCGGGAGCGGCTTCGCTTTGCCTCGACACCGCAAGCGCTGCTCGCGGCCGGTGTTCAGGACACGAGCATCGACCGGGTCGCGCTGGCGCACTACATGTCGTTCCACTCGGTTGTTCCGGCGCCGCGGACCATTCTCAGCGGCATCCGCAAATTGCCGCCGGCCACCGTCCGCGTCGTCGAGCCGGACGGCAGGTTCACCGATTCCCTCTACTGGGAGGCGCCTTTCGTGCGAGACGCGGCGAAATCGGACTGGACCGACCGCGATTGGCAGGAAGCGCTGATCGGAAGTCTGCGCACCGCAGTCGAACGGCGGATGGTCGCCGATGTGCCCGTCGGGGTGCTGCTCTCCGGAGGCATCGATTCCTCCCTGGTGGTAGCGCTTCTGGCCGAAGCCGGCCAGCAACACCTGCAAACTTTCAGCATCGGCTTCGAATCCGCCGGTGGTGAGTCGGGGGACGAATTCAAATACTCCGATCTGATAGCTCGCGAGTTTGCCACCGACCACCACCAGATCAGGATCGACTCGTCCAGGCTGCTGCCGGCCATCGATGCCACCGTCGCAGCGATGAGCGAACCGATGGTCAGCCATGACTGCGTCGCCTTCTTCCTGCTCAGCCAGGAAGTCGCCCGACAGGTGAAAGTCGTGCAGTCCGGGCAGGGCGCCGACGAGGTGCTCGGCGGCTACGACTGGTACCCGCCGCTGGCCGCCGTGCCCAGGGCCGACGCGGTTGAGGCCTATGCGGGGGTGTTCTTCGATCGCCGTTATCGAGCGATGGGAGAACTGCTCAATCCGGAGTGGATGGTGCCCGGCGATGTCGCCACCGAATACATCGCTGCCCAGTTCGGGCGGCCGGGTGCCGAGACAGCGGTGGACGCCGCGCTCCGGAACGACACTGCGATCATGCTGGTCGACGATCCGGTGAAGCGGGTGGACAACATGACCATGGCCCACGGGCTGGAGGCCCGGGTTCCGTTCCTCGATCACGAACTGGTCGAACTCGCCGGCCGAATTCCCCCGGAGCTGAAACTGGCCGACGGCGGCAAGGGGGTTTTGAAGCGGGCGGCAAGAGGCGTCGTTCCGGATGCGGTCATCGATCGCAGCAAGGGTTACTTTCCGGTGCCGGCCATCCGCCAGCTGGAAGGGCCCTACCTGAGCCGGATCCGGGAGGCGCTGACCGACCCGGCTGCAAGGACTCGCGACTTGTTCAAACCGGGAGCTGTCGAGGCCATGTTGGCTGCGCCGAACCGAACCAGGACCACCCTGGGTTCCAACGCGTTGTGGCAGTTGGGATTGCTCGAGATGTGGTTCCAGACGATGGGCATCAGCTGACCATGGTTCGCCTATCAGCGGAGCCGCTGAACAGTGGACTTCGGCTCGGGAACGACCTCGTCGACCGCTGGGCGAGTTGGGGGCCCAGCATGTCACCCGACGGCACCCGGATCGCCTACGTCAGCGACCGCCGCGGCACTCCGGAGTTATGGATGCACACGCAGGACCGTGCCCAGGAACCGATCCCGATTCCGCTGTCCACGGATCCGGTACTCGAAGTGAGCTGGTCCGCCGATGGTCAGTGGCTCGCCTGTGCGGTTGCCGCGAACGGCGGTGTGCGGAGCCAGGTCTGGGTGCTGCGGCCGGACGGCACCGACGTCCGGCGAGTGGCCGGATCCGACGACCAGCACGCGGTGCTCGGCCCGTGGACCCGAGTCGGCCACAAATTGGTCGTCGAACTGGCCCCGACCCGGCCGAGTGAGCAGACCCGTTGTGTGCTCATCGATCCGGTCACCGGCGCCCACGGGCGGCTGGCCGAAGGTGACCTGATCACCGCGCTGGACCTGTCCTCCGACGAGCGTTTCCTGCTGCTACGCGACGGCACTCGCGGAGCCCAGTTCTGTGTTCTGGTCGACCGGATCGGCGACTGCGATCACCCGCTCCTGCCCTACCCGGCGGCTGGTTCCACCGATGTCGGTCTGCTGCGACGCTCCCCGCCGGGGGATACGTTGCCGATGACCGCATACCTGGTCAGCGACGCCGGTCTGCCCCGGCGCGCGTTGATCGCACAGCCCGTCGGGCCGGACGGGCTGCGCGGACCGGCCGGCGCGTTCGCCGCCCGGGAGGACGGGGAGCTGGAATTCCTCGATGCCGACGAAAACGGGACGCTGCTGCTTCTGGTCTGGAACGTCGCCGGTACCAGCGAAGTGGAATTGCTGGACACCAGAACCCGCCGGCGACGGGCGGTCAGCGTGCCCGCGTCGGTGGTGTCCGGCTGCGCACTGTCCAGGGACGGCAGCCGGCTGGTGCTGTGCATCGAGGGCCCCGACCGGCCGCGGGATCTCTGGACCGCTCGGACTTCGGACGCGGCGCTCGCTCCCGTCGGCCTGGGGTCTCCGGCAATTCAGCCACTGGTGCACCCCACTTTGGAGACCTTCGAGTCGCACGATGGTCTGATGCTGACCGGCTGGCTGTATCGGGCACGGGACGATGAATCGGGCCCGGCCATGATCAGCCTGCACGGCGGGCCGGAATCCCAGGAACGGCCGGCATTCTCACCGCAGCACCAAGCCATGGTCGCCGCCGGCATCACCGTTTTCGCGCCGAACGTCCGCGGATCGTCGGGCTTCGGCAAATCGTTCGTACACGCCGACGACCGGCACGGCCGGCACGACGCCATAGCCGACGTACGGTCGTGCGCCGAATTCCTGATCGAGCGAGGCATTTGCACTCCCTCGTCGCTGGCCGTCACCGGCCGGTCCTACGGTGGATACCTCACCCTGGCCAGTCTGGCGCGGTATCCGAATCTATTCGCCGCCGGTGTCGACATCTGCGGCATGTCGGACCTGCTCAGCTTCTACCGGAACAGTGAACCCTGGATCGCGGCGGCGGCAGTCAGCAAGTACGGCCACCCCGTGGTGGACCACGATTTGCTGGCCGATCTGTCGCCGCTTGCTCGGGCCCACCGGATCACCGCTCCCTTGCTCGTCGTCCATGGCCAACACGACACCAACGTTCCGATCAGCGAAGCACATCAAATCGTGGATGCCCTGAAAGCTTTGAACCGTTCGGTGGAATATCTGGAACTCGAAAACGAAGGTCATGAATATCGCCACGCCTCCTCACGGAAAACACTGATCCGGACCATGGTCTCGTTTTTGTCCAGCCACCTGAAAAGATGACTATTGCCGAAACGAGGTGGTATTCGGCGACGCGCTCGAGAGCGTGACACGTTCCGCGTTTCAGGCGCCTTCGAACCGCGCAGTGTCAATTGCCCACCGGGCCGGATCGACGGTCCAGGGCTCCCGCGGCAGCGCGGCAGGATCGAAACGTTCAGCGAGGTCGGCGAGACTGACCACCTCGCCCGGTTCGGCGAGCCGGAGAGAGACACCGATTCGGCTCAACACCTCCGCGGGACCGTAGCCGTGCGGACGAAGATCGGTCATCGTGACGGCGCCGTCCCGCTTCGCCAGCCGAGCGCCGCTCACAGTGAGCGCCAACGGCACGTGGGCGTGGATCACCGCGGGCAGGTGCAGCAACTGCCGTAGGTATGCCTGCCGCGGCGCGGAGGTCAGCAGATCGTTCCCCCGCACGATCTGATCGATGCCTTGAGCTGCGTCATCGACGACGACGGCCAAGTTGTAGGCGACCACTCCGTCACCGCGCTGCAGAACCAGATCATCCACCGGTCCGGTGTACGGACCGGTCAGCTGGTCGGTCACCGTCCAGGCTCCGACTTCCGCGCGAAGGCGCAAGGCAGGTGGGCGGCCGGAGCGGCGGCGCTCCGTGAGCTGCGCAGATGTCAGTGCGCGGCAGGTGCCCGGATATGCGCCTTGGAGTCCGTGCGGAGCGGACCCGGCCGACTGGATCTCCCGCCGGGTGCAGAAGCACTCGTAGGTCAGGCCCGCTTTCCGCAGGACTTCGATCGTGTCGCGGTAGCCCTGGATTCGATCGGACTGCCGAACGACCGGGCCGTCCCAGGTCAGTCCCAGCGAGGCCAGGTCGGCGAGTTGCCGCTCGGTGGCACCGGCGGCGACCCGGTCGAGGTCCTCGATCCGCAACCGGAACGCCCGTTCGGTGGTCCGGGCGAAGAGCCAGGCCAACACGGCGGTCCGGAGGTTGCCGACGTGCAGGTCGCCGGACGGGCTGGGCGCGAAGCGGCCTGCCGTCACTCGCGTTCTCCACGGCTCGCAGTCGGCCGCGCCGTGCGAGGTTGCGTTGCCGGGGTCATGCTCGGATCGTAGGTCGAGGACTCCCCGAGTTGTGCTCTGGCCTGCCCGGGTTGTGTCCTGGCCTGCCTGGGTTGTGTCCTGGCCTGCCCGACGGCGACTGTCGGGCCGTCCGCCTACTCTGCTGGGACAGGACGCGGTGACAATTCGGGGGATCGCATGAATGACGTCAGGACCAGGGTATGAACGCAGCGGGAACGGTGTCGGCGCCAACAGCGGCCGTGCTGCGCAACCAGGCCGAGCGGCACCTGGGTGCGCTCGTCGGATCCGAGAGTGCGCGGCTGCGGGACGACCAGTGGACCGCCATCGAGGCTCTCGTGGCCGGCCGCCGGCGCGCACTGGTGGTGCAGCGCACCGGCTGGGGCAAGTCAGCCGTCTACTTCGTCGCCACAGCGCTACTGCGCGAACAGGGCTCTGGGCCGACCATCATCATTTCGCCGTTGCTCTCGTTGATGCGGAACCAGATCTCGGCGGCCGCTCGTGCCGGAATCCATGCGGTGACGATCAATTCCGCCAACAGCGATGATTGGGCAACGGTCCACGAACAGGTGCGCTCCGGGCAGGTGGACGTACTCCTGGTCTCGCCCGAACGGCTGAACAACCCTAGTTTCCGCGACGAAGTGTTGCCCGCGTTGGCGGCCTCTGCCGGCCTGGTCGTGATCGACGAGGCACACTGCATCTCGGACTGGGGTCATGATTTCCGGCCGGACTATCGGCGCATCCGTACTCTGCTGACCGATCTGCCCGCCGGCATTCCGGTGCTGGCCACCACGGCTACCGCGAACGCCCGGGTGACCTCCGACGTCGCCGAGCAGCTCCAGATCGCCGACGCTCAACCGGTGCTGGTACTGCGCGGAACGCTCGATCGCGAGTCCCTGCATCTCGGCGTCGTCCGGCTGCCCGATCAGCCCTCGAGGCTGGCGTGGTTGGCCCAGCACCTGGCTGAGCTACCCGGGTCCGGCATCATCTACTGCCTGACCGTCGCGGCGACCGAACAGGTCGCGGACTTCCTACGCAGCAACGGGTTCGATGTTGCGGCGTACTCCGGGCAGACGGAGCAGGCGCAGCGGCTGCAGGCGGAGGAGGATCTGCTCGGCAATAGGGTCAAGGCCTTGGTGGCCACCTCGGCGCTCGGCATGGGTTTCGACAAGCCGGACCTCGGATTCGTGGTGCACCTCGGCGCCCCCAACTCGCCGATCGCCTACTACCAGCAGGTCGGCCGGGCCGGTCGCGGCGTCGAGAACGCAACGGTGGTGCTACTGCCCGGCCGCGAAGATCAGGACATCTGGAACTATTTCGGATCGCTGGCGTTTCCCGCCGAGAGTGACGTCAGGGAGACCCTGGCTGAGCTGGCCGCGGCAGGCCGGCCGATGTCGCTGCCCGCCCTGGAACCTCGGGTCCAGCTGCGCAGGTCTCGGCTGGAGTCGATGCTCAAGGTGCTGGACGTCGATGGCGCAGTGCATCGGGTGCAGGGCGGCTGGACGTCGACCGGGCAGTCGTGGAACTACGACGCCGACCGGTACGCACGGGTTGCGCAGGCCCGCCACACCGAAGAACAAGCCATGCTCGACTACCAGGACACGCCCGGCTGCCGGATGAACTACCTGCGGTCCCAGCTGGACGACGATCCAGGAACCGTCGGTTGCGGTCGTTGTGACAACTGCGGTGGCCTGGCGCTGTCCGGGCCGGCGAACGACGGTGCGGTGGAGCGGGCGCGGGCCAGCCTCTCGGTTCCCGGTGTGGCGGTGGATCCACGCGCCCAGTGGCCGACCGGAATGGCTACGGCCGGCATCGCCTTGTCCGGCAAGATCCCGGTCGGTGAGCGGGCCGAACGCGGGCGTGCAGTCGGCCGGCTGGACGGCATCGGCTGGGGATCGGCGCTGCGCGACGCGTTGCGATCCGATACTCCTGACGGTCCGACCCCGGTACCACTGCGGCACGCGGCCGTGCAGGTCCTGGACGCGTGGCCGGAGGCTGCCGACGTGGACGGCGTGGTGTTCCTGGAATCGGTGACCCGTCGAGAATTGGTCGAACACCTGGCGACCGGCATGGCCAGGTATCGGAAGATTCCGGTGTTGACCAGGTTCGAGTTGATCGGCGACGGACCGCCGCCGCCCTCTGCGGTGAACTCCGCGCAGCGGCTGAAGGGCATCCTGGGGCGCTCTCGACTCGCCGAGCCGGAGGCTGTCGTCGGACGGCGGATATTGCTCGTCGATGACCGGACCGACAGCGGCTGGACGCTGGCGGTCGCGGCCCGCGCGCTTCGGCAGGCCGGCGCAACGACGGTGCTCCCATTCGTCCTGGCGATCGGCTGATCTCGATCAGCTTCTCCGTTCGGCGTGCGTTAGCGTGGTTCCGACATGAGCAAGCAGGAGACTCTGGACACGCGAGCATCCCCACGCTTTCGAGGGGTTCTGCTCGACTGGCGCGGCACGCTCGTCGCCGCTCCGCGTTACGACCTCTGGGTGAGGACCGCGCTGCAGCGCATCGCACGTGATGCCTCGACAGAAGCCGTCGACGCCGTACTCAGGCCGCTCAGGTCAGCTGACCAGTCGGTCGTTGATTCCGGCATCATCGACACCGACGTCGCGCTGCACCGGGCGGCCTACTACTCATGGTTCGCGGCCGCCGGCCTGGATGCCCGGTTGGCCGACTCGCTCTACGCGGTGGAGTCGGACGCATCGATGAACCCATTCGCCGATGACGTTGAACTCCTGCTGACGACCCTGCATGGCGCGGGGACGCGGATCGGCATCGTCAGCGACATCCACTTCGATCTGCGCCCGAGCTTCGCCGACCGAGAAACGGACTACGGAACCACATGGATCGATCTGGTCGACGCGTGGATGCTGTCCTACGAACTCGGCCTCTGCAAACCTGATCCGTCCATCTTCGCGATAGCGCTCGAACGCCTGGGGCTCCCGGCCGCGCAGGTGCTGATGGTGGGCGATCGGGCCGTACCCGACGGGTCGGCGGTCGCAGCAGGCATTACGACCCTGCTGCTGCCGCCGTTGCACGACGCCTCCGAGCGGCGCCTCGATCGTGTCCTGGACCTTGTCACACCCGGATGGTCATCCGGCTGATACCACGGCCGGGGAGGGGCAGCTGTCCGGCGACGATCCGCTCAACGGCCGGGTGCGGTTCACCTGCGAATCGAGTGCTTCCGGGGATAGCAGCTCTCCGCGCCTGATACAGATCAGCCGCAGCGGTTGTCGTAGTTGCCGCCCATGTTGTTGCACCACACCTGGTCGCTTCCGGGGGGGAATCCGGAGGACTGGATGATCGGACCCTTCTGTCCGGTCACGAATTGGAATTCGATTTTCTGGCCCACCGTCAGGTGCACGTCGCCACCGGTCCCCTCGACCTTCCCTGGGCCCGTCACGGTCCCCTGCAACGAATTGTTGTCGCCGCCGCTGTAGCGGAGCGGGTAGGTGGTCCCCCGACAGCAACCAAATGTTGAGTTGATGGTTCCGGTGTGGTCGGCGTGGATCACCAGGAAACTGGTGTGATGGTTGTAGGTGCCGACGAACCGAGCGAACGACGTCGGCGAACCGGCGGTCGTTGCCGGCGACGAGCTGGCCCCCTTTGGCGTCGTCGCTATCGATGTTTTCGACGGCGGGCGGGGCGGGGCGGGTTGGGGGACCGTCGGGTGGCTGGTGGTCAGCTGAGCAGTCGTCGTCGGCGTCGAGGTTGCCCCGGAAGTACCTGTGCCATCGGGCGGGCTGGTGGGGCCGGGGGAGCGTCTGGTCCGGGTGGCATTCTGCTGCGTAGTGATCGTGGATTCCGGTGGCTGAGCCGTCGCCGCCGTCGGGAAGGCGACCGACGAGGGGGCGGTGACGCTTGTTGGCAGATAGGTCCACGACGAGCCGACCGGGGCCGAAAGGACAGCCGTTGGCGCATTGCCGACAGTGGCTGTCGACCGGCTCGGAACCTTGCTCGTCGCGGTGACCCGCGCCGGTTGCGCTGTCGAGGTGCGGCTGCCGCTGGCTGTCGACCGGCTGGGAATGCTCTGCAGTGTGACTCGCACCGGGTGTGTTGTCGTGGTGGGCCTGCCGTTGGCTGTCGACCGGCTCGGCACGGTCATCTTGGTGGTCGGGACATTCATCGTCGTGGTGATCTGCGCCGGCTGCGGCGCCGGCGCTGCCCGGCCGCTGAACGTGGCGATGGAGCCGGTGACGACCGCGACGACGACGACGACGGCACCGATGCTGGCGGCTACGGCCGCGCGGGCGCGGCGCCGTTTGGCGCTGGCCACGGATCGGGCGATGACCTGGACGGCATCGGCGCGTACTGCTGCGGTCGGTGGTTCGGCGGACAGTGCTCGGGCCAGATCTTCGGCGTCCATCACGCCTCCTTCGCGTAGCTGTCGGACAGGGTCTTTCGCAACGTGGCAGCAGCCTTGGAAGCCTGACTTTTCACGGTTCCGGGAGCAATGTGGAGGATGGCCGCGATCTCTGCCTCGCTGTGACCGTCCAGGTAACGCAGCACCATGACCGCCCGCTGCCTCTTGGGCAGCGCGGCGACCACCGACCACACGCCGGTGGAATCTGACGGGTAGGTGTCCACTGCGCCGTTTTCGGGCAGTTCGGCCAGCAGCGATTCGCGGCGGCGTTGGCGCCACCAATTCACCCTGGTGTTGGCCATGATGGCCTTCACGTAGCCGACCGGGTTGTCGGTGGCCGCAACGCGACGCCAGCGCACCCCCGTCTTCTCCAGGGCCGCCTGGACCAGATCCGCCCCGTCATGAGCATTTCCGGTCAGAGCAGCCCCGAAACGCAGCAACGCGGGCAGGTTCATCCGCACAAAACCGTCGAAGTCCGCAACGCCTTCCACCTGTGTCCCCTCTGAGATTCCTGTCCGGCGAGTCGACTTTTTCTGCAGAGGACGCCGGGAGTGAACCGCCACCGTCGCCGAAGGGGCGATCGATCGCGCCGCGCTGCCGGCCGTTCGGCCCGATCCGTTGATCTCCACATCTGATCAACACTTGCCGTCGCGATCCGGTTGCCCGGGCGGGTCAACTGATATCGGTCACCTGGAATTCGGGCTCAGCTGAATCTGCCGCCCGGGAGGTCCGGAACCTCAGGCGGAGGACCACGGACCGGGCGCGGTGGTCACCGGCGCACCGGTTTTCGCCGATTCGTCGATCGCCAGTGAAACCAGGTGGTCCTGGCAACCGTCGCCGAGCGGGTACGGAGGTGGCCCCTCGTCCCGGGACCAGGCAGCGGTCGCCTGCATCAGGGTGGCTATCGCTATTTCCTCGTCCATCAACCGGTGCCCGAGAAATGGGTTGCGATACACGACCTCGCCGTCGAACGAGATGTGTTCGAGGTCGGAACCGTCCAGGTTCAGGTCGACGCCGAGCTGATATCTGCGAAAATCCGATGTCACGATGGCCCGCGGGCCGGCCAACCTGA